>CASFBD010000134.1 GCA_949292885.1 uncultured Bacillota bacterium
GACGCATCCCCTTCCCCTTTTTCTTCCAAAGGGAAGAGTCCTTGACCGTCATGCGGATCGCCTGCGGGCTCATACTCCCCGCCCGCTCCGTCCTGACCTGCTCGTACTCGCTTTTGAGAATGACGTAAGGACTCTGCACCACACGGGTCAGAAAGGGAAGATATTTTTCGAGACATCCGATGAGAAGAGAAACATCCAGTTTTTCCGGAGACGGGAGAAAGAAGGAAAATTTCCCTTCCCGCTCTTCCTGCAAAATCTGCGTTACCGTACGCAGGTCTTGCTTTAAAAACTGTTCGTTGAATTTTTCCAGCGACGGTGCCGACATCAGAGTAGCTTCCTTTTCAAACTTGCAATCGTCTGAAGGGTATCGGAGAAGTCGGATTTATCAAATTCGCGGAGAATAAGTTTTTCCAGCTTTGCAAGATTGGTTTTAAGCCCTTCTTCAAACCTTCCTTCCAGTTTGCGCAGGATCTTGCGCGCAAGCATGATGTCCAGCGCCTTGGCGGGCGTACCGCCGCAGGCGACGTAAACGGGAACAAAGCGCACGATCTGGTTGAGGATGCGGTTGCCGAAGTTGACGTCGAAGGCATCCAGGATAAACTGGCTGATCTCGGAAAAACGGGCGCGCAGTTCGCGGCTGAGCGCGTATGAAGGCGTGAGCCACGCCTCTTCAAACAGGGAGCGGAGTTTGCTCTGCCCGATGTGCAGGGGCGCAAGATTGCGGGAGGAGGGCACCGATTCGCTGCGCGACGAGAAATCTATGACGATAGCGCGGTCGTACACCTTGTCCGTGATGGTAAAGGTGGAATCGTCCTTGTTGGCCGTTCCGATAAACCAAACGTTCTGCGGAATACGGATAGAACACTCTTCCAGCTTTTCGGGAAGCACGCCGCCCGTGGACACGGGCATCAGTTCGATTTTCCAGTTTTGCGCGTCTAGTTCCAAAACGGAAAGAAAATCGGCAAAGTAATATTCGACGCGGGAAAGGTTCATTTCGTCGAGGACCATGAAATTGATCTCGTCCGTTTCATAGTTGGCACAGTAAAGAGCGCGCAGAAAAGGCGTTTCCCTGAACTTTGCGCTGAAATCGTTGTAGTAGCCGAGAATGTCGCTCCTGTCCTTCCAGGATGCCTGCACGGAAGTGAAGCAGATGTTGCTGCCGATGTATTCCGCAAAGTATTTGGGCAGAGAAGTTTTGCCCGTTCCCGAAAGTCCTTCGAGAATAAGGAAATGCGAGCACGCAAGACCTGCCACAAAACTGCGCAGCGTATCTATTTTATAGAACATCCCCTTACTTTCGAGATACATATTGACCCCGTCGCACAGCTTGCGCAGCGTGATCTGTGAAGAAGCTTCAGGACTGTACGGATGCCGGAGATATTCCCTGTCCATGTCCAGCAGGTCGGGAAAAACGATCCCCTCCGCTCCTTTCTCTTCCTTTTCCTGTTCCTTGGCGTCGAGGATCTCCTGTTCTCTCTCTTTGGCGGAACGTTTTTTTCTGCCGAAGCGGATTCCGGAATCCCGCCTGCCGCAGGTAGCCAGACGGTACGCATAAGAAAGGAGGAAACAAAAGACGACAACGGCAACAAAAACGGCAAACGTTATGATAAAATCGGTAAAATCCAAAGCAAAAAAGCTGACCGAGGAATGAAGGGAAACATACAGAACGAGGAATGCAAAAAACAGTGCAGCCACAGGCAGAAAAGTGAGTACCCATGTTGCGGTATCCATTTCGCAATATGTTCCCTCCTCATCCGAACGGAGATGCAGGACAAACATCAGAACTGCCCATTGCACGAGAACCGCCCCGATGACGAGCAAAAGCAAGTACCAGCTCTGCGCCTGCGGACGCAGCACGTTAAATGTACTCAGCAAAAGGAGCACAGCGCACCCGACCACAGAAAAAATAAGCAATTTCAGTCCGATAAAACAGGTAATTTTTGTGATTTTTTTCATTTTTTTCTCCATAAATCTGAAAACGATCAGTCGTCAAAAAGAGTCATGAGTTCGGATACGTCCGTGATGCCTTTGAGCACAAGCGATTTTCCGCTGTCCCAAAGATTGACCATTCCGTTGGATTTTGCGATCCTGCGCAGCTCTTCCAGAGGAACGCCGCGGATGACCGCGGATTTCACCTCGTCGCTCATATACATGATTTCGTGAACGGCGATCCTGCCCTTATAGCCCGTATTGTTGCAGAACTGACAGCCCTGCGGGCGGAAAACCGAAGCGGACTCGCTGAGCCCGAGGATCTTCATTTCCGCCTCCGTCGTCCTGCCGCGCTTTTTGCAGGCGGGGCAAAGACGCTTGACCAGGCGCTGTGCGATAACGCCGACGACCGCGTCCGCAACGAGATAGTCGGTGACATTCATGTCTTCCAGACGAATGACCGCGCCGGGCGCATCGTTGGTGTGCAGCGTGGAAAAAACAAGGTGCCCCGTAATGGCGGCGCGGACTGCGATCTCCGCCGTGTCCTCGTCGCGGATCTCACCGACCATGATGACATCCGGATCCTGACGCAAAATGGAGCGCAGTGCGCTTGCAAACGTGAGGTTTGCCTTTGTGTTTACCTGCACCTGGCTGATGCCTGGCATGGTGTATTCCACAGGGTCCTCAACCGTAACGATGTTGACGGTGGGCTTGTTGATCTCTTTAAGAAAAGAGTACAGCGTGGTGGATTTTCCGCAGCCCGTAGGCCCTGTAAGGAGCACGATCCCGTACGAATGTGCCAAGATCCTGTCTATGACGACATTCTCCTCCTCGGTAAATCCGAGGTCGGCGCGGGTGAAGTTGAACGCGCTCTTATCCAGAATACGGATAACAAATTTTTCTCCGTGGACGGTGGGCAGCGTGGATACACGGAAATCGTAATCTGTACCGTTGATCACCATGCTGATGCGCCCGTCCTGCGGAATGCGGCGTTCGGCAATGGAAATGCCGGAAAGGATCTTCAGCCTTGCGCAGATTGCGGGATAACTTTCGATGGGGAACTCCGCACGCACCTGCAGATCGCCGTCGATACGGTAACGGACTTTGACCGTCTTTTCAAAGGGTTCGATGTGAATATCGCTGGCACGGAACGGGATCGCCTCTTTAATGATGGAATCGACCAGGCGCACGGACGGATTGTTGATGACGTCGTCCTCCCTGTCGATGACGCTGGGAGGCAGATCGGCGCGCGCCGCATTAACCATATCCCTGTCCTTGGCGCGCTGCAGATCTTCCAATGCCGTCGTGGTCGATTGCACGGCGACGATAGAATCAATGAATACGTCTATCTGTACCGCGGGAACGAGGATAAGATCGATCTGCCCCACATAGATCTGGCTGATCATGGACATGGCGGAAAGATCCAGCGGCCGCGCAACCGCAACCAGCAGTTTCCCGTTTTTATCCATACTGACGGGAACAAATTTATGCTTGCGCAGGAAAGCAAACGTGACGTTTTCCAGCAGGGACTTGTCCACTTCCAGCATATCCATTTCGCAATACGGCAGGCAGAAAAACTCGCCCAGCGCCGCAAGCGCCGTGATCTGCGTGCAATACCCTTTCGCCACCATATAGCTTTCGACGTGCATATTCAGGCGGGTGCAGTCCTCGTAGATCTCTTTCATTTGCCTGTATTTGATCAGGCGCTTATATACATAAAACTGTAAGATCTCGTAATTCAGATCCATATCCGCTCACCTCCCCGGGAAAGGCACCTGCGCAATCCACAGGCGCGCCGCTTGCAGGACGTCGGTCGGATCGCTTTGCGTGGGATCCATGTTCATCACTTCCAGAAGCGGAGAATAAATTGCCATAAACAGCACGCCCACCGATCCGCCGATGATGCAGAGAATGACCGGCTGAATGAGATTCGTGACAGACGTGATGGCGCGTTCCACCTGATTTTCAAAGAAAGTCGTGGAACGGGCGAGGACGGTATCCAGTTCTGCCGTCTTTTCCCCGACGGAGACCATCTGCACGAGCATGGTGGGGAAAAGATCGTACGCCTGCAGCGCCGTTGTAAAGGACATCCCCTGCCGCACGTCTTCCGCGGCTTTACGGAACTGCGACGCCACGTACGCATTGCCGAACACGATGCAGACCTCTTCCATTGCCTCCACGATGTCCATGCCGCTGCCCATCAGCAGTGAAAATGCTCTGCAAAAGCGCGCCGAAACGCTGTTGCGCACAATGCCGCGCACCAAAGGCAGATGATACTTGCATTTATCCCAAAGATACCTGCCCTTTTTACTCATCAGGAACAGGATCCACGCACCTATCACCGCCAGCACAACGAGCACGATGATTTTCCAGTTGTTTGTGAAGAAATGCCCGATGTCGTAAATGGCGAGCGTCAACGGAGGCATATCCACGTTGAGTTTGGAAAGGGCGCTTTCAAAGCTGGGAATGATGAACCCGACCATCAACGCCAGTACCGCGATCGCCATGATGACGAGAATGCAGGGATACGCCAGCGCGGAGCGCAGTTTGGATTTGAGTTTGCTGTCCGCCTCAAAATAATCGGCAACGGAAAGGAGCACCTCGTCGATTGCGCCGGAGACCTCCCCCACGCGCACCATGCTGCGAAAAAAATTAGGGAACGCACGCTTGTGTTTTTCCATCGCCTCTGAAAGCAGTTTACCGCCCTTGACGTCCTCATACACAATTTCCAGAACGGAGCGCAGATACCCGGAATAGGGCTGACGGCGCAGAACATTGAGTGAATCAATGATAGACGTGCCTGACGTGATCATGATGGCAAACTGTCTGCAAAAAGTAGACAGTTCGTTGACGGAAACTTTCCCCGATACGGAAAAAAAGGGGTTCGGGGATTTATCCGAACGCACTTTTGCCGATACCAAAAACAAATTCTGTTTGGCAAGCTGCGCGCGCAGGTCATCCTCGTTTTCCGCAAGGAAAACGCCCTCTATCCTCTTTCCGTTGAGGTTGACCGCCCGGTATTTAAACTTTTTCACCAGCCTCTCCTCCGTACGAACGATTCTCAGTAATTGTGGTTCGCGTTGTAATGCTTTGCAAAGATACAACCATACAGATCGAGATTTTCCCGTATCTGTTCGGAAAGTTTTTCTGCCGGAACAAACGAACGCAACAGCAATCCGCTGCACTTTTTCTGTTCTTCGTTTGCCATTTCCGTCAGGAACGAGTACTGCGGAGGCAGATTGACCACGATAAATTCCGGCTTTGCCGCATACTCCGTCGTTTCCGCCTGCCGCGCGTACAGCAGCATCCATTTGAGCAGGATCCTGAAATTTTCATAGCGGATCGCTTCCGGAGTCTGCGGCTGCTCACGCGTCATGAATTTCGGATAACGTTTGGGAATCTTGCGATAGATCTTGGCTTTGGAAGGCTTTGCCTTGTCCGGCGTTCCGGAAAGCGTTTCCCCTTCTTCCACAGCCTTAAGACCGCCCTCTTCCGAAAAGTCCTCTTCCTCCGGATCCGACGTCTGCTCCGCTTTGGAGACTTCCGCCGCCCGTATCTGTTCCGGCTCCGCCGCAAACGAGTCCGTACCGGACTGCGTGAGAGCTTTT
>CASFBD010000135.1 GCA_949292885.1 uncultured Bacillota bacterium
GCGCGAGGGCAACGCCCGAAGCCTTGCCGAGGGGTCCCCTTTAGGGGTTTCGGCAAATTGTTACCGTCCCCCACCACATTGTAACCAGTCGAACTTTTTTGTGACGAGCAAAGAGTTTTGGCTGGGTATTTTTCTGTCTGAACTAAAACAACCTGCTTTTGCCCTCCTGTACAAACTCCTTTGAATGTATAAATACCATTTTCAGTAATCAAAGTTATAGAATATTTCTACAAGATCTTCCAAATCTTTAATGGCAATGTCGAGATGTTCAACCGTTTCTTTTTTTTCTTTTTGCGGTCTTCTTTTGTATAAATCGCATTTATCGTTTTTATAGACTCCTTTTTGATGCTCTTCGCAGAATCCTGCTTTATTTTGCAAGACTTATCTGATCCGATTAAGCGATTTTATAAAAGAAACAGGATTAAGTAAGCGTCAATTTGCCAAAAAAGCAGGAATATCGGCAATGAGCGTTTCTGATTGGACGACGGGTAAAATTCAGTCCAATGCGGAAAGTATATATTTGATTTGTAAAACTTTTAATGTAAGCGCCGATTATTTGTTAGGTCTTTCCGACTAACTTTTACTTTGTTTCATTGACCTTATAGCCGCTCCTTTTCGCGCGGCTTTTTCCCTATACGATTACCGCCCTCTCCCGTCAATCGGGAGAGGGCGGCTTTTACTTTTTACAGGAAAGCATCAGCAGGTGGCGCCGCCGATGACCTTCTTTTTCATCACGGCAGCCTTATCCACCTTGCCGTTGAGGAGCTTATCTTCCACATACTCAAATCCGAGCCTTGCAATGGTGTCCGCAAAACGCTCGCCCGAGATCCCCTCGTCGCGGAAGAACAGGATCGCTTTTTCCACGATCTCGATCACTTCCTCTTCCGTCGTAAAGATACGGGAAAGAGCGCGGCCTTCCGCTACCTTCTTGCCCCATCTGCCGCCAATATAGATCTTGTACCCGTACGTCCCCTCATCGTTGGCATGGAACGGGCATTTCGTAACGCACCGTCCGCAATTATTGCAAATTGCGGGATCGATGACGAGTTTCCCCTCTTTGACGGACGCCGCGTGCATGGGACAAGTCTTTTCCACCTGGCAAACCTTGCAGCCGCGGCACTTGGAGAGATCGGGTTCGGGGATCCGCTGGCCGATTACTCCCAGATCGTTGAGGTCAGGTTTGACGCAGTTGTTCGGGCAGCCTCCCACAGCAATTTTGAATTTATGAGGCAGTGCCACGTCGTGATACCCTTCATAAAACAGCTTATGCAATTTTTCGCTGAGCGCAAACGTGTCGATCAGCCCGTACTGGCACGTCGTACCTTTACAGGAAACAACGGGACGCACTTTGGAACCCGTTCCACCTGTTTCCAACCCGTTTGCATGGAGAAACTCAAACAATTCGTCCAACCTGGCATACGGAACGCTCTGGATCTCCAATGTGAGGCGGGTGGTCATGGTCACTTCACCCGAACCGAATTTTTCGGCGGCTTCCGCAATGGCGCTCTGCTCCTTATACGTGATCTTGCCGTTGCGGGTAATAACACGCACGTTAAAGCGATCAACGGTACGCTTATCCCACAGACAGCCCAGCGCCTTGACACGCTTGATCTCTTCGGGAGGGAGAGCCTTGCCCGCAAACTCCACTTTTACGCGGTTGAAAGTCATTCCGCCTTCCAGCACGCGCGTATTCGTGTAACCGTAAAATTTAAGCCTGTTCTGCAGGAAATAACCGCGTTTGCCCCTTGCGCAGACCAGAAGAAGTTTTTCGTCCTTGCCGATACCCTCCAGAGGCCCTTTCACCGCGCCGAGGTTCACCCACTTTGCGCCGTGGATCCCCGCTTCCGGCAAAACGTCGATCACGCGGTAATCCTTTGCCGCCCCTGCGGCATACTCTGCGGGAGTGAAAGTTTCAAACTCCCCGTTCATTTTGTTTTCGAGAATATAGCAAGCCTGCACAAACGGGTGGATCGCTGTGGAGAACGGAGGAGCATACGCATAGTCCAGCGTATCGAAATCCTCTATCTTCATTCCAGCCGCGATGCCTGTCACGGCAATGTCCACCATTTTATCCACTGCACCCGCACCGATCACCTGAATGCCCAACAACAAATGCGTCTTTTTGTCAGCGATCAGCTTTGTTGCGAAAAAGGATCCGTCGGGATAGTAGTGCGCCTTATCGTCCGTCACGCAGACGACTGTAACAGGATCATACCCTTCCGCCCTTGCCTGCGACTCAGTGAAACCCGTGCGACCGGCATTCAGCTCGGGCAGCAGCTTGACGACGCCCGTCCCCATGGCTCCCTTGTACACGGACGGTTTGCCGGAGATCGCCTTTGCCATGGCGCGCGCCGCAATATTGGCGGTAGAACCCATTGCCGACCACATCAGCTTGCCGCTCATTCTGTTACGAACGAGCGCACAGTCTCCCACAGCGTACACGTCGGGAAGATTTGTCTGCAATTTCTCGTCCGTAACAATGGCTCCCTTGACCATTTCCAGCCCCGTCCCCGCCAGAAAATCGGTTGCGGGACGGATACCGATGGCAAGAACAGTCACATCCGCACGGATCTCTCCGTTGCTTGTCTGCACTCCCTCCGCTTTATCGCTGCCGAGCACGGAGAGAATTTTTGTATTTGTGAGGATGCGCATTCCCGCATCTTTCAGATTGCGTTTCACGTAGTCCGCCATTTCCGGATCGAACGCGTTGGGCATCACCTGCGGTGCGGCATCGATCAAAGTGACACTCAGTCCCTGAGATCTGAGGTTTTCCGCCACTTCCAGGCCGATAAATCCCGCCCCCGCGACAACTGCACTGCGGCAGGAATGTTTTTTGACATATTCCAACAGCCCGGTCGCATCGTCCGGCGTGCGCATACAGTAAACGCCCGCAAGATCCTTACCCGGCAGATCGGGGACAAACGGCACCGCGCCCGTGGCGATAATGAGTTTATCGTAGGACTCCTCAAATTCCGTACCATTCCTGACGGCTTTTACCTTTTTGGCGACAGGATCGAGGGCAACTGCTTCGCATCCCGTAACCACCTCTGCTCCCGTCAGCCCCATGTATTTTTGCGGGGTATTGACAATGAGCTCGTCGCGCGAACCGATCATCCCGCCCACATAGTAAGGCAATCCGCATCCCGCATAGGAAATGTCTGCACCCTTGGTAAGCACTTTCACTTCGTTTGCACGATTTTCTCTTTTCAGCTTTGCCGCCGCTTTTGTGCCCGCCGCAACGCCGCCGATCACTAAAATTTTCATAATGCCTCCTTTTCTGTTCGCATCCATTATACAATAAGCGCCCCGAAAAATAGAGAGAAAATCAAAAATATTGTTTTCCTTTTTTAACGCGCGGGGTAAACAAAATTGTGTTCCCTGACCAACGCATCTTTGTACCGCTCCGTATAGAATTTCGCTTCTGCAAGGTTCTGATCGAGGTAATTTCCGCACTCTTCCGCCCTTGCCCCGGGGATGTCCCCTTCAAACTCCAAAATAAAGTCGCACATCTGCAACACAAGAGGCAGCACATCTTCCGGTCGCAGTTCGCCGAACATCAGAAGGTAAAAACCCGTTCGGCACCCCATCGGTCCGAAATAGACAATGTCCTCCTTCTTTTCGCCGTTACGCAGGAAGGTAGCCCCCAGATGCTCTATCGTATGCACGGCAGGGGTATCCATCACAGGCTCGCAATTCGGCGCCGTAAAGCGAAGATCGAACGTTGAAACAGTCACTTCCCCTTTCTTGTCCGTGCGGGAAAGATACAAACCCTTTCTCAGATGCAGATGATCCACGGTAAAACTCGCAATTTTTTCCAATGTCGTTTCCTCCGATACCTTATTCTACCATGAAATGCACGAAAGGACAAGTTTTTTTTCATCGGTCTTACATCAGAAAAGAAAATTATCCTCCGCGATGACGGAGGATAATTTTCAGCGAGAGTAAAATTCTTCGATGGCGGCAAAGTATGCCTCAATGTTTTCCCAACGGGAAAGCGCAGGAATATTACATCCGCTGGAAATAACAAAGTTAGGGTATTTTGCACAGTTTTCTTCCATCAGCTCCAAAACCGCCTTGCGCATGGATTCGGGAGTTCCGTCCTTAAATTTGCTGACCGGATCGATATTTCCCATTACAAGAGTATCGGCAGAGATCTGCGCCAGGACATCTGACATTTGTACCGCATTCCCGAAATGATATGCCATACAACCTGTACGCAGAACGGAAGGGATCATTCTGTTGACCGAATTGCCGCAGTTGTGATAGATAACGATAAAATTCTCGTCCTGTACCGCCTGCACGATCTCACGAACGTACGGTTCGGAAAATTCCTCCGCAAGATCGGGAGAAAGCACGCCGGCCAAAGGTTCTGCAATTACGATCCCGTCCGCTCCGATCTCCTTATACGACGCCGCATATTCTTTTAAAAATACAGTACACTTTTCTAACAACGTTTTCATCTTTTCGGGTTCCTCAAAGCACAGGATCATTGCTTCGGAAACATCCGTCAATCTGCCCGCTAAAGAGAAAGGCCCCACACATCCCGCAAACACAGGACGGTCTTTGACCTGTTCTTTCAGCTTGCGCACTCCTTCAAGAAAGATTCCGCTTCTGCCCGAGCCGATCTTTGGAACAGAAAGCTCGTCCACCATTGAGATGTCCTTGACAAACGGCTCGCGTATGGTGGGAATGTCGTCCCGGCTCTTTACGATCTTTGCGCCGAAACATTCCGCTTCCACGCTCAGATCCATCAATCCGACCGCCGCAAGCATGGGTGTTCTGTCCGCAACCGCCTTCATCATCTTTGCTTGAAGCTCACTGTTGTCGCTCACCTCTTCTACACTCGCACCGATCAGCTGTGTTCCCGGGTAAGATAAGATCGGCATACTCTTTTTCTTTGCTGCCGTTCTCAGCTGCTGTGCCCATTGTATCATATTCATGTTGCCTTCCTCCTCGCTTCATATTTTACCATGTCATGTAAAAAATTTTAAGAGGACAGATTGCACTAAACCTGCAAAATCTTGTTTTTATGAGTTTTACGGAATATATTTCTTCCTTTTTGCATCTCCTATAACCATGAATAAAAAATTATTTTCTTTTGTCTTATCGGATTTGTATTTGTTTCCCTGCTCGGAGCTCTTTCGCACTTTTTTTACGAGTGGAGCGGAAAAAAACGCGTTGTCGGCATCTTTTTTGCCGCAAACGAAAGCACTTGGGAACATCTGAAGCTCGCTTTTCTTCCAACTCTTCTCTTCTTCCTTGTGGGGGCATTCTTTGTGCACAGCCCGAACTATCTCCCCGCCTGCTTTGCAGCGCTGATCGTTCCCGTGTTGCTCATACCACTGCTCTTTTACGCTTACACCGCAGCCACGGGTTCTTCCATACTCGCCGCAGACATTACGATCTATTTTATCAGTGTCGCTGCGGCGTTCTTCCTTGCCTTTGTACTTCTGCGCGCCAATC
>CASFBD010000136.1 GCA_949292885.1 uncultured Bacillota bacterium
GTCTCCGTATTTTTTATTCTTCTTCGAGGCGCTGTTCGATGGGAACGTATTTTCTGCGCTTTGCCACTGCCTGGTATCCAGGGCGGATGATCTTGCCGCCGTTGGTGATCTCTTCCATGCGGTGCGCAGACCAGCCGGAGATGCGCGATACCGCAAAGAAGGGGGTGTACAGCTCGCGCGGAAGTCCCAGCATATCGTACACGAATCCCGAATAGAAGTCTACGTTGGGCGCCACGCCCTTATAGATGCGCCGTTTTTCGGCGATGAGTTCCGCCGCAGCCTGCGCCACATATTTGCGCATTTCGTATTCTTCTTCCTTGTGTTTTTCCGCCGCAAGTTTTTCCGCGAAGGAACGCAGAATGTCCGCGCGCGGGTCAGAGAGGGAATACACGGCGTGCCCCATTCCGTACACGAGCCCCGTGTGGTCGTACGCTTCTTTGTCCAGGATCTTGCTCACGTAGTCTTTGAGTTTTCCGCGGTCAAAGTCGGGAACCTGTTCTTTGATGTTGTCGAACATATCGCACACCTTGATATTGGCTCCGCCGTGTTTGGGCCCCTTGAGAGAACCCAGGGAAGCGGCGACGGAAGAATAGGTGTCCGTTCCGGAAGAGGTGACCACGTGCGTGGTGAAGGTGGAGTTGTTGCCGCCGCCGTGTTCGGCGTGCAGAACGAGACACAGATCGAGCACCTGTGCTTCCAGTTCGGTGTATTTGCAGTCTTCGCGGAGCATATACAGGATGTTTTCCGCGGTGGAAAGCTCTTTTCGGGGTTTGTGGATGAACAGGGATGCGTCCGAATGGTAGTACTGATACGCTTTCTGCGAATAGACGGTGAGCAGGGGGAACTGCGCGATGAGTTGCAGGGACTGGCGCAGAACGTTGCGTTTGGAGGTGTCGTCCGCTTTCAGATCGTACGAATAGAGGGAAAGCACACAGCGGGCAAGCATATTCATCATGTCCTTGGAGGGGGCTTTCATGATGATGTCGCGCACAAAGGAAGGGGGAAGGGTGCGGAAATCCGCTAAGATCTCGCAGAAGCGTTCCAGCTGGTGCTGTGTGGGCAGTTGTCCGAACAGGAGCAGAAAGGTGGCTTCTTCAAAGGCAAACCTGCGGCTGAGCGCACCGCGTACGAGTTCGCGGATGCTGATGCCGCGGTAATACAGTTCGCCGTCGGCGGGAATTTTGTTTCCGTCCGCATCTTTGCCGAAAGCGACGATCTCGGAGATCTCCGTCAGCCCGCACACAACGCCGTTGCCGTTGATGTCGCGCAGTCCCCGTTTTACGTCATATTTTTCGTACAGCTTGGGGTTGATGATGTCGCTTTTGCTCGCCATTTTGGTCAGTTCCATGATGTCCTGCGAGTATTTTGTGTATTTTTTCAGCAGGGTGTCGTGCAATTCGGTAGAATTCATGGTTTACCTCCTTTCCGATGGTTTCGGCAATGAAAATTTGGCTTATTATACCACAAAAAGCTCTGTTCGTCAAGTTGTGCCCCGTCGCGCCCGTTTTTTTGCCTTTTCAACACCAAAAACACACAGAAAAAAGTAAAATGCTACCGCTTTGGGCGCATTTTTTTTGTTTCTTGGGAACAAAATTTGAAAAAATTCTTCCGAATTAGCGTTTATTTGTATTGAAAAAAGTTTGGATGTGTGATAGAATAGATGTGTTGAGTTATCAGAATACGGGCGCACTGTAAAATTCGCCCGATTACAGTCGGAGGTAGGTTTCATTGGCTAAGAAAATCGACGTTCCTTTCAACGGTACAAAGGAACAGGAAGAGAAGCTGCGCGCACAGCTCGCACAGCTGAGGATCGAGCACGAAGGCAAAGGGCTGATGATCGCCGCTTTGCAGAAGGCGCAGGATATTTACGGCTATCTGCCCGAGGCGGTGCAGCAGATCATTGCTGACGAACTGGGCGTTTCCCTCGCGGAAGTGTACGGAGTAGCCACTTTCTATGCGCAGTTTTCGCTGTATCCGAAGGGGAGATACAAGATCGGCGTCTGCCTCGGCACGGCCTGCTACGTAAAAGGTTCGGGGGATGTGTACAAAAAGATCTGCGACACATTGAAGATCGAAGGCGGACAGTGCACGGACGACAGGAAATTTTCTCTGGACGCCACGCGCTGCATCGGCTGCTGCGGACTTGCTCCCGTCATGACGATCAACGACGACGTGTACGGCAAGGTCACACCTGAAGAGGTGGAAGGCATTCTCGCCAAATACATGGACTGATATGCGGGAACTTGCCCTTAACATTTTGGACATTGCGGAAAACTCCCTTTCTGCGGGGGCGAAACTTGTCGAGATCGGTGTCTTTGCGGACTTTGCGGCGGACAGAATGGTCATCCGCATCTGCGACGACGGCTGCGGTATGGACGAGGAAATGCTGGCGAAGGTGAGCGATCCGTTTACCACCACGCGCACGACGCGCAAAGTGGGAATGGGTGTCCCGCTGTTCAAATTTTCCGCGGAGAGCGCGGGCGGAAGTTTTGACATCCGTTCGGAAAAGGGCAAGGGCACGCAGGTGACGGCGGAATACGTCATCAGTCATGTGGACAGAATGCCGCTGGGGGATTTCGGAGGCGTTGCTCTGCAGCTGGTGACCATGAATCCGGGCGTGGATTTTTGCATCCGCGCGGCAAACGGCGAGCGGGAAGGGGTATTGGACACGCGCGAAGTGCGCGCCGTCCTCGGCGAGGACATTTCCTTGTCTGCGCCCGAAGTACGCTCCTTTTTAAAGGATTACATTCAGGAAAATTTAGTGGATATTTTTGGAGGTAGGTTATGAAAAGTTTGGAAGAACTGCGGGCTCTGCGCGAAAAGATGAAGTCGCAGACAGACAACCGCAGCGTGGCGGGCTCGGACGAGACGGTCATTAAGGTGGGAATGGCGACCTGCGGGATCGCAGCGGGCGCGCGCCCCGTTCTGGAAGCTCTGCTGGACGAAGCGGATAAGCGCCAGCTTCACAACATCAGCATTTCCCAAACGGGCTGCATCGGTATGTGCCGCCTCGAACCCATCGTCGAGGTGTTCAAGGACGGGCAGAAATATACATACATCCACATGACGGCGGACAAGGCGCGCCAGGTGATCGCCGACCACGTTGTCAACGGAAATCCCTGCAAGGAATATCTCATCGGCGAGAATTAAGGGCGAAGGAGAAGAGAATTTATGTTCAGATCACACATTCTTGTCTGCGGCGGCACGGGTTGTACGTCGGGCAATTCCATGAAAATTTACGATGCACTCGTTGACCGCATTCAGAAAGCGGGACTGGAAAAGGAAGTGCACGTCACCAAAACGGGGTGCTTCGGTCTTTGCGCCTACGGCCCCATCATGATCGTCTACCCCGAAGGCGCCTTCTACTCCCAGGTGAAGGTGGAGGACGTGGACGAGATCGTCAACGAGCACATCATCAAAGGCCGTATCGTCACCCGTCTCCTGTACAAGGAAACGGTGGGGGAGGACGGCTCCATCAAGGCGCTCAACGATACCAATTTCTATAAGAAACAGCACCGCGTTGCATTGCGCAACTGCGGCGTCATCAATCCCGAAAAGATCGAGGAATACATCGCTTACGACGGTTACGAAGCACTGGGCAAAGTGTTGACCGAAATGACCCCGCAGGACGTCATCGACGTTATTTCCAAGTCCGGTCTGCGCGGCCGCGGCGGCGCGGGCTTCCCTACGGGAAGAAAGTGGCAGTTTGCCAAAAATTCCGTGGGCGATAAGAAATACGTCTGCTGCAACGCCGACGAGGGCGACCCCGGTGCGTTCATGGACCGTTCCATCCTCGAAGGCGACCCGCACGCGGTCATCGAGGCAATGGCGATCGCGGCGTATGCCATCGGTTCCGACCAGGGCTACATCTACGTCCGCGCAGAGTATCCTATCGCCGTTCAGCGCCTGACCATCGCCATCAAACAGGCGCGCGAATACGGGCTTCTGGGCAAAAACATTTTCGGTACGAAGTTTAATTTCGACCTTGACATCCGTCTTGGCGCGGGCGCGTTCGTCTGCGGCGAGGAAACCGCTCTGATGACCTCCATCGAAGGGCACCGCGGCGAACCCCGTCCCCGTCCTCCGTTCCCGGCGGTCAAGGGTCTGTTCGGCAAACCTACCATCCTCAACAACGTCGAAACATACGCCAATATTCCGCAGATCATCCTGAAGGGCGCCGATTGGTTCGCCTCCATGGGCACGGAAAAGAGCCGCGGCACCAAGGTGTTCGCGCTCGGCGGCAAGATCCATAACACCGGCCTCGTCGAGATCCCCATGGGCACCACCATGCGCGAGATCATCTACGACATCGGCGGCGGCTGCCCCAACGGCAAAAAATTCAAGGCGGCGCAGACGGGCGGCCCCTCGGGCGGCTGCATCCCCGCGCACCTCATTGATACGCCCATCGACTACGATAACCTCATCGCCATCGGTTCCATGATGGGTTCGGGCGGACTCATCGTCATGGACGAGGACAACTGCATGGTCGACATCGCCAAGTTCTTCCTCGAATTTACCGTGGACGAAAGCTGCGGCAAGTGCACCGCCTGCCGCATCGGCACAAAGCGCCTGTACGAGATGCTGTGCAAAGTCACGGACGGCACCGCAACCATGGAAGACCTCGACAAGATGGAAGAGCTTTGCTACTATATCAAAGAGAACTCCCTGTGCGGTCTCGGTCAGACGGCGCCCAACCCCGTTCTTTCCACGCTGCACTACTTCCGTGATGAGTACGAAGCGCACGTGCGCGACAAGCGCTGCCCTGCGGGTGTCTGCAAAAAGCTGCTGCGCTATCAGGTCGTTGCGGACAAGTGCAAGGGCTGCACGCTGTGCGCGCGCAACTGCCCGGTCGGAGCCATTTCCGGTACGGTCAAAGAGCCGCACGTCATCGATCCGAACAAGTGCATCAAGTGCGGCGTCTGCATGGAGAAGTGCAGATTCGGCGCCATCATCAAGGCATAACGGCGGAGGACACAAATCATGGTACATCTGAAAATAAACAATATTCCCGTAGAGGTCAAGGAGGGGAGCACCATCCTCGAAGCCGCCAAAGTTGCCGGCATCAACATCCCCACCCTCTGCTACCTGAAGGATACCAACCAGATCGGCGCCTGCCGGAGCGTGCGGTAATGTTCTATGGAAGAACGAAGAGACATGGATGCGGTCTTTCAGCGGGAAAGGGATAATGGCTATTTCCCAAAACTGGTAGGTTTTGCTGTCTCGCTATCAGTCAAACAGTATCCATAGCCATCGCTTAGGGATAGGATTGAGCAATTCCTTGCTCGTCCCTTGATACGGAATTCCGGAAGGATTAGTACGACACTTCCGTCGTTGGACGGAAAAGCTCTGCCCGTCCAAATGCCGGGATGCTTCCCTTTTTGAACAGTCATACGCACCAAGTCTCCCAATCCGACGCCGTGCGGACGCTTCGTCCGCATGAAGCTTCGTCCGCATGAAGTGGCAGATCGGGAAACCGAACTTGTCGGTTCTCGTCCGCTTGTACTGCCCGCGACCCGTGCAGGACACGTTCAGCACCTTCATGCACGAATCGTACGACACGCCGTTGATTCGACCGACGCAGAGCGCATCGAACCAGTGTTCCTTCGGCACGCCGAAGCAGTGACGATTGTACTTGGTCAGAGCGCCGGAGCCGGTCCGAACCGGCAGGCCCGTTGCACTCAGGGCGTGAAAAAGCGCCCACCGGGTGGCGTTGACCGACGCGGCGTCGCGGAGCGGCGTCTTCAGTTGCTTTCGAACACGTGCCAGAAGCTCGGGCTTACCCTTGAGAAACTCCTCAATCGGCTTGGCTCCCTTCTTTTGGTTGCATTCGACGCAGGCGATCGCCAGATTGGAAAGACGGTTGGAACCGCCTCTTGCCTTCGGAACGATGTGCTCCACGTTGAGCGGCACGTCGCTCTTTGCGCAGTAGACGCACCTGCGTCCGAACTTCTCCAGGAGGTACTCCTTGAGTTCATAGCCGGCAAGTTCGCCCTGCTGGTACTCGACGCCGGAGATGTCCGGGTTCTGCATCAGCTGCGTGTCGAACTTCACGAGTTCCTGAGCAATCCCGCTCACGGGCGCGAGCCTGCGAAGACGGTTGACCCAGGAGAGCGTGGTGTCGACGCGGTGTTGAAGAGAAGGCGGCAGCCATCCCTTCGGTTTACTTCGGTTCAGGAACCGGGGAGCGCGATAGCGGAGATTACGGCTCCTGCGGCCGCGCCGCAACTGACGCCGAGACGTCAGGGCATCGCGGATCGCGGCTCCGCGGTGCTTAAGGTTAATGAAGTAGAGCGCATGATGCGTTTCTTCCTCATCCTCTCGAACGACCGCGATGCCGGTCTCCTTCGAGCCTGGATCGACCTTCACGACGACCTTCTGCACGACCGAATCGGCA
>CASFBD010000137.1 GCA_949292885.1 uncultured Bacillota bacterium
GAACAGATCCGCGAAACGGTGGACGAAAAACTCTCCTCCACCCTTGAAAACAGACTGAACAAGAGCTATTCCATTATCAACGAACGGCTGGAAGCCGTCTACAAAGGGATCGGCGAAGTGCAGCAACTGGCCGGGAGCGTGGCGGACATCAAAAAGGTGTTTGCCAACGTGAAACTGCGCGGGACGTGGGGAGAAGTTCAGCTTTCCGCTCTGCTCGAACAGATGCTCTCCCCCACCCAATACCGCGCCAACGTGCGCATCAATCCCCTGGACAACGCGATCGTGGAATACGCCGTACTCCTGCCCTCCCGCGACGGCGAAACGGTGTACCTGCCCATCGACAGCAAGTTCCCCGTGGAAGAATACCGCCGCCTGCTGGACGCGGGCGACGCCTGCGACAAAGAAGCGTCCGACCGTGCACTCAAAAATCTGGAACGCGCCCTCAAACTGCAGGCGGATACGATTGCCAAAAAGTACATTCTGCCCCCGCTGACCGCCGATTTTGCAATCATGTTCCTGCCGCTGGAAGGACTGTATGCCGAATCACTGAAAATGCCCGGACTTTCCGAATACCTTGCCTCCAAACGCGTGATGGCGTGCGGCCCCACCAACCTCGGCGCCCTGCTTACAACCTTGCAGATCGGGTTCAAGACAGCCGCCATCGAACGCCGTTCGGGCGAATTGTGGGAACTTCTTTCCGCCTTCCGTCACGAATTCCGCAATTTTGTCCAGATCCTGGAAAAAGCGCAGAAAAAATTGCAGGAAGCACAGGACACCATCGAAAATGCCGCCAAAAAGACGCGCACCATCGACAAAAAGCTGAAAAATGTTTCCGAGATCACCGACGAACGCGCAAATCTCCTCCTCGGCAACGATCCGGACGACGAGGAATAACACAAAAAGGAAAAATTTACTTTGATTTTTCATAAAAATTTATACGGCAGGAATTGATTTTCCTCGCGGTTTATATTATAATATTGCCATGAAAATACAGAAGATCGAACAAACCGGCACCCTTCCCGCGGAAAACGATTTTATTTTTTCCGACAAGACGGTACAGGGAGCCAAAGTAGGAAAAAAGGACAATTTTCTCTTTGTGCGTTCGCCCAGGCGCTACAAACTCTACACCGACGGGTGCGACCAAGTGACCTTTCTGGAAGGTTCGGGCCATTTTAAATGGGCGCGCGGAGAAACTCCCTTTGCCGCAGGGGAATGTTTCCTTGCAGAAAGCTGCGGCGAATACGAAATCAACGGTGCCTGCGCCTTTGTCGTGGCGCGCCGTCCGTGAGGTAAAACATGGTAAAATCCACTTTCAGCCTGGGCGGGAAACTGCTCACCATCTTTCTGACCATTGTCATATTCATCGGTGTCTGCGCCGCCTCCCTCATCCTTGCCGTCACAAAAATCAAGGCGCGCACGGTTGCGGGCTGGCTGGGAATGCAGGACTACATTTCCGAAACATACGAAGGTTCTCTCCTCGATTTTGCTTCCGAAATCGGGACACTGCTCAACGGCAGCGTGACCATCAACAAGATCCTGGAAATTTCTCCGGGTCTGAAAAAACAAGTGGACGGCATTGTCGACAACGTCGAAAACGTGGGACTGTTCAAGATTGACAGAGATCTGCTTTACGACATCGCCGTCAACCAGATGACGAGCAACCTGACAAACATCGTCGTCCTGACCGCCACACTCAACGAACTTGCAGACTATCTTTCCGTTTCCCTGCCCGACCTCGCCTTCATAAAAGGCAGCGAAGAAAATCCCGTAGACGTATACACGCAGGTTAACGCCACAGAGGACGGCAGCGCCGACAAGATCTTCACCATGTCCGAAAACGAGGAATCGCCGCGCAGCTATTATACCCGCACGGAAAAATTCTCCTCCGAATACCTGAACAGCGAAGGTGACACCCTGCCCGTTTCCGAACGGGTGCAGACCATGCTCTACTCGCTGGACGCAATTACCGTAGAGAACAATTTCCTGTTCCATGGCGGCGAAAAATTGTATGTGGGAACTTTTGTGCAGAGCGAAGACGAAAGCGGTCATACACAATCAGTCTCCTATTCGCCCCTTACACAAAACAGCAGCATTATCTATTCCCTCGAAAAGCAGGAAGACGGAACTTACATCGCCGAGTTTGCGCCTTCCGCCAGCCAGAAGCTCTACAAGAGCTGCCCGCCCACGCAGGAACACGAGGACGGCTATGCCGAAGTGACTCTTTCCGCGACAGGCGAAAGCGTCTATACGCAGAACATCGCCGCCCCCTACCGCTATCAGCCTCTTTATGTGCAGGCCGATACGCCGCCCGAAGATGAGGCGTACTATACCGCAAACGGCAAATATTACGTACTTGCAACACAGACAGACGGCGATAACTATGCGGTAGATACCGCTTGCGGCGGGTTCCTCATTCGGGAGGAATACAGAAATTCCGTTCTTTATACTCTCGACTACGAATACACGCAGGCATCCCTTTCCGACGCAAGCGCGGACACGGCCGTCTACCTCTACACAAACGGCATAGGCGACCTGCCCATGACATACGGGATTTCCGCACTCTCCTCCTTCCTCAACACCAAAACGATGACGATCAACGATATGTCTGTCTATTTTGGGATCGATTTGGACATCACCCTGCTGGAAGGCGTAAAATACGTACCTCTTGCCTACCTTTCCGCTGCAATGCCCGCGGAGATGAACAGCATTTATATCGACGACGTCATTGAAGTCACAGCCACTTCCCCCACTGTACTCTTGTATCTTGCCTACGGCAACGGATACAGGGTGAGCGAAGACGGAACGCTGGAAATTACAGACGCATCCCAGCGCCGCACCATCGGACAGATCACGCAGGCAATGGACGGGATCACCGTTTCCTCCGTTGTGACGGTTACGGAAGAATCCCACCCCCTGTTGCAGACGATCGCAAACTGGACGCTCAACGACATCGGAAACGCGGATAAGATCGGTTCCATTTCTCTCGGCGACGTGATGACCATTGTCACGGACGAAGAGGCGCTTGCCGACCCCACGGGCACGACCGTCGCTTCGCCGAAGATCCTGCAGGCACTCGCGGGTGTTCCCATAGACGGACTTTCCGGAGCGATAGATTCGCTTACGCTCGGCCAGATCATGCCCATCGACCCGTCCGACAACCTGCTTGGCAGCCTTTCCGGCTCCACTCTGCAGACGCTTTCCCAGGATCTGACCACACTCACCGTACAGAAACTGTTTGCGGACAGCATCTATTCCTATTTTGAAGTTGCGCAGATCTCCCCTGCCGCGCAGGACGATCAGACGCCCAACCGCACTCGATTTGCCGAGTTGCAGAGCAAAGTCTCCGCCCTGGCAAACGAATATTCCGCCGCGCAGCTGTATATCTATCAGAAAGGCACTTACATGCCCGTTCAGGAGTTTATCGATTCCTACCTTGCAGCCAACGCGGACGTCGCCGACGGACAGGATTACAAGGGAGAAGTTCCCGACGCGCTCTGTTCGCCCTACCTTGCAATCACGGCGGATGCAGACAAATATGCGGACATTCCCCTGTATGCGTACGTCTTAAACGAAGAAGGCGAATACGAATATGTGCTTGCCACGCAGGTCAGCGAATGGCAGCTTTCGGAACAGGACGCCCAGACGTACGAAGGCGCGACCCTGTACACCAAATCGTCCGCGAGCGAAACGCTGTACGAACCGGCGGAAAAGAATGCTTCCGGATACTACGACGCGGAAAGGCTCTACGTCTGGGATGCGGCCGCGGAACGCATGAAGTCGATCACCCTCGTCCCCGCAGGACTCAGCGTAAAAGAAGAATACGCCGATACGCTGCTTTATTCCGATATCGGGTATGCCTGCACATACGATCCCTCCGTACAGCTGTACGAACAGGGAAATCTCTTCTACTACGACATCGACAAACAGATGCTCACACAGCTCAATCTTACCCCCGACTACGTTTCTGACGGTGCAGTACAATCTTTCCGCGGATATGTTCTTGCCGAAGAGGACGCTCCCGAAGAAGGTACGCTGCTCTATACGTACGGCGAGATCGCAGGTGTCTGGAAATATCTCCTCACCCTCCCCGCCTACGAAGCCGCGGAAAGCACGGACGGCACATACGATGTAAGTACGCTGTATGTCCCCGTCACAGACGCGGACGGCGGTGAAAGCGTGGAAAGGCTCCGCCTGGAATACGACAACGGAAAATGGAAACTTTCCGAAGAAGATGCCGCGGCTTACGCGGGCAAAACCCTGTACCTTGAAAGGACCATCGAAGCAAGCTGTGCATTGCAGCAAGTCAACTCTCTGGTTGTAAACGTACAGAAAAACATCAACAAGATGACTTTGAACGACCTGTACCGCGACGGCATGGTAGAAGTGACCGATCCTTCCAAACTCAATGAGAAGATCCCCGCCGTTCTGCCTTCGTACGAAGGTCGCACCGTGGGAAGCCTTACCATCAACGAACTTTTGAGCATGACCTTTGAACTCATCTCCTATCTCAATAAACTTCCCGTTCTGCCCTGACCTCACATCTTCAAAGGCCCTTTGCGCAAGCAAGGGGCTTTTTGTCAAAAATGCCTGAAAATGTTTGACTTAACGGCAAAAATGCTATATAATAGTAAAAGCGCTGAAAGAAGCGCAAACCTTGCGTACGCAAAGCCGTACGCCGAATAAGACCGGGAGGTGAAATCAATGAAATACGAAATGCTTTATCTGATCGACACATCGATGGCAGAAGAAGCACGCGACGCGCTGATCTCCAAGTTTGAAGACGTTGTCAAAAACCTGGGCGGCACGGTGGTTTCGACGGACAAGTGGGGCGTGAAAAAGACCGCTTATCCCATCAACTACAAGAGCGAAGCTTTTTATGTTCTGATGACGTTTGAAGCGGGCGCGGAAGCGGTGAAAGAACTCGACAGACTTTGCGGCATTACGGACGGCATTCTCAGAAGAATGATCACAAAAGCGGCAAACTGATTCGGAGAAAAAATATGAACAAAGTATTTTTGATCGGCAACCTTACGCGCGATCCCGAACTTTCGGAAACGAACAGCGGCGTCCCCGTATGCCGCTTCGCCATCGCGGTGAACCGCAGATTTTCTGCGGGCGACGCCGAACGCCAGACGGACTTCTTTAACGTGACCGCATGGCGCGGACTCGCCGACAACGTTGCGAAATTCTGCAAAAAGGGCAACAAAGTGGCGGTTACGGGCAGCATCCAGATCCGCAACTACGAGGACAATGCGGGACAGAAACGCACTTTCGTCGACATCATTGCCGAC
>CASFBD010000138.1 GCA_949292885.1 uncultured Bacillota bacterium
CAACGCCAGGCCCAAGAAAGTTTTGCATTACCAAACTCCGCAAGATTTATTTGAACTAAATCTCTCTAACTGTTGCACTTAACTTGACAATTCATCTTTGAGTTTGTCCAGCGCAGGAAGATAATTCACGCTCCAATCGTAGCTTTTTAAAAACTCGCCATTGTAATCTCCCCTGCCGCTTTCCAGGAAATCCCAGAAATCGCAGGTAATGTTTTCTCTGTTCAGTACCAGCAACGCCCTGCCGAACCGCACGCAGGAAAAGTGCACCCCTTCCAATACCTTGCGCAGTTTGTAAACCGCATCCCTGTACAGCTTTTTGCTCTTTTCCAGCGGTGTGTCCGGCCACAGCTGGGAGATGGCGTCCGTCATTGTAAGGCTCTTTCCGTTGTATGCCAGCAGCAACGCGAACAGCTCCTTGGATTTTCTGGAAGAAAAATTAACGATTTTCCCGTTGACAAAACAGTCGAACGTGCCGAACATCTTTACCGTAAGTTCGGGCGCCAGGTGTCTGAGCAAGGAAAAATAGTTGTCCAAAACCTTTTTGTTGTACGGCTTGTACACAAATCCGATGGTGTGCTTACGGACAACTTCGTCCAGATCTTCCGCCACCACTTTCTGTGCCGTAATAAAGACGATCCTGATGTCACAGCGGATCGCAATCAGCCGCGCGGCAAGCTCCAAACCGTTGATCCCCGGCATATTGATGTCCAAAAACGCCGCTTCCACGCGGTTGGCGGATACGTATTCCTCGATCTCCGCACGATTGTCCCTGAAAAATTTATACTCGACGTCTCGTTCGCCGATCACTTCGTTGAGAAAAGCGTGCAGAGCGCTCATCTCGTCGTCGACAATAATGATCTTCATTCTTTTACTCCCGGATGTTCCCGGCAGGAACGCACCCGCTGCGATGCCCCCGTCCGACGGAATTACTTTCTCTCTTGTTTTCATGCGCCATGCCTGTCTTGCAGCCGTCCGCACCCTTTTGTACTGAAAGATATGAAAAACCAAACTGAATTACCGTAATTATAGCATATCTCATTCCGTTCGTCAATTACTGAAAATACATAATTTTACATAATTTCAATAAAAATACAATTATTCTCGTAAAATTTGCATAAAAATTATAAAAACCATTGCTTTTATGCGCTTTCCGCTTTATAATATTCCAAAACAGCGGGAGGGAATGGCCATGAAAAAATATTGTTCCGTTACCGACCATTACGACGCGCTTGTCCGCGAAAACGACGATCCCGCGCGGGACGCGCCCCACTTGCGCGAATACATGAACAGATGGGACGGGGAACCCTTTCTCCGTGCGCTTGCACTTTCCTCCACGGAAAGCGTTTTGGAGATCGGTGTGGGAACGGGCAGGCTTGCCCTGCGCGCCGCGCCCCTTTGCGGCCGTTTTACGGGCATAGATCTCTCCTCCGAAGCCATTGCACGGGCAAAGGAAAACCTTGCAGCCTTCCGCCCGAGGCTGATCTGTGCCGATTTTTTGCATTTTCCCTTTCGGGAAACATTTGACGTAATTTACTCCTCCCTGACCTTTTTCCATATCCGCAACAAAAAAAGGGCGATAAAAAAAGCGTTCGGCCTGCTGAATCCCGGCGGAAAGTTTGTCCTGTCCGTGGAAAAGCAGCAGCGCCGACGGCTGGTCTGCGGGGACAGAACGCTGAAACTTTACCCCGACGACAGAGAAAAGACGAGCAAACGGCTTTTGCGCGCAGGTTTTTGCCTGCACGAGGTGTTTGAAACGCCGTTTGCCGTCGTGTTTGCCGCCGAACGTCCGACCTGATAAAATCTCGCAAGAAATATCAGGATTTTCCCGCCCGTTCAATGTATAATAGATCGCGGAGGAGGAAACATGAACAGACAGGAATCAGCAGACTGGGCAACACTGATCGGAAATGCCGTTGCCTATCTGGAAGAGCACCTTGCTGACGAGATCGATTACGCAAAAGCGGCGCAAACCGCCTTTTCGTCCGTGTTCCATTTCCGTCAAGTTTTCGGCATCGTGTGCGGCGTTACGCCGGCGGAATATGTGCGCAAGCGCAGGCTGACGCTGGCGGGCACAGACCTTGCAGAGAAGGGCGAAAAGGTCATCGACGTGGCCCTGCGCTACGGCTACGAAACGCCCGAAAGTTTTTCGCGCGCGTTTTCGCATTTCCACGGCATCTCCCCTTCGCAGGCAAAACGGGGAGCAAAACTCAACAGTTTTCCGCGGCTTGCCCCGCAAGGGCAGGAACAAAAAAGCGCCGCTCCTCCGCGCATTGAAAAGCGGTCGGCTCTGACACTGGTCGGCTACAAGAAAAGGTTTACGGGCGCCCCGTTCGGAGAGGAGCGGGCAAGACAGGAAAGAGAATTTTTTACGACCACGCGCGCAAAGCAATGGCTCCTGCTGGGTGCTTCCTGCGATTACCAAAACGACTACTGCGTTGTGTGCAATGCCGACGACAGCGGTTACGACTTTTACATCGCCTGCAAACTGGACGAATGGACCATAAAAGACCTGTACGATCCTCACACCACAGGCGTAAAGTTTATGGACTCGCTCGGATTTGAAAAAATCGAGATCCCGGAACAGACTTATCTCGTATGCGAGACGCCCGCGATGAAGCGGCCGCTGGCCTGCTATACGGCCCTGCGCGCCGCGCTGGCGCCCCGCTTACTCCCGCCATGCGGATACAGCCTGATCCCCGCACCCGAACTTACCATCCTGCACTGGCGCACCGCGGGCGACGCGGAAAAGGAAAGACGGATCGAGATCTGCCTGCCCGTCAAAAAAAATTGAAAAAAACAGGGCGCCGCGGAAATACCGCGGCGCCCTGCCAACATTTTTGCTTTGAAAATGCGGGTACGCTTTACCTTTTTCTGTACACGACAATGCGTTCCGCCCCCGTAAGAGGGAAGGTAAGCGAGGGATCGGACGCCTGGACCTGTTCGGGAGATTTTTGCAGGCATTTGGCAACTTCCCACAGCGTGGCGCCCGCCGGCGGCAGATACACACTGACCGCGCAAGGGGCCTGCTCCTTACATTCCTTGCCGGAAAACTCGGATACGTAGGCGTATTTTTCTTCCGAAAACAGCGTAACAAACATCTTTAAAGAGCCTTCCGCCTCCACTTCCCCTTCCTTTTTCTGGCGTAAGGTCACGCCGCAGCAGAGCGCGGAGATCTGCGCCCTGTCTCCTGCCCGCGCGCGGTCGCACCGCACGGGAAACGAGAAGGGAAGGCTGACAGGCATGGAACATTCCTGTCCCTCCCTGTCGCTGTAAAAGAGAAGCGCGGACAAAACCCCTTCCGCCGTGATCTCCCCTTCGCCCGCGGACGCGGCGATCTGGACGCCGCACAGCGCCGCCGAATGCAGGGTGCAGGAAAAATCGATCTCACCGCCCGTCGCCGCCGTGCCGCCGATGCGCTCGGTGGCGGTAAACGAACACACGGGTTCCTCAACACACAGTTCTTCCCTCTTCAGGGTGCAATCGTACCCGGGCGCAAACGCATCCGCAGGCATCTGCAATTCCTCCCTGCGGCTGAGCACGGCGCGCACACAGATCTCGATCTGCGCCAAAATGCGGCAGCGGTTTTTGTCTTCGTCGCAGGCGCAGGAAAGAGACACGGAGGCGATCTCCGCCGCCGCATCGCACGCCATGCCCGGGGACGCCTCGTCGCAGGGGATCTCGGCGCTGAACGGGATCATGCGCTCAAAGGAAACGGGTTCGCTGCTCCCCTCCCGCCGCGCCAACACGCCGAGGTTGATCTCCCCGCTCACGTCCAGCGAGCCCGCCGAACAGGAAACGCGGTTGAAACACAGCTGTTCGCCGTGGGCAAGTACGTCTGCGACGTAATCGGTATCGAACTCCTCTTCCAGCGAGACCGTACCGCTGCACGTAAAGAGTTTTTGCACGCGCACGGGCGTGAGGTTACAGACGACGCCTTCGCCGCCCGCAAGGTATTGCAGGGAACAGGGCGAAAGCAGCCGTATATTTGCCGTGACAATGGCAGAAAGGATGAGCGAACGCCCCTCGCACCGCGTTTCTGCTTTTTCCACGCTGAGCGTGACCTGCGCCGTACGTGCGGGTGCGGCGTCCGCGCAAGCGGCCTTGTGCGAAAAATCGACGCCGCGTTCGGCGGCGACGAGCGCCCCTTCCGGCGAAAGGGCAACTACCGAAAAGAGTAGCCTTCCGCCGTAGCGCACTTCGCCGTTGAGCGTTTCTGCGCCGCGCAGAGTGACGGTGGGCGAAAGTGCAAGCACCTTGTTTTCCGACCAGTCGGAAAGACGACACTCGACAATGGACTGCGCGCGCAGCGTTTCGCCGCGGCAGGTGCTGTCGTATTTTTCAAAAACGGGTGAAAGTGACATGATTGTACCTCCGGTTGTTTCAGTGTATTGTATGCACGCCGCGCCGCCGATATGCCGCAGAAAAAAAACGGAATTTTGTCGAACAAAAAAAAAGAGACTCGAACAGGTATATTTCCGCGCCGGATAGGGCATAGAATAAGCGCCGCAATTTATGCGGCGGAGGTTCCCACCATGATCAGAAGCCCCAAAGATTTGCAGAGCGTGCGAAAGGAAATACAGGCGTTTTACGAAAAGGAGGTGCGCATACACGTCAACCTCGGCCGCAATAAAAGTGCGGACTTTACGGGAACCCTGTCCGGCGTGTACCCTGCCCTGTTCACCGTGCGCCCGCACGACGAAAACTACCGCGGAAAGACCGCCTGGTCGTATGCCGAAGTACTGTGCGGCACCGTAAAACTGCGCGAACGCAAACCCGCGCAGACGGCACATTCCGCCAAATAACGCTCCGCGCCCGACCGCCGCGCCGCATCCTGCGGCGCGGCGGCCTTTCTCTGTCCTGCAAAAGGAAAACATCCGAAAATCGCCCGAACAGCAACGGTCTTTACTCTCTTTATGCGCTATTATAAGAGATCAAACCGCATTGTGAGATCTTTGCAGCGTTTCCCTGAGAAAAGCGCACAAAAACCGCAGGGCCGACACGGCAAGAAAGACAACCGCCCCGCCCTCAGACACCGTTCCTGCCTCTTTTGCCCGCCTGAAAGGTCTGTACATTTTGCTGCCGTAGCGAAAGCAAGCGCCATGCAGATCGCGCGGCGCTCCTTATTAAAGAAACGCCCCGAGGCGCAGACTCTGCTGCACATCGGGGCGTTTGCTTTATCCGAAAAACAAAACCACCAGTGAACTGGTGGTTTGCACAGACCCTAAAAGGGTTTAATACCGGCACACCCGTCAACGGGTACCGAAATTTGGCAACGCATCA
>CASFBD010000139.1 GCA_949292885.1 uncultured Bacillota bacterium
ACAAAATCTCTGCGCTGACTGGTGCAATAATAAACAAAATAATCTTTTGCGCCCTTATCTATAAATGTCTGTGCCGCATCCGTCGCCACAAAAGGAACATCGACAAGTTTTTGCTCAAAAAATTCATAATGAGACATCGCGTCTACAAACTTTGCATCCGGCAGATACTGTCTGACAAAATTATGGCATTCCCTGTAATGAGCAAACGTCAAATTGCCAGGCTCGTCGGAAAGGTGAAAATAACAGCGGGAATAATACCCTTTTTCCATGAGCCAGTTCCGCAATTCAGGTAAAAATGCAGCAAGAAACAATCTGTATTCTTTTGAA
Organism: uncultured Bacillota bacterium; assembly: GCA_949292885.1. Lineage (GTDB taxonomy): Bacteria > Bacillota > Clostridia > Christensenellales > Borkfalkiaceae > Borkfalkia. The sequence continues at coordinate 328 of CASFBD010000139.1, forward strand.
AGAGCCTTTGTATCCCAACCGAAAATTCTCTTTCTTTCCCCGCGTTCGACAGCAACGATCTTCGGAGCATATTCCGCTCCCCACTGCGAAAACAGGTGCGACATTTCAAAGTACCTGACCCCGCACTCTTCGCAGAAATTCATAAACCATGCCAACCTTTCAAACCCGAAAGAATAACTTTCTCCTCTGCGCTCCACGTCCACAAGCTGCACAGTCATCCTCTCTTTGCCGATCTTGGTATCCAGCGGCGGGGTAAAAATGGGTACGAGCATCATGGTCATCCCGTGTTCCACGGCGCTGCAGACAAAAGATCTGAGAATTCGGTTGTATTCCTCCGAAAAAAGAGGCAGATGATAGTAATCCGCAATACTGTCGCAATGCAGCCAAAAAGAGCAGACGAGATCGTTTTGAGGGAGTTTCTGTGCAAGTACCCGCAAGCCATATTCTGCCTCGCCAAGAAGATCTCCCTGCCCGTCTTTTACGGAAAAAACGATCTTATAGATTCCCTCAGGCAAACCTTTTATCGTTACAAAAAAAGATTGCCAGATGCCGCATTTTGCCACAATTCCCGCCTGAGAAACAGGACGAAGTACATCCGGCATCATACACTGCTTATCCGTGAGCAGATAATCGTCCGAATTTTCCAAAGCCGGGTATGTACAAGGTACCTCTCCCACAAGATCTACACGGGCGCACCCTTCCGGAAGCCCAGAAATGGAATAAGTAAGATCGGTACGTGTTTCCACTATACTCCTGTATGCCACCTGAAAGCAAAACCGCTCGCCGGCAAGCGCAGTATTTTCGTCCTCAAAAAGCTGCGGACGAATATCTCCGCGCACCTTTTCCAACGCGCTGATCGTCAAAATTTCAAAATCATGTTTCTGATACATTTTCCCTCCTTAGCCGCAGACCTTTTCCCAAAGGCTCCCCGCAAATTCTGTTTTTTTATTATAGACCCAAAAGAACAAACAAGTCAAGTCTTCTCGCATTTTTTCGCCCCGTTCCCCCTGCGCAAAACATCGCCTTTGCACAAAATATTGACGTAAACCGTATCATGAATAAGACAAATTTTCAGGAGGTATCCCTACGAAAAGCGAGTCAAAACAAGAAAAGAAAGCCTGCCGCGAAAAAAAGATCAACAAATCTGAAAGATACATAATCAAAAGGCATTTTAAGGGGGAAACAGACCTTTCCAGCCTGATTGCAGACTTTTCGCGCAACCGTGCCGACAAAGATTTTAAGCTGTCATGAACCTTCCCCTTAACAGAACCGCGCTATATATGAGACTCTCCCGCGACGACGAAAAAGCAGGAGAATCTCTGTCCATTGAAAATCAACGCAATATTCTGCAAAGATACACCGAAGAGCACGGCGGGATCGTTGTTGACGAATACATAGACGACGGATGGTCAGGAACCGACTTTGAACGCCCCGCAGTCCAACGGCTTCTGGAGGACGCTAAACAGGGGAAAATAGATACCATCGTCGTAAAAGATCTGTCACGTTTCGGGCGGAACTATATCCAGGTTGGGCAATACGTCGATTATATTTTCCCCGCTTACGGAATACGATTTATCGCTCTTTCGGACAACGTAGACACCGCCGAGAGATCCAGCACAGGCATGGACATGATGCCCATCATGAACGTCTTTAACGAATGGCACGCAGCAAACACCTCCAAAAAAATACGCGCCGTTCTGGAAGCAAACTGGAGGAAAGGCAAATTCACCAATTGGGCATATCCGTACGGATACAAGACGGGACAAGACGAGAACCGAAGAGCAATCATTGACGAGGAAGCAGCAAAAAACGTGCGCAGAATCTACGATCTGCGCCTGCAGGGAAAATCCGTGCGAACCATCGCAAGGACTTTAACGGACGAAGGCATCCCCAACCCCACAGCATATTACACTCGGCTGGACGGAAAAAAGTCCGAACGCACAGGATCAGCTCAATGGTCACCCAAAACCGTCTCTGAAATTTTAAAAAATGAAACTTATACAGGTACACTTATCCAACACCGTTCCGCACGGTTTTCTTATAAGAATCACACCGTGATAAACATACCGACAGAGGAAAGATTTGTTCTGAAAAACGCACATACCCCAATCATCCCCTTCAATGTCTGGGAACGCGTTCAACAGATCAATAAAGCAAAAGTGCGTTCCGACAAATCGGGAACAATACATTGTCTTTCCGGGCTTCTTATCTGCGCCGGATGCGGGAAAAAACTCAAATTTAAATCTTCAAAAAATTCAGAGGGCATTTACTGTTGCCGCACATACATCGAGCTTGGAAAAAAATATTGTACCTCACATTCCATCTCAGAAAATCAAATCAAAAGCATTGTTTTACAAGACATTCACCACATGCTTGCCGAACTAAAAATCGACGAACGAAAAGAGAGAGAGCATTTTTTTTCCGAAAAAAACCACCTTCGCGAAAAAACGCGGCTTTTGAAAGAAAAGGATCTTCAAAAACTGAAAAACAGGCTTGTCGAATTAGATAAGCTGATCAAGGCGACCTTCGAATCGCAAGTACTCGGCTCTCTTCCGCAAAACATATGCAGAGAACTTTGCGAGAACTATCAGGAGGAAAAAAGGATCACCCAAAGCAAAGTTTCCGACTTGGAAAAAAATTTACGGAAAGAAGCGGACGCAGACGATGAATCCGAATCATACATTTCCTGTCTTAAAAAATACGCACAATGTGGACAAATGACACGTGAACTGTGTTTACTTCTGATCGACAAGATCATTATAGGAAATAAAAACAAAGACGGAACTCCTCGCCAAATCGAAATCCATTATAAATTTTCCAAACCGAAAAGCTATGTTTTCTCTGCCGCAAAACAAACTGATTTTTTCCCTTAAATTACCTGCCCCACAGGTCCTGCCGGACCTACTGGCGCGACGGGTGCAACTGGGGCAACAGGTCCTACAGGTCCCACAGGCGCGGCGGGAGCGACCGGAGCGACAGGTCCTACAGGGCCGACGGGCGAAAACGGCACGGCGGCGACGCTTTCCGTCGGAACCGTGACAACGGGTGAACCAGGCACTCAGGCAACGGTCACCAACAGCGGAACGCCCCAGGCTGCAACCTTCGATTTTGTCATCCCGCAGGGCGCCACGGGTGCGACGGGGGCAACCGGGGCAACAGGCGCGACTGGGGCAACGGGCGCCACGGGCACAATGCCTGCTCCACAAACCTTGAGTGCCTATACAACCCCCACCACCCCCGTAACTTCCGGATCCGCCATTGATTTTGACCAAAACGCTTTCCAAAGCGGAACAGCTATCACGCACACAGCGGGAAGCACAGATTTTACCCTGACGCAACCGGGCGTGTATTTTGCGAGCTATACCGGTACGGTATCTCCCGGAACATCGGCATCGCTTCCGGAAGCCAATCTTGTCAACTTCCAGTTGAACGGAAGCAATATTTCCGGTGCTGCGTCGCAAGTCATTTTAAATGCCACGGGAGATACGGCTGAACAATCCGTCAACTCCATTTTTAACGTAACAAGCACTCCTTCCACATTCAGAGTCGTATCCTCCGGCGGTGATTTCAATTATACCCTTGCTTCGATAAATATTCATTATCTTGGTCAGGCGAGCTGACCAAAGGGAGCGGTTTTCCGCTCCCTTTTTTATATCGGGACAAAACGTACGCTTGACAAGCGACGGGAAAAGACGTATGATAAAGAAAAGGAGAACACAATGATAACGGCAGACATTCACACACACACGACCTTTTCGGAAGACGGCAGAAGCGACATCCGCGACATGGTGGAAACAGCGATCTTAGAAGGGCTGCAGACGTATGGGATCAGCGAACATCTGAACTATGAATACGAGCGTCTGCACCTGAAGATCAAAGGAAAAGAACCGCGTCCCACGGACGAAAAAGCGTATTTTTCCTGCATCCACAAATTACAGAAAGAATACAAAAACCGTATTTTTCTCTTAGCGGGACTGGAATTCGGCTTTGACCATCACTCGCGGACACAGGAACGATACTGCCGCACCGCAGAACAATACAAACCGGACTTTATCATCAACAGCATTCACGTCTGCCTGGGGAGAGATTGCTATTTCCCTGACTTCTTTGAAAGAAAAAGCAAGGAATATGCCTACAACGCCTACCTGTACCGCGTGTTGGAGAGTCTGGACGCGGCCTATCCCTACGACATAGTAGCGCATTTGGGATACTGTTCACGCAATGCCATTTATCCGGATCCGAAACTTCGGTACGAAGATTTTTCTGACGTATTGGATGAGATCTTAAAACGCATCATCGCCAAAGGAAAAATTTTGGAAGTGAACACTTCTGCCAAGACGGCAGGCAGTCCCTTTCTTCCCGATACGGACATTCTGACCAGGTATTATCAGCTGGGCGGAAGGTACATTTCCTTTGCCTCGGACGCGCACGACGTTACCCGTGTGGGTGAAAAGCGCGAACTTGTTTGCCAGGCATTGAAAAGCATAGGCTTTACCGACCTGACCGTTCCCTACCGGGGAAAATATCTCCTTCAAAAACTTTAAAAAGAGAGGGCGCCCTGCACCGGCAGGACGCCCTGTTTTTTCCGCCGCGATACGCGGGCAGACAAAAATTCATTATTTCTTCTTTTTTTCAAACCATACGCTGACGATCCCGCACAGCAACCCGCCGACGACAAAGGACACCCACGCCTTTCCCCACAGATTCCAGAGAAAGCCGAGGAGCAGAAACACTGCCGTTGCAACGATCATAATAGCGGAGCAAAGCTTTCCCGCAAGGCTGTCCTCTTTCCACTTGTTCTCGTATAATAATGTTGTTTGGATTTGACCGATCTACGGGTCAGCAACATTACTTTGGTTATATTGTTTGGAAAGGGTGCGGGGAAAACTTTTTCAAAG
>CASFBD010000140.1 GCA_949292885.1 uncultured Bacillota bacterium
ATTTCGGACAGGGACATCGACCGCCTGCGCTCTCTGCAGGTGGAGATCACGCCCAAGATCCGCGAGATCAATGCCCGCGCGCGGGAAAACATCCTTTTGGCGCTGTGCGGGTTTTCGGAGAAACTGTACCTTTCTTATCCTCTTTCGCAAGGAGGAGAGGAGCGCAAACGCAGCGAGATCGTGGGGCATTGCTGTGCGCTGTATTGCAGGGCGGAGGGCAGTCCTGTCCGTCCGTTCAACCGTGCCGCGCTGGAGCGGGCTGGGGAGCAGGATGCGGAGATTTTTGTCCGCGAACTTTCGGAAAAGGCGTCCGAACGCGTCCCTGCGGTGCGCGAATTGTTGGAACGTGCCGATCTTTTCCGCCGCGGCAAAGCGGATTTTGTTCTGCACAATGCCTTGTACAGTGTTCTGAAAGAAAGGGGGGAAGCGCCGGATGCGCTTTTGTTCGGCGCGCCCGCGCCGCGGTTTGTTCCGGAGGCGGCGCAGGTGCTTCTGCGCGGCAGAAAATACCTTTCGCCCACTCTTGTAGAAAAGTATTTTGAATGTCCTTATCGCTGTTTTGCGGAAAACGGGCTGTACCTTGCGCGGCGGGAGGAAATGAGCGTACGCCCCGTCGATACGGGGGATTTTATGCACGAACTTTTGCGCCGCACGGCGGAAAAGATCCCTCAACTGAAGGATGTTGCCGCCTGCGACGCGTACGTGGGAGAGCAGGCGGATCAGCTTCTTTCCCAGCCGCCGTACTGTTATCTGTCGGATACAGCAACGGGCGGCTATTCGGCGGGATCTCTCCGAAAGGAGGCTGTGATCGTCTGCCGCAATATGTACCTCTCCGTAGTGTGTTCGGATTTTTCCGTCGCGGGCACGGAACAAAGTTTCGGTTTTGCGGGCTCGGCGCTGAAAGGCATTCCCCTTACGGAATCTGTCGCTCTTGCGGGAAAGATCGACCGCGTGGACGCGTGCGGCGAGTTCAGGCGCGTCGTCGACTATAAGACGGGTTCGTTTGAAGCAAAACCCGTTCCCTATTATACGGGCCGGAAATTGCAGCTGGAACTGTACCTTACGGCGGCGTCGCAGGACGGAAAGCCGGCAGGGGCGTATTATTTCCCCGCGCAGCTGAAATACTGCGATCCCGGAGAATTGCCTTTCCGGATGCAGGGATACACGCTGAACACCGAAGAAAACATCCTTCGCAGCGACAAGCAGCTGGAATCGGGCGGGAAGAGCCGATTTATCGAGGCGTACTATCAGAAAAACAACGGAGGCAGGAGCACCAAACTTCTCAAAGAGGGGGCTTTTCAGGCTTTTCTCGGCTATTCCCTGCTGGTGGCGCGGCAGGGCGTTTCCGAGGTGGAGCAGGGCTGCATCGCGCCTTCCCCTTATAAAGACGCCTGCGAATACTGCCCGTACGGCAGTCTGTGCAACTTTGAAGCGGGAAAAGAGAGAGAAGAGAAAAAGATCACAGAGACGGAGATCGCCTCGATCGTAGGTTGGAGGACGGAAAAATGAGCAAACGAGATCCCACGCCCGAACAGAGAGCCGCCATCGATGCGGAAGGGGAAGTACTTGTCTCTGCATCTGCGGGGAGCGGCAAGACATATGTAATGGTGGAAAAGCTGATCCGGCTGATCCTGAATGAGAAGGCGGACGTTTCCTCCGTGCTGGCGGTCACGTTTACCAACCTGGCGGCGGCGGAAATGAAGGAGCGCCTGCGCGGCGCTCTGATCGCGCGCATCAACGAGGAAAAGGATGCACAGCTGCGCGCACGGTTAAAGCGTCAGCTGACGGAGGTTTCGTCCTCGGACATCAGTACCGTGCATTCTTTCTGCACCAACGTCATCCGCCGCTATTTTTATGAAACGGACGTTGCGGGGAATTTCCGCATTGCGGACGAGGAAGAATCGAAAAAACTGCTCGAACGTGCCGTTTCGCTCACATTCGATTCCCTGTTGGAAAAGAAAGACGAAGGTTTTTTGCGGCTGTGCCGCATCTATGCGGGCAGCAAGGGGTTTTCCAAACTGAAAGAGACCTTGCTCAAAGCGTATAAAAAGCTGGTCGCGCGCGCCGATTATGTGCCTTTCCTGCAAGGGATCTCCCGAAAATACACGGAAGAAGCCTTTTCGTCGCTTGCGGAAGAGGTGTTTGCGCCCGTACGCGCAAGCGCAATGCGCCTTGCTCAGGTCTGTGAAGAGCTTTCCGTCCGCATTCTTCCCTTTGCGCAGGAAAAAGCGATCTCCGATAAGCAGGAATACTTTTTCAAAGAGCGCATCGCGCTCGGAAACAGCCTCGCGTCGGCAAAAGATCTCTTTGAAGGCGCGGACATCCTTGCTGCCTGTCCCAAAATGACTTCCAAGCCGACGTGGAAAAAATCTTTCGTGCATACGGAGGAATCGCTTGCGCTGGAGCGGGAGATGGGCAAGATCAAGGGCCGCGTGGACGGCATCAAAAAGGTGTTTGAGGGGCTGAGAACGCGCGATGAGGAACGCTCCGCCTTTTTCGATTCGCAAAAGACGTCCGACGCGCTGTGCGCGCTGTTGATCGCCTTCGACGCGCAGTATGTGCAGCTCAAACGCCGTGCGGGAGTGTTGGATTTTTCCGACCTCGAACACAAATGTCTGGAACTTCTGGAGATCGAGCGCGTGCGCAAAGAAGTGGCGTCACGCTATACGCATATCTTTGTGGATGAGTACCAGGACGTCAATCCCGTGCAGGAACGAATCCTGTCCCTCATCGCGGGCAAGAACGTTTTTATGGTGGGGGACGCCAAGCAGTCCATTTACGGGTTCCGCGGCTGCAACGCCTCTTTCTTCACGGACAAATACGAGCGGCTGAAAGGGGAAGGGCGCGCGCTTACGCTCAACGGAAATTTCCGCAGTTGTTCCAAGATTTTGGATACGGTCAACGAGATGTTCTCGCAGGCGATGACGCAGGCATCCTGTTCTATCGACTACAAGGCAACTTCCATGATGCGCCCAGGAACGCGCGAGCAGGAGGGCGGAGAGGTCTGTATCGAATTTGTTTCGGAACAGGAAGAGGAGAAAAAGGAAAGGGACGTCTATTCGGTTGCGGAGAACATCGACACCGATCAGGGCGAGTTTTTTGCAGAGGCCGCGCTGGTGACGGATCTTGTCTGTGAGGAGGCGGCGCGTACCCGTCACGATCCCGTTCTCGGCGAGGTGCGCAACGGTTACGGCGACATCGTGGTGCTTACGCGCAGCAAGCAGGGTCAGATGCAGCGCATTGTGCGCGAACTGGTCAAGCGCGGCATTCCCGTCGCGGCGTCGGGAGAGGTAAACATCTGTGATTATTCCGAAGTAAAGACGGCCATCGCGCTGCTCGAACACCTGGACAACGGCGAACAGGACATTCCTCTTGCCGCCGCGCTCAAAAGCCCGTTGGGCGGGTTTACGGACGCGGAACTGGCGCGCATCCGCCTTGCGTCGGAGGAAAGGGAGAGCTTCTGCGCTGCCTGCGAGCGCTATGCGCAGGGGACTGACGAAACGTCACAAAAGCTCAGGACGTTTTACGAAAAAACGGAGCGGCTGCGCCTGGAAGCCAACGTGCGCGGGGCGGCGGAAATGCTCAACCGTATTTTTGAAGTTTCCGGCATGGAGCTTGCTCTGCTTGCCACGCCCTGCGGCACTGAAAAGGTGCGCCGTCTCCAGCGGCTTGTGGCTGCCTGCGCCGATCTGAACATCCCTCAGTTTCTCGAAAAACTGAAAAATTCGGAAAAGGGCATCGGCTTTGCCGAAAGCGGCGGCGAAAATGCCGTCCGCGTGATGACCATGCACGCTTCCAAAGGACTGGAATTTCCCGTCGTCATCGTTGCAGGCATGAATACCTCTTTCAACAACGAGGATCTGAAGGGGATCCTTTTTGACGAAGAATGGGGATTTGCCGCCCATGCGTACGATCTGGAAATGTACGTCAATACGGAAACCATCTTGCGCACCGTGGTGAAACAGCGGCTGAAACGCAAGCGTGCCGAGGATGAAATGCGCATCCTGTATGTCGCGCTCACCCGCGCCAAGAGCACGCTGCACCTCATTTTCAGTAAAGAAAAAGACTACGAAGAGGACGAAACCAGGAGCGCCGGCAGCTTTGCCGACTTTATCGACCTGGAAAAATTTGCTCACCTGAGGCGCGACGTATACGGAAACGAGCTCTCCGCCCCGCAGGAGCGCGTGCTCACTGCCGAAAAGGCGGACGAGAAGGTCTCTCGTGCCCTTTCGGCGCGCTACCGCTTAGCGTATCCGTATGCAGACAGCCTTGCCCTGCCCGTCAAAACGTCCGCTTCCGCGCTCTTGCGCGGGCGTATGCCCGTTAGGGAAGTGACAGAGGACGCAATGCGGGAGGAGGAGCCTCCGCGTTGGCAGGGAGAATATTATGCCTCTCCGCAGGACGCGCGGACGGGGACCGCGTACCATGCTTTTCTCGAACGTGCCGATTTTTCCGCGCCTCCGCAAGATGAGGCTGCACGGGTGTGCGCTCTGCTTGCCGAAAAGGGAATTGCGGGTGTGCAGGAAGAAAAGGGTGCGCAGATCCTCTCTTTGCCCCTCTTTTCACGGCTGAAAGGGTATCAGCTTTTCCGCGAACGCGCTTTTCTTCTCACTTTGCCTGCCAACCGTCTGTACGATACGGCTTCGGAGGATGAAGTGTTGTTGCAGGGCGTCGTCGACCTGATGGCGGTGAAAGGGGAAGAATGCGTCATTGTGGATTACAAATATTCCTCACACACCGCCGATCGTCTGCTGCGCGATTATTCGCCGCAGCTGAAGATCTACGCCGCCGCGGCGGCAAGACAGGCAGGCATCAAAAAGGTGAGCGCCTATATCTTGAACATTGCCCTCGGATTTTTCGTGGAAGTGCCGTTGTCATAAAAAACACACAACGTAAACGGAAAAAGAGGACGAAAAAAGACATTCTTCGGCAAAGGAAGCTAAAAAATACCGTAAAGTGCGCCTGTTGCCGGGCTATAATGGATGCGGAATTTGTTCGGGAGGTTTTCTCGTGTTTGACCGCATTCTTCAGTCCGCCGTCGCTCTGTGCGAGGAGGCGGGCGCGCTTTTTCCTTTTGTCGCCCCTTTTCTTTTGGGTGCGCCGCTGCTCATCTTTCTCGTTTGGCTCGTGCTCTGCTTTTGCAGCCGCCGTGTGAGAAAGGGGAGCAAGGGCGCTTACCTGTTCGCGTGCGACTTTTTCCTT
>CASFBD010000141.1 GCA_949292885.1 uncultured Bacillota bacterium
CTCTTCTATGGTAAAATGGTGGTAGTTCATACAGATCTCCTTGGTGTAAATTAGTTTCGCAACTCTATTTTACCACAGATTTGTATGAACTCTTTTTTTCTTCTACTGTTGCACTTAATAATATAATTCACCTTCCTGTTAAAATAAAATATAAACATTTGTTTATATTTTATTGACAGAACGAAATGGATATGGTATAATGCGAGAGTATAGGTGGAAATATCGCCTATACTCTTTTGTCGTACCGCAAAGTTGATACGTACTCTTCCATGCGAGAAGAGGTGCGCGGAGGAAAGTTTTCCGCGCTTGCGGAGAGAGAACTTCTCCGCGATGTTTCAGCGCGAACGCGCTGTACCCGAGCCGTCTGAAAGACGAGCCAAGACAGAGCTTTATAAACGTACAATTTTTTGAACGCGGAAGCCTTTATTTGGTTATCGTTTTTCGTCGGGCGATGAGGGGCTTTTTTGTGATACGATTTTTTAAAAAAGCCGTTATGCCCATTGCCCGAAAAAGACGCGCGATGACAGGCTTTTATAAGAGTACCGTTTTTTAAGAGGAAAGCCGTTGTTATCGTGTGTTTTAAGACGTGCCGTGACGGAGTTTTATAAGCGTACAATGTTAGATGTCGGGGCGCGAAAGCGTATTCAACAGTCGGCATCACAATAGAATGGCTAACCACCATAGAGCAATGCAAAGCTGCTAAATACGGTTGAGGTCGGTGATACGCGAAAGCTGTCAGCGACTTTTTTGCACTTTTTTTCTAAAAACCGCCACGATTGCATTTTTCGTGTCCTTGGGAATATGGGAGGACTTTTCTGAATAATGAAAACTCCGTGAAATTATATTCAAAACCACGAACTTTTAAATTTTCATGTCCTTAGGAATATGAAAGGACTTTCCTGAAAGATGAAAAGTTTGTGAAATTATTGGATATCCGTTCATATTTTTAAATTTCGTGTCCTTGGGGATATGGAGGGAACTTTTTAACGACAGCGAGTTACCCACCCTTTCGGGCGTGGGTAAAGATAAAAAATAAATCGGAGATGGAGGAAGATATGAGCCAGTCATAGAACAATCAAACCGCCGTGATGCGGCAATCAAACAACAAAAAACGGAAAGCAAAACAGACAAAAGCAATTTGTTCTCTATCGTATTATACGAGCGGGGCAGACTGCCGATTTTCGTAATGGCGAGGTACGCAAGTGGCAAGCCACTTGCCGAGCGTCCCGCTCGCCTCGTTAGGGGAAATGCTTTCCCCTAATACACTTTGCGAAAGCACAAAAAACTTTGGAGGAAAAAATTATCGAGAAGAAAACAGTAAAACGAAACAGACCTATTACCTATTCTTTCCGCGTATCGGAACGGGAGCGACGTATCATCGATGAGAAGGTAAAGACAAGCGGATTGAGCCGAACAGACTTTCTGATCCGCGCTTTAACGGACAAGCCCGTTGTCGTGTTCGAGCGCAGCGGAGAGATATTGCAGGAACTCAAACGGCAAGGCAATAACTTAAATCAAGCGGTAAGGAATTGCTACTTCTACCCTGATGAGAAAGAACAAGTTTTGTCTGCTGCGGCAGAGTGCAAGAGAGCGTACCGCGCTTTGCTCTCCGCCATAGGGGGAAACTGAAATGCCGCTTTTGAAAGGTACCGCAGGCAAAGCCATGCCGGATATGGCAATCGGCTACGTTACCCGAAAGGATAAGGCAAGATACATCGACGTGCAAAACCTTTTCATAGACGAGGACTATTCCGAGCAGTTCAAAGAAACGGCGGCGAGGTTCGGGAAATATACGGACTATGGAGAGAGAAAGTATTACCACTTCAAACTTTCTCCCGATAGGAAGGACAAAGCAGATCCGCTCATGGTTCAAGAGTATGCAAAGGCTTGTGCGGAAAAGATGTTTGAGGGCTGCGAGTGCGTCATAACCACGCACACGGATACGCAGACCGTTCACAGCCATATCGTGGTCAATGCCGTCCACCCTATTACGGGAAAGAAATTACATTTAAATGGCGGGGATTATACGAGGCTGAAAGATATGGCGAACGAGATCGGAAAAGAGTTCGGCTTTTCTTCTTTGGACTTTCGGAAGAAAGCGGAGAATAACCGAACACAGGACGAGCAGCATATCATTCTCAAAGGCGGCACGAGTTGGAAAGAAGAATTACGAGAGGTCATTGAAGAAGGAAAACAAGTAGCGACTACGCCGAAAGAGTTTATCGATTATTTGAAACTGTACGGCGTGGAGATAACGAGGAGCGGAACGGACTATTCGTATCTGCACCCGCAAAAGAAAAAACCGATCCGCGGCAAGCGGCTCGGAGAGAACTATTCAAAGGAGGCGATAGAACATTTCATTGGAGAGAAAAGATACGGGAACACCCGCGCCGCTTATGCGATTACAGGAAATGAACGAGAAGGACAAGAAAGATATTCAGACGGCTTTGCTGAAAGAAGCGTTGGCGATATCGAACGAGAGATCGAACAGCTTGATAGAACGGCAGAACAAGCTCATCGAGGGTATTCACTCGAACATAACGCTGATGGGAATGGATCTGACGATCACAATAGATAAAGCAGTACAAGCGATCCGAGCGGAAAAAGAGAAAACCGAGAAACTGAACGAGAGCATCGCAATGCAAGTCAGAAAGGCGGTTTCGACTTCTGCAAATGACATGAAAGCGGAAATTCTATTGAGTGTAAAAGAAACTCTGTCGAAAACGCAGGAGGAAATCCGAAAGACGGAGAAGGCAATCGAGAAACAACGCGAGGATATGCGTATGGAGAGCGGCTTTCGCAAGTTCATGTTTTGGGCTACGCCGATCCTTTTGCTTGTGCAGACGATCGCGCTTATCATAGCATTGCTGTAATCGACAAGTAAAATTGAAAAGAAGCTGACCGCGGCGCAGGTGTCCCGACAGGAAAACATTTGGAGAACAGGGATTGAAAGAGCGGCCGAGGCAGAACTATGAGGAAAAATCCGTATGAAACGGAAACGCGTACAATGGCGCGAAAGGAGAAAAGATTATGAGAGAACCATTGACTTAACTATAAAAATTCGGAGGAAAATGAGCTACGGGAAAAACAATGCAACAATTGAGCGCGGAGCATGGCTCTGCGCCTACCTCTATGAGAGAATATGAAGTTGGGGGAAAAAAATATATAGTAATCAGTCACTATGCGGGGAAAAAGAATTTGGGAACGACAATGCAACGGCTTGCAGCCGAACGTGCCTATACGGAAACAATGTCGGGAAATTTTTCCGAATACTCTTGCAAACAACGGAAAAATGTGTTACAATGCAGTCAAGTGAAGAGCGATTGCTTTGGCTTGGGAGGTAAAAAATGAAGTCAAAGCAGGACAATTACATAGCAGGTATTTATGTCAGGCTTTCCAAAGACGATGAACGTGCAGGCGAATCGCTGTCCATAGAAAACCAAAAACTTCTGCTTACGCAATATGCGCGTGAACAAGGTTGGGTAATCCATGACATTTATGCAGACGACGGTATATCGGGTACAACGTTCGAGCGTCCGGGCGTGCTGAGATTGTTGGACGATGCGAAAGCGGGCATCATCAATCTGATCATCGTGAAAGATATGTCGAGATTCGGCAGAAACTATATCGAAGTCGGGAAATATATAGACTATATTTTTCCGATGTTCGGTATTCGTTTCATCGCATTGAGCGACAATATCGATACGGCAGACAAAGATACGGCGGCAATGGATATGATGCCGATCATGAACGTATTTAACGAATGGTATGCGTCGAACACGTCGAAGAAGATACGTGCGGTATTCAAAGCGGGCGCACAGAACGGCAAGTATTATTCTTCCCATGCGCCATACGGGTATATAATCGGGCCGACGGAAAAACGGCTGCCGATTATAGACGACGAAGCGGCGGAGAATGTCCGGGAGATATTCCGTATGCGGGCGCGCGGCGTATCGCCGAACCGTATCGCGGAAGAGTTTAATGCAAGGCATATCTTGCCGCCCGAATACTATCGGGCAGAGAAATTCGACACGTCGGTACGCAGGAACGGAAACGGCATACGGCTTTGGACGGGAACGGGAATACGGCAGATATTGCACAACCCCACCTACTTGGGCAATCTCGTACAGCAAAAGACGACGAGCGTATCTTATAAGAACAAGCGCCGCATTGTCCGCGACGAAAGCGAACGGATTGTCGTAGAGAATACGCACGAAGCCATTATAACAAAAGAGTTGTGGGATAAATGCCGCGAGATGGAAAAGAGTGTCAGCCGCGGGAAGCCTACGAAGCGCGGGTACGTTCATCCTCTGTCGGGATTGCTGTTCTGCGCCGACTGCGGCGGAAAGATGAAGTTGTCTTGGCGGCATAGCCGCAAGAGCAGGAAAACACCCGATCCGCCGTTGCGCTTTTCGTTCGATTGCGGAAATCGTCTGCGCTATGGGAAATCATATTGTGCGAGCCATTATATCAACGCAGCCGAACTTGAAGCACTCGTTGCTGCGGATATTCGGGAAAAAGCAAAGGCGGTACGATTGAACGAAGCGGAGATCAAGCGCGAATATCTGGAACGGAACGCCCGCATGACGGAAGAAACGGACAAAGCCGCGACAAAGAAGATCCGAAAAAACAAGCTGCGGCTTGCGGAGTTGGAACGGCTGATCGATGTGGCGTATGAGGACAGAGCCAAAGGGAAACTTCCCGAAGAAATCTGTATCGGTTTTATCAAGAGATACACGGAAGAAAAATCGGCGCTGGAACAGGAAACGGAGCAAATGGAAACGCAACTGTCCGAAAAAAAAACAAGCGCGTTTCAACGTCGATGTGTTTCTTTCGCGGATAAAGAATTATCTTGAAACCACGGAACTTACACGGGAAGTCTGCTTGGAACTGATAGAGCGCATTTATATCGGTGAGCTTCCGAAAGACAAAGACATTCCGCGGAAAATCGAAATCGTCTATAAAGTCAATATCGATTCCGTATTACTGACAAATTCATAGATATTGTGTGAAAGCAGGCAACCGAGTGTCCATCTCGGTTGCCTGCATATGCACATGATCCGGACACACTTCTCCCTCTATGATCTCCACGCCTTTCCATTCACAGAGTTTTCTCAATATCTCCCGCACTTCCAACCTGTGTTCATCGTAAAACACTTTTCTTCGATATTTCGGCGCAAACACGATATG
>CASFBD010000142.1 GCA_949292885.1 uncultured Bacillota bacterium
TGAAAGCGTGACGGAAGGTCACCCCGATAAAGTTTGCGACCAGATCTCGGACGCGGTTCTGGACGCCGTTCTTTCCGAGGACGAAAATTCCCGCGTGGCGATCGAATGCTGCGCCACGACGGGCATGGTGCTGGTGATGGGCGAACTCTCCACCAACTGCTATGTGGACATTTCCAAGATCGTGCGCAATACGGTCAAGGACATCGGATACACGCACGGACAGGGATTTTCCTACAATTCCCTCGCGGTCATCACCGCCATTCACGGGCAGAGTGCGGACATCGCTCTGGGCGTGGATGCTTCAATGGAAAGAAAGGCGGGCGGCGACATTGCCGATCAGATCGGTGCGGGCGACCAGGGCATGATGTTCGGCTATGCCGTTGCGGAAACGCCCGAACTGATGCCGCTTACTGCCGTATTGTCCCAAAAGCTCGCCATGCGCCTTGCGCAGGTGCGCCGTTCGGGGCTGTTGCCTTACCTTCGTCCGGACGGAAAGACGCAGGTCACCGTCGAATACGAGGACAAAAAGCCTGTCCGTGTGGATACGATCGTTGTATCCGCTCAGCACGACGAACACGTTACGCAGGAACAGCTGAAAGCGGACATCAAAAAATACGTCATTGATGAGGTGGTAGATCCCGCCTTGCTCGACAAGGACACGAAATATTTCATCAATCCGACGGGCAGGTTTGAGATCGGCGGCCCGGAAGGGGACAGCGGCCTGACAGGTAGAAAGATCATTGTCGATACCTACGGCGGCAGGTGCGCGCACGGCGGCGGCGCTTTTTCGGGCAAGGACAGTACCAAGGTGGACCGCAGTGCGGCTTATATGGCGCGCTATATCTGCAAGAACATCGTGGCGGCGGGGCTGGCATACGAGTGCGAGCTTCAGCTCGCCTACGCCATCGGCGTGGCAAACCCCGTTTCCGTGTTCGTCAATACCTACGGAACGGGAAAAGTGTCCGACGAGGAACTGGTCAAAATCGTCAAAAAGCATTTCGATCTGCGCCCTTACGCCATCATACGCAAACTGGGACTGCGCAAACCTATCTTCAAAAAGACGGCGGCGTACGGCCACTTCGGCAGGGAAGAATTCCCCTGGGAGCAGACGGACATGGCGGATACGCTCAAACAATATCTTCGCTGAACAAAAGGGGACTTCGCACGGAAAATTGCGTACGTCCCCCTTTTTTCGTTACAAAAGCCTATGAATGAATTTGTATCTCATCTTCTGTCTTTCATCTCCTCGAAGGGGATCGTATGTGCCTGCTGCGGGGCGGACGTGTACGGACATCCGTATTTTTGCGAAAGTTGTCTGCGCACTCTCCCTTTTAACGACGGCGCCATCTGTTCCAAATGCGGCAGAGCGGCGGAGCAGCCCTGCCTTGCCTGCCTGGAATGCAAGTCGGATATGCCCGCGTTCGACGCGGCGCGCAGTGCCTTCCGCTATGAAGGGGAGATCGTGCGGCTGATCAAACTGTTCAAAAACGGGCGCAAGGATCTTGCGGAAGTATTTGCTGGGAGTATGTTTCATCTTCTTGCAGATTTTGAAACGCCGGATTTTGTCCTTTGCGTCCCAATGACACAGGAAGCGGTCAAAAAGCGCGGCTACAATCAATCCGAACTTCTGGCGCGTGCCTTCTGCGCCATTTCCAAACTTCCTTATGAGGGCAAAGTACTCGTCAAGACGCGCGATACAGCGGCGCAGAAAACGCTTTCGGCAAAGCAGAGGGCGCAGAATCTGCGCGGCAGCTTCCGCGTTCACGAACGCGCAAAGTGCAGGGGAAAGCGTATTCTCCTCATCGACGACGTGCTCACAACGGGCGCCACCGCTTCGGTGGCTGCGCAGGCGCTTTTGCGCGCGGGCGCGGCGAGGGTATACGTCATCACGGCGGCAAGCGTTCCAGATAAGCGCTCTTTCTCCTGATTTTTTGTGAAAAATGTGTAAACGGGCGTTAAATTGCGAAAATCCGCCGAAAAATCTTTTACATTTTCGCCAAAATATAGTAAAATAAAAGTAATATGCGGCAAAGTGGGTTTTGTCGCGGTTCAGTGAAAATTTGAAACGCCGCTTTTGCGGCGAAGGGGTGTACTCCATGGGACTTATCAATTACCTGTTTAACGGTGAAAGCCGCCGCGGTGTCAAAAAGCTGAATAAAATGGCTTACCGCATCGAGGCGCTTGAACCCAAATACAGCGCCATGACGGACGCGGAGCTGCGCGCGCAGACGCAGGCCTTGAAAGACAGGCTGAACGCCGGCGAAACGCTGGACGACATCCTTTACGACGCTTTTGCCGTCGTGCGGGAAGCGGCTTGGCGCGTGCTCAAACTCAAACACTATCACGTACAGATCATCGGCGGTATCGCTCTGCACCAGGGGCGCATCGCCGAAATGAAGACGGGCGAAGGCAAAACGCTTGTCGCTACCCTTCCGGCATACCTCAATGCCCTTGCCGGAAAGGGCGTTCATATCGTCACCGTCAACGATTACCTCGCCCGCCGCGACGCGGAATGGATGGGCAAGGTGCATCGTTTCCTCGGCCTGACCGTGGGGGTGGTCGTGCCGGGCATGGACGACGACGCAAAGCGCGAAGCGTATAAGTGCGACATTACCTACGCTACCAACAACGAACTCGGGTTCGACTATCTGCGCGACAACCTGAAAACGGATATTCGCCGCATGGTCCAGCGCGAACTTTCTTTTGCCATTGTCGACGAAGTGGACTCCATCCTCATCGACGAGGCGAGGACGCCGCTCATCATTTCCGGAAAGGGCGACAAGTCCAGCGAACTGTACGAGCGCGTGGATAAATTCGTGCGTACGCTCGACGGCGGGTTCGACGACGAGGGCAGCAAGGGCGAAGAGGATAAAGATTCCAAAAAGAAGCGCAAAAAGGCGCAGGAAGAGGAGCCGGAAGAGGAGGAAGAATCTAAATACGGCGACTATGACGACATCGCCAAAGGCGCAAAATACGGCGATTGGGACTACGTCATCGACCGCAAGGAACGCAGCGTCCAGATCACGGAAAAAGGTGCTGCCAAAGCGGAGCATTTCTTCAAGATCGACAACCTGGGCGACATCGAAAACGCGTCGCTCAACCATCATATCCAGCAGGCGCTCAAAGCGCATAAACTCTTCCACCGCGATGAGGATTACATCGTCAACGACGACGAAGTCATCATCGTGGATGAGTTTACCGGCCGTCTGATGATCGGCCGCCGCTATTCGGACGGCCTGCACCAGGCGATCGAGGCAAAAGAAGGCGTCAAGGTGCGTAACGAAAACAAGACGTACGCAACCATCACTTTCCAGAATTTCTTCCGCCTGTACAAAAAGCTCTCCGGTATGACGGGTACCGCCAAAACGGAAGAAGGGGAATTCCGTACCATTTATTCTTTGGACGTTCTGGAGATCCCCACCAACAAGCCCGTCATTCGTAAGGATATGCCGGATGCGGTCTATCCCACGGTGGACGGTAAAAAGCGCGCTCTGCTGCGCGAGATCACCGAGCGTCACGAAAAAGGACAGCCGCTCCTGATCGGTACGGCTACCGTCGAAAAGAGTGAAGAGATCGCCAAGATGCTGCGCAAAAACGGCATCAAGCACAATATTCTCAACGCGAAGAACCACGAGCGCGAAGCGGAGATCGTCGCGCAGGCGGGCCGCCTGGGCGCCGTGACCATCGCCACCAACATGGCAGGCCGCGGAACGGATATTCTGCTGGGCGGCAACCCCGAATACCTCGCCAAAAAGCGTATGCGCGAAGAGGGCGTGGAACACGACAAGATCGAACTCGCCACTTCGTACGCAGAATTGCAGGGTGAAGCGGAAGAGGAGCGCCAAAAATACCGCGCCATGTACGATGAACTGTACAACAAGTACAAGGCGGAAACGGATGCGGAAAAACAGGAAGTCGTCAAAGCGGGCGGCCTGTGCATTTTGGGTACAGAACGGCACGAATCCCGCCGTATCGACAACCAGCTGCGCGGACGTTCCGGCCGTCAGGGTGACCCCGGTGTATCTATCTTCTTTATTTCGCTGGAGGATGACCTCATCAAGAGGTTCGGAGGCGAGCGCCTGAAAAAGATCTACGGCATTTTCAGCAAGGATGAAGACACTTGCCTGCAATCCAAAATGCTTTCCCGCGGCATCGAAAATGCGCAGAAAGCCATTGAGGGACGTAACTTCGGTATCCGTAAAAACGTTCTGCAATACGACGACGTCATGAACAAACAGCGCGAGGTGATGTATGCCGAGCGTATGAAGGTGCTCAAAGGGGAGGACGTGCACGAACAGGTCGTCAAGTATATTCCCGACTTTGTCAAAAAAGTTATTTCCGAAGCGGTCAACATCGACGAAATGCCCGAAAAATGGGATGCGGACGTACTCAACCGCGCTTTGGAAAACAGATTGCTCCCCGAAGGTTCCCACTATGTTACGCCCGAAAAACTTGCGCGCTGGGATGTGGATACCGCTATCGAAAAGATCACCAAAGCCACAGAAAAGGCTTATGAAGAGAAGATCGTTCAGGTCAAGGAAGAACTTGGCATTGATTACGCCGACGTCGAGCGCCGCTTCCTGTTGATGAACGTCGACCGCAACTGGATCGACCAGATCGACGCTATGGACCAGCTGCGCAAGGGTATCGGCCTGCGCGCGTACGGTAACGTCGATCCCGTCATCGCGTACAAGCAGGAAGGCTTTGATATGTTCGAGGAAATGATCGAACGTATCCAGAGCAACACCATCGCCCTGCTCCTTAAAGTCCGCATCGAAGTCAATCGTCCCACCGTTCAGCCTGTGGCGGCTCCTAAGCCCGCACCCGCGGAAGAGGATGTTTCTGCTGCTCCGTTTGTTGCGCCCATTTCCGCGCCCGATCCCGAACAGCTGGTCACCAACTCCTCGGACGGCACTTCCCGTCCCATGGTGAAATCCAACAAGACGCCCGGCAGAAACGATCCTTGCCCTTGCGGAAGCGGCAAAAAGTACAAAAACTGCTGCGGAAAAAACAACTGATTTTTCTATAAAAAATAAAAAGGCGCCCCTTGGTTGATATGCACCCCAAAAGTTGGACACTTTTGGAGGTGCATATTTTTTATGTCAAGGAAGAAAAGAATCAACAAAAAGTATAGCGCGGAGTTCAAGATA
>CASFBD010000143.1 GCA_949292885.1 uncultured Bacillota bacterium
GGCAGAAACGATGAAAACTTGTAAGGCAGTAATTTATATACGAGTTCCTACGATGGCACAAGCGCACGATATACCGTGCGAGAAAAAGCGTAAAGAAATTTTATGGGAAGATATACCCGATTTTGCAAGGCAAAATGTTGCGGAATATATCCGTCACCATAAATTTACGAAACAAAGATAAACAACAGAATATGCCGAACGGCATAAGGAAGAAAACGGACATCGGAAAGATGGAGCGTAACGGACTTATGCCGCCGCGCTTCGTCTTTCCTTATATATAAATAGGATGGAGGAAAAATGATAAGCGCGGAAGAACGGATGCACAGGGAGAATGTTTATAGGTTGTCATGGGCGGTTGTGCGAAATTTATATTTGCACGGAGAGATAAACGGAAAGGTAGCGGAGCGGCTGAATCATAAAAACGCAGAGAAAACGGGCAGCGGTGTCATCCCGATCGATTGAATGAGCTGAAAAGTCGTATGACATATCGGAGAGATGTCCGAAACACAAGGAAAATAAAGAGGAAACGATTATGTCGGCAAGAGAAAAGGAAGTCAAAATCATAAGACCAACCAAAGAAGGTGATGACGCGGGGTATATCCGAGTCGGGGCGTATTGCCGCGTGAGTACGGATTCGGAAGATCAGCTCAATTCCTTTTTTGCACAGGTCAAGTATTATAACGATTATATCCGCCGAAACGAAATGATGCGGCTCGTAGATATATACGCCGACGAGGGTATCACGGGAACGGAGATGCAAAAGCGGGACGAGTTCAAGCGTATGCTGAAAGATGCAAAAAATCGGAAGCTCGACCGTGTTCTTGTAAAGAGCGTTACGAGGTTTGCGCGCAACTCCCTTGAATGTATCGAAGCGGTGCGGGAACTGAAAGCCTGCGGTGTGAGCGTGTTTTTTGAGAACGACAATCTCGACACAGAGCAGATGAATTCGGAGATAATACTTTACATCAAGAGCGCATTTGCGCAGCAGGAGGCCTTGTCTGCATCCAGACGAATGGCAATGTCGGTTCGTATGCGCATGGAGAACGGGACGTATAAGCCGTCCTCTGCACCGTATGGTTATAAATTAGAGGACGGTGATTTAATCGTTTTGCCCGATGAGGCGGAGCAAGTACGGAAAGTATATGAACTTTACTTGTCCGGCATGGGAGAAAAGGCAATCGTAAAATATATGCAGACGCATGAAACGGGCGGACTGCAATGGTCGATGAAACAGGTTTCCTATCTTTTGACGAATGAAAGATATGTGGGCGACTTATTGATGCGGAAATATTACACGCCGCCGATGCTGCCGCTGCGCGCGAAAAAGAACCGCGGAGAAGAGGATATGTTTCTTTGCGAAGGTGCGCACGAGGCGATCATTCCGAAAGAAGATTATCTGGCGGTGCAGGAGATGCGCCGTGAACGGAGCGAAAAGTATTTTAAGCCGCCGCAGGAAAAGCAGTTCTTTCAAGGTAAAATCGTATGCGAGCAATGCGGATGGAGGTACAGGAAACATCAGAAGGACAGGGAATGGTATTGGAAGTGCGGGAAAAAGGGGCTGACGTCGGAGGTATGCCATGCACCGCTATTGTCGGATAAAGAGATACGCAGGGCATTCGTAAGAATGTTTAATACCTTAAAACAAAACGAAAAGACAGTCATTGGAGATACAATACAGCAGTTGCAGACCCTGAAAATAAAAGTAAACGGTGGCAACGGTATGATAGCGGAAATAGACAATGAAATGGCTACGCTTTCTAAACAAAACAGTACATTCAGTGACTTATTTTTGAAAGGGGTAATTGATTCTGTACTGTATTTTGAAAAGACGGATCGGTTAAAAAACCGAATGGCAGAACTTCGGGAACGAAGGCAGAAACTCGTAAATGAGGACGAAGAAGAAAAATGCTTGGAGAAACTTCGTGCGTTGAAGCGGATCGTAGAAAAGAAGCCGTTTTTAACAGCAATGGATGAGGCTTTATTCGATGAGATCGTGGATAAGATTCGCGTCGGACAGGACGGTTCGTTGACCTTTGCTTTGAAGTGCGAATTGAAATTAAGAGTGAAACGGTAGGATAAAGATATGGCGAACAGGATGATCAGCTACGGATACGGAATGGAAAGCGGTAAGCTCGTTGTGATAGACAGCGAAGCGGAGATCGTGCGCAGAGTGTTTCGGGAATACATAGAGGGAAAACTTTTGCAGGAGATAGCGGACGAACTGACGGAAGAAGGAGTGGAGTTTTATTTGGAAAGCCGCTTGTGGAATAAAAACAAAGTTTTCCGTATCATAGAAAACGAAAAATATATCGGTGCAGAGGGGTATCCCGCCATTATCGGTCTGGAAGAGTATCAGAAAGCCAATCAGAGAAAGTCCGCTCGCGGGAATCAGAAAATCGCTTTGGACGCAGAAGTCGAGTATCTCAAAAAGATCACAGTTTGTGCGCAATGCGGCAAACCCTTTTATCGAAGGACAAAATGGAAGAACCGAGAAAAATGGATTTGTCCGAACGGGTGTAAAAACGACAAGTATATCTCCGATGTGGAGGTGTTTGGAGGGATACTGTCGGCAATCGGTATGGCTGCAACGCAATCCGATGCGTTGTTATCAAAGGAAGAGGTTGTAACTTATTATCCCACACAGGAGATCATGCGCTATACAAATGAAATCGGCAGAATGACGAATCAACCGGCTCCGAGTTTTATGGCGGGGAAAAAGGTGATCCTCGAATGTGCGGCATTAAAGTTTCAGGCTTGCCGGGAGAATAAAGCTGCTGCTTATACGGAATTTGTCAGAAGAAAGGTCGAACAGGAGTTCGAGAGCGGAAAAGTCAGTATGGATTTTTTGACGGTAGCCGTATCGCAGGTAAAAATATACAAAGACGGTGCGATCGGCGTGGTGTTCGTGAACGGCGCAGAGGTGATCGGAAAGAAGGAGGGCGTGACAAATGCGGCAAAAGGTCGTAACAAAAATAGAAGCGAATCCGCTGTTGGTAAAGCAAAATGATGCCAATGCCATTTTGCGGGTGGCGGCGTATTGCCGTGTTTCGACGGACAGTGAGGATCAGCTTGAAAGTTATGCCGCGCAGGTTTCTTATTATACGGATATTATAGGGAAAAATCCACGGTGGAGATTTGTCAAGATATATGCGGATGAAGGAATAACGGGTACGCTTGCTAAAAAGAGGAAACACTTTTTGGAGATGATACGCGACTGCGAGAAAGGAAAGATAGATTTGATCCTGACAAAATCTGTCGCGAGATTTGCCCGAAATGTCGTGGACAGCCTGCGGTATGTGCGGCAGCTGAAAGCGATGGGGATCGGCGTCTATTTTCAGGAGCAGAATTTAGATACCCTCAAAATGGAAAGTGAAATGGTGATCGGTTTTCACAGCGTTATGGCGCAGGCGGAAAGCGAAAACATCAGTGCCAATGTCAAGTGGGGAATCCATCAGCGGATGCGCACGGGAACGTATGCTTTCCGATATAATATTTTGGGCTATCGTAAAGGCGAGAACGGCGAGCCGGAAATTGTTCCCGAAGAAGCCGACATTGTGAAAGAGATTTTCCAAAAATACCTTGCAGGTGATACCACAGATCAAATCAAAGCCTATTTGGAAGGAAACGGCTATTTGACCAAAAAGGGGAAAAGCGTATGGAGCAAAGGGAACATATACAGTATCCTTACGAACGAACGGTACTGCGGCGACGTGATCTATCAGAAAACATATGTAGAGAATTGCATCACAAAAAAGGTGAAACGAAACCGCGGAGAACTGACAAAGTATTTGGTAACGAATAATCACCCTGCAATCATTGACCGCGAAACCTTTAAGATGGCGCAGACAGAGATTGCCCGCAGGGGAAGTATGCGGAAGGTATCCGATAAAACAATAACGGAGCAGGGAAAATACAGCGGCAAGTTCGCTTTGACTAATCTTTTGATTTGCGGCGAGTGTGGCAGTCCATACCGAAGGCGGACATGGGTGAGAAACGGGGTGAATCGAAAAGTTTGGCGGTGCGTGAGCCGTGTCGATCACGGAACGGAATTTTGCAAAAATTCGGTTACCCTCGATGAAGAAAAACTGAAAAAGGCGATCTGCCGCGCATTGACGGTTGCCGTCAGAGATAGAAAAGAAGTTATGGATTTGATCGTGTCCAATCTTTCTTACGCTTTTACGGGAGAAAATGATGTGTTGGATACCTATGCCATAGAGAAACAGATGGAAACGATCAGGGGAGAAATTGACGGAAACATCGAATTGCTCGAAAGAACGGAAGGGGATAAGGGGCGGATCGAGAAGATAATCGAACGGCAGACAAATGAGCTGGCTGTTTTGCGGGAACAATTAAAACTTGTACAGGCCAAGATCGAGAGTAATCAAAGCGTCAATACAGAATTGGAACGTATCAAAAAATTGTTGACTGATGATTCTCTGAACTTCGACGTGTACGACGATAGGTCGGTGCGGTTGTTAATTGAGTATATTCGCGTGATGGAAGATGGGAAAATCGTGATTATGCTAAAAGGCGGAATTACAATAGAGGAACGGGTTGAGTAAAATATCGGGGGCAAAGAAATTTGCCTCCGATATTTTCATGGTGTGTATTCATTGATTTTTGCGGTGCAATTTGATATTATATAGGCAATATAAAGACTGATGCGTGTAGCCTTTTCGTTCACAAATCACAAAAAAGAGAAGTACCCAAGCAGGACACTTCTCTTTTTTCGTGCGCCTCGCAGCGCACGCTCTTGGTCGAACGCTTCGCGCGTCGACAGTGACGCGATCGCGCCGCTTCCTTATACAGCGGCGAACGATACGCTATTCCGTCGCTGCGCTCCTTACGAGTCTGCCAGGGGCAGCCAAAAAAGGAACACAGCCAATGCTGTGTTCCTTTTTTGTATTGCCGCGGCGGACGAGAACTGTAAGTTCGGCGATGTGGGCATGCGCGGAGCGCGCGCCCGCGGAGCTTTGCGCCGAAGGCGCAAGCCCTGCCAGGGGCAGCCAAAAAAGAGAAGTACCCAAGCAGGGCGCTTCTCTTTTTGTTTGTCCGCTCTTTTCCGGCGGGGGGATTTTTAGCATTGAAAATTTTCCCGACGCTTATGCAAATTCGTCCTTTCCGATTGCATTC
>CASFBD010000144.1 GCA_949292885.1 uncultured Bacillota bacterium
TTACATTAAAGTTGAAAGGACTGTCTCCGGTTCAATACCGTCTACAGTCCTCTCATTCCACCCGTTAATCTTTCCGTCTCATTTTTTGGGGTCAGATCAGTGGGGCGGTTCTTATTTCATCCTCTCTTTTCGGGAATGATCTCGATCCAGTACCCATCCGGGTCCTCGATGAAATAAATGCCCATCTTTTCGTTTTCAAAACAGATACACCCCATTTCGGCGTGTTTTTTGTGAGCGCCCTCGTAGTCGTCCGTTCTGAATGCGAGATGGAACTCACATTCCCCGAGATCGTATTTCTGCGGATGATCTTTCAGCCAGGTGATCTCCAGCTCGAAATCGCTGTTTCCGTTTTTCAGGAAAACGATCGTATAATCCTCCGACTGCTTTCTGCGCACCTCTTCCAACCCCAAAGCCTCTCTGTAAAAGCGCAAGGAAGCCTCCAGGTCGCTGACATTATAATTTTCGTGTACCGCCCGAAACTGCATTTGACGTCCCTCCTTTTCTTTTATTATAACAAAAATCGCTTTGCCGCGCAAGCCTTTGCAGAAAATCCAGCAGGACCTTGCAACCTGTTCCCATGCAGACGAACACCCCCTCCTTTCCGAAAAAAATGAACCGGGCACAGAGCCTTGCGGTTCTGTGCCCGATCCATATATGATAAGGGGGAAAATGATGAGCTATTGAAGGTAACCAAGCGGAAGCGTTTCGCGTTTCGTTTGATTACACGCATATTATACTTCCTCTAAAGAAAAATGTAAAGCAAAATTTTTTATTTTTTAAAATTTTTTTGAAATAAATTTTCTTTACATTTTTTGTTATTTTCTAACACAATTCCCCTTTTTTCGGCATAAATCCTCCTAATAAACCTTTAATAGTGTTAAATACTCACACTGAAACGCTTTGCCGTTGGAGGGAAAAATGTTAATTCACAAAATTAACACAATTTGGCAGATCAGAGAATCCGGCATAACAGACAGGCAAGAAGAGCGGCGGCAAGGTTGGAAACAAGGGCGATGACAACGGGCCTTGCCCTGCCGCCGCCCGCAAAATAGAGCGCGGAGAGGTAAAAGACGGTTTCGCCCGTCGCGTATACGGCGCAGGCACACCTGCCGATATAAGAATCGGCGCCGTATTGCGAACACAGCTGCCCTACCAGTGCCAGCGAACCGCTGCCCGAGAACGGCTTTACGAGAACGAGCGGAAGAACAGGCGCCGGAATGCCGAGTGCAGAAAAGAGAGGTTCGAGAGCTTTGCAGAGAGCGGACGAAAGCCCGCTCGCCTCAAACAAACCTGCGAGCACCAGCACGGCTGCGATGTACGGAAACAGCTTGCCCACCAACGGAAGAGCGCCGCCCGCGCCCTTTGCAAAACTGTCGTACACGCGTACCTTGCGGAAGGAGGCAGCAAGAAGAAGAATGACGACGAGAAAAGGTAAAAGCGCGTTCATCTGCGGCAGAACAGGCGCACGAGCAAAATTCCCAGTGCGAGGGAAAAGAGAGAGGCGAGCAGGGCGGGCAAGAGAACAGAAAGCGGGCGGAGCGAGCCTGCCTGCGCGCGCAGGGAGATGATCGTGGAGGGAAAGAACTGCAAGCCCGCGCAATTGACAACGAAGAACATTTCCTGAGAATAACGCTCCCTGTCCAGCAGTCGCATGGCTGAAATGCCCGCACCCGTGGCGGCTCCGCCCATACCGCACAGATTTGCGGCAAGATTGACGGAGATCTGTTCCAATGCCTGCGTGTTTTGCGTATGGAACAGCCGCCGCGTGAGCGGCAGCATGGCGCGGGACATTCCGCGTAAGACTCCGGCGTCCTGCGCCACCTGGAGAAAACCCATCCACACGGCATAGACGGCGAGCAGAGAAAGACAGAGCGTGACAGCATTCCCTGCTCCTTCCAAAAGCGCGGGAAGAAAGGCGGACGCGTCCCGCAGGACGACGAGCGCGGAAGAGATAGCAAAGATACAGACGAACAGGACGTTCATGGACACACCTCCGACCTAACCTTATGAAAGCGCGCCCGTAAATATGCGCGTGCGGCGTAAAAATCCCCCTGCGGGGCAAAAAACTTTGAAAAAAGTTTTACATTATTTAAAAAATAAGATATAATAGACGGGAAACAAGCGACAATCGGAGGGACATATGGCAAAAAAACCCTATTATATCACGACGGCGATCGCCTACACATCGGGAAAACCGCATATCGGAAACACCTATGAAATCATTCTCAGCGACGCGATCGCGCGTTTCAAGCGCAGCCAGGGCTATGACGTGCGCTTCCAGACGGGAACGGACGAGCACGGCCAGAAGATCGAGGAAAAAGCCGCCGCGCAAAACACGACGCCCAAACAGTTTGTGGACGGGGTTGCGGCGCAGATCAAAGAGATCTGGGATCTGATGAACGTATCCTACGACAAATTTATCCGCACCACGGACGCCGACCACGAAAAACAGGTGCAGAAGATCTTCAAAAAGCTGTACGAACAGGGCGACATTTACAAGGGCACGTACGAAGGAATGTACTGCACCCCCTGCGAAGCCTTTTGGACGCCTTCCCAGCTCAAAGACGGCAAGTGCCCCGACTGCGGACGCGAAGTAAAGCCCGCAAAAGAAGAGGCGTACTTCTTTAAAATGAGCAAATACGCGGACAAGCTGCTCGCCTATTACGAGGAGCATCCCGAATTCATCACGCCCGTATCCCGCAAAAACGAGATGGTAAACAACTTCCTCAAGCCGGGATTGCAGGACCTGTGCGTATCGCGCACCTCTTTCCGCTGGGGCATTCCCGTCGATTTCGACCCCAAGCACGTGGTGTATGTATGGCTGGACGCCCTGACCAATTACATTACGGGGCTGGGCTACGACGCGGACGGAAACTCGGGCGAACTGTTCAAAAAATACTGGCCGGCAGACGTGCACGTCATCGGCAAAGACATCATCCGTTTCCATACCATTTACTGGCCGATCTTCCTGATGGCACTGGGGCTTCCCCTGCCCAAGCAGGTGTTCGGACACCCGTGGCTTCTGATGGACGGCAGCAAAATGAGCAAATCGCGCGGGAACGTGATCTACGCGGACGAACTTGTCAAAGTATTCGGCGTGGACACAGTGCGCTATTTCGTGCTGAACGATATGCCTTTTGACAACGACGGAAACATTACCTGGGAACTGATCACCGACCGCGTGAATTCGGACCTTGCCAACAATCTTGGCAACCTCGTATCACGCACGGCGGCAATGAGCCTGAAATACTTCGACGGCGTTCTCTGCGACAAGGGCGCGGCGGAACCCGTGGACGAGGAAGTACGTTCGATGGCGCTGGCTCTGTACGGCAAAGTTGCCGCAAAAATGGACGAATTCAAGATCTCCGACGCGCTGGACGAAATTTTCTCCTTCCTGCGCCGTTGCAACAAATACATCGACGAAACAGCACCGTGGGTGCTCGCTCGCGACGAGAGCAAGAAAGACAGACTTTCCACCGTTCTGTACAACCTTTCGGAGAGCATCGTCATTGCGGCAGGGCTCTTGTCCCCCTTCCTGCCCGAGACGGCGGAAAAGATCGCAAAGCAGTTCAACACCTCTCTGCGCCCCTGCGCCCCGCAGGAAAAGTTCGGGCTGATCGAAAACGGAAGCCGCGTTTCCCCTACCGAACAGCACCTGTTTGCGCGCAAAAATTATAAGGACGTGGAAGCGGAATACGAACGTCTGCACGCTGAGGCGGAAAAGCCCAAGCAGGAAAAGCCCGCCAAAGCGCACGAACCCGAATACCCTGCCGAGATCTCCATCGACGACTTTGCCAAAGTGCGGATGCAGGTGGCAAAAGTGATCGCCTGCGAAAAGGTAGAAAAGAGCGACAAACTTCTCAAATCCACGGTGCAGTTGGGCAAGGAAACGCGCACGGTGGTGAGCGGCATCGCAAAATACTATACGCCCGAACAGATGGTGGGCAAAAAGGTGATCATGGTCACCAATCTCAAGCCTGCAAAGCTGCGCGGCGTACTCAGCGAGGGCATGATCCTGTGTGCGGAGGACGAGGAAGGCAAGCTGTGCCTGCTCGCCCCCGAAACGGACATAGCGGACGGAAGCGGAATCTATTGATCGACATAGAAAATTCTCAGGGAAGGGACGCATGGATAAACTTTGCGAAAGAATTTATGCCCTGCGCAAAAAAGCGGGAATGTCACAGGAGGAACTTGCGCATCGCACGGGCGTGTCCCGCCAGACCGTTTCCAAATGGGAGTCAGGCGCCATGGTGCCGGAATCGGCGAACCTTCGCACGCTGTGCCTTCTGTTTGAAGTAAGCGCGGACTTTTTATTGTTCGGCGAAGAAAAGTTTACGTCAGAGCCGGAACCGGAAACACCGCAGACAAAAGAAAAGGAACAGGAGCTGGAACTGCTGCTGCAAAGGGAAACCCTGCGCCGGGAAAGTGACAGGGAAGACCTGCATTACAAGCAGGCGCTGTACCTTTGTGCCACAATTTTTATGAGCGCGCTTACGCTCATTTCCGTTTTCTTTGCTGTTTTGACGACGTATGAACTCATTTATCACATACGTTACCCGGAAAACGTGACAGAATACCCCTTTTTATTCCTTTTTTCACCCCCTGTAATGCTGGGAATCTCGCTTTTTTTCTCCATTATGTTTGCTACTTTCACGGTTCTCATCGCCGTTGCGTTCCACCGTACCAGAAAAAAAATTAAAAATGTAATGTTTTGTTGACACATTGCAACATAGAATAGGTAGACACTTTTTTCAAACCGTTGTAAAATTTCCCTGTCGATTTGTGAAACAGCGCGATCTGTCAAACCGGCGCGGGTAAAGCCCGCCACAGGGCGGAGCTACTAAAACAAACGGGAAATTTGCAGATAGGCAATTTCCGGGGATGAAACGGTAAAAACAATCGCGGCATCTCAGTCACACCGTTCCTCCCCCGGCAAGGCGCCACCGGTCCACACAACAACATCAGCAACAACCGCCTCGAGTGAAATGCACCCCAAAAGTTGGACAGGAAAAGAAAAACCTGTTAAACTAAAAAGGGGTGTATTTTGATATGGAAGAGAAACGAAAGAATAAGAAGTACA
>CASFBD010000145.1 GCA_949292885.1 uncultured Bacillota bacterium
TAAACAGGGATCGCAAAATTGCGATCCCTGTTTTCATACAGTCCGTTCAGTAAAAATCAGCCGGAGGTTTCGCTCCGGCTGTCCCTTTATTCTGCTTTCTTATCAAAAAACGCATGATAAATAGCACGCACGCATTTCTCGTAATCTGCGTTATCAATGCCGACGATAATGTTCAGCTCACTGGAACCCTGATCGATCATCCTCACGTTGATCTCCGCCTCGGACAGAGCGCGGAACAGCCTTGCGGATGTACCGATACTGGACGCCATGCCGTGGCCTACGGTGGCGACGAGTGCAATGTTTTCCAGAACACGAATATAATCAGGATGCACTTCCTTATTGATCTCTTCCAGAAGAACGTCCATGACTCCGCCCGTCAGATACCTGCTTTCAATGACGAGGGAAAGCGTATCGATCCCGGAAGGCATATGTTCAAAACAGAT
This sequence comes from uncultured Bacillota bacterium, assembly GCA_949292885.1. GTDB lineage: Bacteria > Bacillota > Clostridia > Christensenellales > Borkfalkiaceae > Borkfalkia. The sequence continues at coordinate 444 of CASFBD010000145.1, forward strand.
CCTGTGCGATTCGAGGACGGAAAGCACCTTGCGCGCAAAGCCGATTTCCGCATTCATCATAGATTTTTCCAGGAAAATTACAGTAAAATCCTTTTTACCCGCAATTCCAGTAACGATATTTCCCTGCAGAACATATTTTTTGGAGGGAAGAATAAGCGTACCGGGGTCTTCCGGGCGGAAAGTGTTTTTGATCTTGATGGGAATATCGCCCTTACGGACAGGGAAAATGGAATCCGCATGAAGCACGTTCGCGCCCATATAAGAGAGCTCGCGCAGTTCCTTGAAAGATATAACCTCTATTCTTTCGGGACTGTTGACGATGCGAGGATCGCAGGCAAGAAATCCGCTCACGTCCGTCCAGTTTTCATACACTTCCGCATTGACAGCGCGCGCAACAATGGAACCGCTTATATCTGAACCGCCCCTGGAAAAAGTCTTGATCTTCCCGTTGCTGTCCGTGCCGTAAAATCCGGGGATAACGGCACCGTTGCAACGGCTGAGTTTTTCGGCAATGGCGGGATAGGAACGCGCTTCGTCTAAAGAGCCGTTTTTATCGAAGAAGATAATGTCCTTCGCATCGACAAACTCCCAGCCGAGCTTTGCCGCGATCACACGCGCGTTAAGATACTCTCCGCGGGAAGCGGTAAAATCCGCGCTGCACTGTTCTCCGATTTGTTTTTCCGTTTCGTCAAGAATCCCGGCGATGTTGAATCCGTTCATACCGAGCTCTTCGACAATAGAGGTAAAACGTTTGCGGATCTTTGCAAATGTTTCCGAACAATCCCCCTTTTCTGTCACGTCGCGATAGCATTCATACAGAAGATCCGTCACCTTTATATCGCCGGAAAAGCGCTTGCCCGGCGCGGATACGACCGCATATTTGCGGTTTGGATCACTTTTCAGGATCTCACAAACTTTCAGGATGTTGTTTCCGTCTGCCAGAGACGAGCCGCCGAACTTGCATACGATCGGTTTCATTTATCTGATCTCCTTGCCTTCGATATAATATCTTTTCTCTTCACTTTCTCCCATGGAAAACGTCTTGCGCGGCAGACAACCGTACGAGGCGACGTAAGTAAACATTTCCGATTTTTTCATTTTCGGCAGGGCGATGCCCACACAATCTGCGTGATCGCGCGTCAGCTTACACAGGGCTTCCTCTCCGTGAATGTAATCAACGCAACCTCCCCTCTCTTCAAGATATGCGGCGATCGCCGTATCCGTTTCCGCAACAGCCAGAGGTACGGATGTCGGCAGAGAAATTTCTCTTCCTTCGCCCCCGACGTATATCTTTCCCGCTCCGGTACCGCCAGTCGTGCTGAAAGACCGCGCAAATTCCTGCGCGTCCACTCCCTTCACGACGCGGTGGATCGCTTCAAACTGAATCCCCTCGTCGTACAAATTGACGGCTTCACACAGAGCATACCTTGCAGGATGATTTTCCCGTTCCGACGCGGAGAGTGTCGGCTTAATTTTTTCCCATGCAGCCTTTGCGGTGGCGAGCGAATGATTTCCGTCTCCGACCATGAACAGGAGTCCGTCCCGAACGAGCGCTTCAAAGCGTGAAATTATTTCCTGCGTCTGAGAAATAAGTTTTCCGCAAACGCTGCCTCCGCCCATATTTAGCGTAAAATCATACAAAACGGGAAGATCCGCTCCTTTAAGAGGGCCGAGAACGGTATCCTGCGGATCATTATACAGCAGCATGATATGAGGAAATTCCAGATCTACCTTTTCGCGTATTTTCAGTCGGGGAGGAATACGGTCGAGAATAGTTGCTTCACTCGCGCGTATGCGCGTTTTGCTATCCGGAAGATAGGAGTATTCTTCCAGATCAACGCTGAGAACGATCCCCGTGCGCGGAGAAGAAAACGGAGTTTTTCTCGTAACCAGAATAAACCCCTGCGGAAGTTTGCGGAACAACCCTTCTCTGCGGTAACGCTGCATTTCGGCACAAATGCGCTGAATGCGCTCGCCGCAATCGGACGAACTGAGATAAATTTCGGGAAGCGTCAGCCGCAAAGCGGAAGGCGCATCCCCTACAAACGCTTCCAATTCTTCCCAGTAGGCAGGATCGGAAGTATGCTGATCGCAAGCGATCACCGCCCACTTGGCGGGATCGATGCCCTCGGCGGGCAGAATAATTTCAGGTACGGCAATGCAGGATTTCATAGACAGACCTCTTGGCAATCACGCGCCAAAATTGATTACAATAAAGACAAATACAGCAATTGCGATCGAAAGCAGTTTAATGGGGACATTATCAATAAAGATCCCCGCAACTTTGCGCCAGAAATCTTTGTCTCTCATACCCGTTTCCTCCCGTCCGTGGAAAGATCTTTCCAATAATAATCGCTGAGAGTCTTCTTCAGCAGATCATAGTCGGCGTAGCGCGAGATTTTTCCGCGCTGCGCAATGGTAATAATGCCCGTTTCCTCCGAAACGATCAAAGCAATGACATTGGACGTTTCCGTGATGCCGATGCCCGCGCGGTGACGCGTTCCCAGTTCCTTGGGAATGTTGACGTTCTGCGTAAGCGGAAGAAAACATCCTGCCGCCTGGATCTTGTAATTATTGATGATCATGGCACCGTCGTGCAGAGGCGCTTTGACAAAAAAGATCCCTTCGATCAGCTGAGAGGAAATGTTGGCGTCCAGGATAACGCCGCTTTCCAGAACCTGCGCCGGGATATTGTCATTGGAAAGAATGATCAGCGCGCCAATATTGTCTTTGGAAAGATTTTGCAAAGCTTTTATGATCTCGGAAATGTAGCGCTCTACTTCCTCCTTGGAAGCATAAGACTGATGTTCGCGTTTTTCGGAAATGCGGTTGAGCGCATTGAGGTTGAGTATGTCGCGCTTGACTTCCACATTGAAAATGACGAGAATCATTCCACAGATAACCATGGGGACAACCATAAAAACGTCCCCTTTCAGACTATTGTCCGAGGCAAAAATAATACCCGTGACGACAACCAGTAACACCACCACGGCGATTACGCTGCGTACGTTATTGAGTTTCAGTATGCGGAATACGTAGTAAAAGACCGCCGCAAACAAAAGGATTGTAAGGAAATCGACGATCCCGAATCCCTCAAACGTCTTTGCGATTTCAGACAAGAATTTATCCATGTTTTTCTCCGTCGATGTACTATCTACTATTTTACATGAAAAATCAAAAAAAAGAAAGTATTTTACCGCTATTCCCCGCCGTTATTTGCGTCATTGCCGAAAAATAATTGTGCGTTGACAGCCAAAAGTGCCGCAGGAGCAGATAATTCACCCGATTTGATCGAATTCAAAGCATCGGAAACGCATAAAAAGCACTCTTTTACACGCTTAGCGCCCAGCGAATCCGCCTGGCGGCGGCTCATTTTGACCGCATATTCTTTCATTCCGAGGATCTTTGCCGTTTCCGCATCGCTCTTCCTGATCAACGAGATCTCATACAGTCCCCTGAAATATGAGGCGAGAGAGTTGAGCACGGAAATCTCGTCCATTCCCTTGGAAAGAAGTTCCTGCTGTACGGAAACAAATTTTCCGTAATTTTTCAGCCCGAGTGCGTTGGACATTTCGTACGTCTTATATTCCGCGTCACGATAGACGATGAGGTCAACATCCTGTGCTGTAACTTTTTTATCCTGCATCGCGTAAGCGATCAGCTTTTCCGTTTCGCCGGAAATGCGCGACATATCGCCCAGACAATAGCGCATGATGCGTTCGCAACATTCCGTATCCGCAGAAATTCCTGCCCGACGGAACTGCGTATAGATCCAGCGCAGCACGGTTTCTTCGTCCGCCCTCGAACAATCCACCCACGTAACGTTGGGAGCCTTGCGAAGGTCTGCCGCTTTCCCTTTCGGGGCGGCAGAATTGACGATAAAGAGAATAGTATCCTGCTGCGGATGTTCAAAGTAGTCTTTTAGGTAAGTGTTGAAATCCTTTTCCGAAGGGAAAAGGTCTGTCACTTTTACAATGCGTTTCGGACTGAGAAAGGGAACACACTGTGCCGCCGCAACGAGCGCGGAAAGCTGTCCGCCTTTCAGGGTTTCTCCGTGCAGGACGGTATAGTTGAGCGCGGGTTCCTGCAAATACTTTTCTTTGAGCATCTCCTCGCCGCGTTCTTTGAAATATTCTTCTTCCCCGTCAAAGAGATAGATAGGAGCGGCTCCCTCTTCCAAGCTTTTCTTAAACAATACAAATTTCATGATTCAGGCAAGTTCCTTTATAGAAATTATATCATTTTTGCGGCAGATTTGCAATTCGCCGTATATGGAGACGCAAAGTTTTCCCTCTGCACGCTCCAGGAATACCTGTTCACTGCTGACACAAAAGGGAGCGATCTCCTGCGAACGTGCGATCAGTATGTCGCAATCGGGATACCTCCCTTTCTCCGGCACATCGTTTGCCACGACAATAGAAGTCTTTTCCTCGTAAAGGTATACAGCATCTTCTCCGACAAAATCGGCATATACACCGCACACTTCAAACACTCCGTTCTTTTCAATGACGGGAACCGTCCTGAAAGAATTTGCAAACTCCCACTGCGCGCTCACATACATGGCGTCCACACTACAAAATTCAAGCAGCATGGGCAGAGCACTGCTTGCTGT
>CASFBD010000146.1 GCA_949292885.1 uncultured Bacillota bacterium
TTTGAAAAAGTTTTCCCCGCACCCTTTCCAAACAATATAACCAAAGTAATGTTGCTGACCCGTAGATCGGTCAAATCCAAACAACATTATTATACGAGGAAACACATGATCGAAATACGCGGACAATACACCTCCGCAAAAATATTTACCGATACCGCCGAAGACGTCGCCCTCGATCAGATCCGCGCGCTGTGCGACCTGCCCTTTGCGGCAGGCGCACGCGTCCGCGTAATGCCCGACGTACACGCGGGTGCAGGCTGCGTGATCGGATTTACCGCCGACATACGCGGCTCTGTCATTCCCAATATTGTGGGTGTGGACATCGGCTGCGGAATGCGTACCATTTTGCTGGGAAAGGGAACGTTCGATTTTGAAAAGCTGGACGAGACCGTCCGCCGCTACATTCCCGCCGGCATGACCGTGCACGAAGGTCGCATCGACCGCTTTCCCGCCCTGCAGGAACTGCACTGTTACCGAGACCTGAAAAACAGCGGACGGCTGGAACGCAGCCTGGGCACGCTGGGCGGCGGCAACCATTTTATTGAGGCAGACAAGGACGACGAGGGCAACTACTACCTCGTTATCCACACAGGCAGCCGCAACCTCGGCAAACAAGTGGCGGAACGACACCAGCAGCTTGCGATAGACCTTTGCAGCGGCAAGGAAGAACTGTTCAAAGCCCGCCGCGAACTCATCGCACGCTACAAGGCAGAAGGACGCCGCACAGAGATCCAGGCAGCGCTTGCCGCCCTCGAAGCGGATTTTGCGGCGCGCACCCCCGATTTCCCGCCCGAACTGTGTCATCTGACGGGACGCTGGCGCGATGAATATCTGGAAGATATGCGTATCTGCCAGGAGTTTGCGCGCCGCAACCGCGAACTCATCGCCGAACTTCTGCTCAAACACTGGCTGGATGCGGACGCGACGCAGTTTGAAACGTTTGAAACAGTTCACAACTACATTGACCTCGATTCCAACATCATCCGCAAGGGCGCAGTTTCCGCAAAGAAGGGAGAAACGCTGCTCATCCCCATCAATATGCGCGACGGGAGCCTGCTCTGCATCGGCAAGGGAAACGAGGACTGGAACTGTTCGGCGCCGCACGGCGCGGGGCGCCGCTATTCTCGCATGAAGGCGCGCGAACTGTTTTCCGTTGAGGATTACGCGCGCGAAATGCAGGGAATTTACACGACCTCCGTGGGTGCGGACACGCTGGACGAATGCCCCATGGCGTACAAGGGCATGGACGAGATCCTTGCCAACCTCGAACCCACGGCAACCGTCCAAAAGATCATCCGCCCCGTATACAACTTTAAGGCAGGCGAATAACCTCCGCCGTCTGCGGTCGGAGCAGATCGTCTGCTCTCTGAAAAAGAGCGGGAGGGAGATGAAAACATCTCCCTCCCGCTCTTTTTCAAGTTTCAAGCCGAATAACTTTCATTTCCCGCGGCGCGGTAAGCCGCGGAATATTTTTTAAACCGCACACCGAGCGGCACGGAAAAAAGAATGAGCGCGCCGCCCAGGCCGCAAAACACAAACATTATAGTGCGGCCGGTCTGATAATTGGAATATTCCGCCGCCACTGCCGCCTGCGGTTCAAGATACGTCTTTTCAAAGTATTCTATCCCCGTGATATTTTTTCTGCCGCGCTCGTCCGTGTATCCGATCTGCAAACGGACAAAGATCCCCTGCTTCAGTTCTTTCAGAAAACTCTTGTCTAAAGCGTCGTACACAATGTTATTCAGCCAATAAACGCTGTCGTCCCCCTGTAAAGTGATGGTAAAATTGTCCTCCTTCACCTCGTAGGTTTCAACATACCCCTCCGCACTCTCCTCCGAATATTCTTTGACGGTGAGCAGGGACATGACGAGAACACCCATCAGCAGAAAAACGATACCGACAAACAACACTGTGAAAAAGATCGCCTTCGCATCCTGTTTTTTTCTGAACAACCTGTACCGCGGAAATTGCAGAAACTTTTCTTTAGGGAAGGGAAAACCGATCAAAGATATGCCGCGCTGCGCCAGGATCCTTACAAAAGCGTCCACTCCCACCTCCAGCATCGACACGGAAAAGACCACAATGCCGCATTCATCGTAACAGATCACGCCGCCAAAAAAGTTTCCATACGCCGAGTAATAGGCGATGTTTTCAAAGGAAAAAGTCTTTTCCTTACAAAAAGGTTTTTTTACGACGATCCTGTCCTCAAAAACAAAAACGGAATAGCTGAGAGCTGCGTAAAAGCCCGATGCGCCGATGGCAAAAAGAAAAAGCATCAGACCTTCAATGATCAAAAAAGCGGAAAGGGGCATAGACTCATCCAGAACGTACCCGATCAGAACCCCGATCATCCCAAAAAAAATAAAAGCGCTGAACAGAGCAAAAAATACAACGACTGCCTTAGGCACCTTGATGCGCAAATAACCGTCTGTGCGCATTTTTCTCTCCTCCCGCATACGGGCGCAAAACAACGCCCCGAAAACGATCGGTAAAAGCACGATGACCGCTATGGCAGTGATCAGTTCCGTCAACATAATTCCCCCTGAAAATACCCTTTATTGCCCCGCAAAGAACCAAACCCGTACTTTATTAAAACAGGCGCCCCGTACAGGGCGCCTGCCTTTTATCTGAGCATTGCAAGACGCGCCGCGCCGCACAGCCCCGCATCATTTCCGAGGCTTGCCGTTACGATCTGCACAGGCGCATATTTTACGCCGCCGTAGGCGAGCGTATTCACCTTTCTCTTTAACGGTTTGATAAGCGCATCTCCCTGCGCACATACGCCGCCACCCAGTACGATGGCCTGCGGACGGAACACGTTGACGAGGTTTGCCACCCCTTCCGCGAGATAACGGATGTAGTTTTTGACCACCTTTTCCGCCGTCTTGTCCCCCGCATCCTTAGCGTCGAACACAATTTTCCCGTCCACTTTTTCCAAATCATTTCCGCAAAGTTTCCACAAAAGACTTTCTTTGTCTTTTTGCATGGCGCGCTTTGCCTGGTTGATGAGCGCCGTTGCAGATGCGTACGCTTCAAAGCAACCTCTTCTGCCGCAGGTGCATTTTTCGCCGCCCATGCGGATGACCTCGTGACCGATCTCCGCACCAGCGGACTTATTCCCTTCAAAGATCTTGCCGTCGATGATGATACCGCCGCCGACGCCCGTTCCCAGAGTGATAAAGACCATACTTTCATAGTCCTTGCCCGCTCCGCAGAAATTTTCGCCCAGCGCCGCCGCGTTTGCGTCGTTGGTGATGTAGGTGGGAAGGCCCAATCTCTTTTCGATCTCTTTGCACAGCGGAACTTTTTCCCAGCGAATGTTGTTGCTGTACACGATGACGCCGTTTTTGCTGTCGATGGTTCCAGGCGCACCGATCCCCGCCGCCTTGACGTCCTCCTTTTTCAGTCCAGCACGGGAAATGAGCTGCTCGGCAAATTCCGCCATGTCCGCCGCAATCTCCGTATAAGGTCTGCCGTTGCCCGTAGGGATCTTATCTTTTACAAGGATATTCCCCTGCTCGTCCACAATGCCGCACTTGACAAACGTTCCGCCCAGATCTATGCCGATATAGTAACTCATTCTTTCCCCTCCGTCGTCAGAACGATCTCCGCCTTTCCTTCCAAAGTAAATTTCTCACCGCAGGGAACAAAGAAGCTGTCGCCCGCTTTAAAAGGCTTTCCGTCCGCCTTTCCTTCCCCTTTGAGCACGTTGATCGCAGTAAAAGAGGTTTTGTTCTCTTCCGCATACGTGCCGTCCAGATCCAGTTTGCGGCACTCGAAATACTTGCAGCCCGTAAGCCGCCGCACTTTGCCGCCAGGGGCGTTTGCAAATGTTCCCGTGTTCGTATGGTCTTCAAATGCCTTGAAATTAATGACGTCCACTGCCTTTTCCACGTGAAGAGGGCGAAGTTTTCCGTCAGCGCCCCTGCGGTTGTAATCGTACACGCGGTAGGTAACGTTGCTGCTCTGCTGCACTTCGCAGATGACGCACCCCGCACCGATGGCGTGAACCGTTCCCGCCTCGATGAGGAAACAATCCCCTTCCTTTACGGGGATAAAGTTGAGCAATTCTTCCACAGTGCCGTCTTTGACTTTGGCAAGGAACTCCTCTTTATCCGTATCGCGCTTGAAACCGCAGTAGATGCCTGCGCCCTCGTCCGCGCCGAGGATGTACCACATTTCCGTCTTGCCGTTGTCATTTTCCACGCGGCGGGCGTACTCGTCATCGGGGTGAACCTGCACGGACAGATTCTGTGCCGCGTCTATGTATTTGATGAGAACGGGGAAAGGCGAGCCCGCCTTGTCCACCGCCTGCGGATTTTTGGCGAGATATTCTGCCAGTGTTCCGCCCTCGCAGGTGCTCAGCCCGTCGGGATGGACGGATACTTCCCAGCTTTCGCTCATCTTTTTGCCGCCGTTGTCGCGGCCGTACATTTTACCGAATTTCATGCCGCCCCAAAGGTAATCTTTGAGGACGGGACTAAGTTTTAACATCTTTTCTCCTTTCCGAATGCAATGCTCATTTCCCTGAAATGCAGGACTGACATTATTATAGCAAACGCGGACGCGTTTTGCAACCTTTCTGCAACAAAAACACGTCCGCGTTCCGACTGCGGTCGGAGGGAAAAAAGTATGTTCAGCCCTGTTTACGGCAAATCATCTCCCACATTGCCTGCGCCGAGTGGAAATTGGCGGGAACGATGTCCGCAGGGGAAAGCGTAACGCCGAAGGCGTCGCCTATCTCCGCCACGATTTCCATGATGTCCAGCGAATCGAGCACGCCGCCTCCGATGAGGTCCTGTTCGGATGTAAAATCCACGTCCGGTCTGATTTCCGTTAAAATAGATAAAAGTTTTTCCATAGTATTTATTACTCGTATAATAATGTTGTTTGGATTTGACCGTTCTACGGGTCAACAACATTACTTTGGTTATATTGTTTGGAAAGGGTGCGGGGAAAACTTTTTCA
>CASFBD010000147.1 GCA_949292885.1 uncultured Bacillota bacterium
ACCCCGCACATCGTGCGGGGTTTTTGTATTTGCCGTAAAAGCGAGGGCAAACGCGCTCTCTTCAAAAAAGACAGACGACAAGGTGCCGCCCGAAAAAAGTTTTCGGGCGGCACCTTGTTTTTCATCGCAGGGTGCTGAATTTTATATCGCACACGGGCTTGGCCGCGGCAAGGGCGTCTTTGCCCAGCTTTTTCCAAAGTGCGGGGCAGTATCTTTGCAGGGACGCGCATACGCCGAACAGGTCGCATCCGTTTTCCTGCGCTTTGAAAAATGCGTCCGTCAGTTTTTCGCGGAATTTTTCTTCCGCCGTACGCAGTACGTTTTCGGGAACGATGGAGCTCTCCGCCACTTCCAGGGTGCTTCCCGCGCGGGTCACGTCTGCCACCTGCGCACGCGCGCGCACGGTAAAACGCAGCACGGGCAGATCTCCCTCCGCACTCACTTTGCGCGCCTTGCGGAAGATCTTCATTTTCAGGCTGTAAGTGACGGGTTCTCCCTTTTCGGACACGATAACATCGCCGTAGGCAAAATCCGTGTCTGTGTCCGCCAGGTTAAAGGCGAGCGTCTCTTCCGCATTGAGTGTTTCCACCTGCTTTCCGCCCACAAACAGCGCCGTTTCCGAGGCATCAAACACCGCTTTTCCGCTGTCCGCACCGCCTTTTGTCCCCGTGTTTTCGGAACTGCCGGAAGGAGAGGCGTTGCCGCCCTCCGCGTCCTGTTTTACGGAAAGCAAGGGCAGAAAGCCGCTTTCGCCTGCGCCGTAATAGCCTTTGGCAAAATCGCGCAGAATGTTTACGCTCACCAGCCCCGTCTGCTGTGCTTCGGAAGAGAGCACCTTTTCGATGGCGGCGTACGTCATGTCGCCCACGGGTGATTGCGCCGAAAGTGCCGCTTCGGCGCGGTCGCGGCAAACGGCAACCAGACAGGTATCTTCTACAAATTGACTGCGCAGGAAATAGTCTAACTCGCGGAACACGTTTTCTTTGGCAGCGTCCGCGCCCAGCAGGATCAGTCTGCAATGCACCAGGGTGGGGTACCACCCTGTTTTCAGATTCAGCTTGGCAATCGCGTCGGCCATGGTGGTGGCGTCTTTTACGGTCACGTTGCTCGCGGTCGTCGCTCCCGTTTTGGGTACGGCAATCTGAACGGTCACGTCCGTGCCGTTTTCGCCCGCGTCGATGGCGACGGCGGTCACGATAGAAGTTTTCTGAATGTCGATCAGTCCGAAATCGTTTGAAAAAAAGAGAAGGAGCAGCAGCGCCGCGCCGAAAGCGGCCAGCCGCACGGAAAGTTTGCTTGCGTTCATGCGTTCCTCCTTTGGCGGCAAGGCAGGCTTTTGTTTTCCTTTCGCCGCAAAAACAGAGTAACGTATGGCAAAATCATGGCAAAAAAAGCGTAAACGATCCACAGTTTTTGCGTCATCAGCGTTTGTATTTCCAGGTACGACTGATTAAAGAAAAGCGTCAGCGCCAGCAGAAGGGCGTTGATTGCGAGGGCGGGAACGAGGGGTTTGCAGGAAAGGGCGGTGCAGATACAGTGCACACTCATCTGCAGGGGGATGCACAGTGCAAACAGGAGCACCAGCGTCAGCGCGAACACGAAAAACAGGTCGATCCTGCCCAGCGATGTGAAGGCGGTCGCGTACTTGGAAAGATGCGCCAGGGCATTTTGCTGCAAAAGTGCGATGTCAGAAAAGATGGCGTAAAAGGCGGCGAGAAAGGCGAGTACTGCCAGCGCACCCGCGGCGTAGGAGAGCAGGATCTTGCCTGCTGCGCCTTTTTCGCAGCGGAAATTTCCCAAAAAGAATAGCATATATGCGCCGCCCGCGTACCATGGCAGCCCGAATGCGCCGCCGCGCAGTATGCCCGTTCCCGCCCCGAACAGGGGCAGGAGTGCGGCATACTCGCCCTCGGTTACCGCCATGAGAAAGAGTACGCCAAAACATACGGCAAAAACGGGCAGGGCAAGGTCGGCTGCCCGTCCCATGCTGCGCAGTCCTTTGGCGCACGCAAACAGACTGACGAGAAAAAAGGGCAGAAAACTTAAAAACGAGGGTACGTTTTCATAAAACACCTGCAGGACAAAACCGCGCTGTTCCAGGATGGGCAAAAGCGCCGAAAAGGCAAAGAACAGTGCAAACAGCAGGTACACGGCGCGTGCCGCCGCGTTGCCGAAGTTGCTCTCCAAAAGCTGGAAAAAGGTCTTTTGCGTGCGGCTCGCCACAAACAGTACGGCCGCCACCGCCGTACCCTCTGCAATAAAGCTCAGTCCCGCCGCAAACAGCAGGTCGTTTTTCGCCCAGTAGGATAGGGTGGCCGGGTATACCAACAGCCTCGTCACGGGCAGTACTGCCGCAAACAGAAAGCAGATTTGTCTTGCGCAAAGTTTCATGTTGTCTCCTTTTTCCGCAAGCGTGTGCGGTTTTTCGGGCGAAATACTTCGGGCCTCTCGCTCAGCGCCCACACGTCCGCCTTGTACAGGCTGTCGCGCAGGTCGTGCACGATCAGCGGCGAAAAGGGTGCCAGAAGGGGAACGCCCCATTCGTCCGCGCTCACGAGATAGTACAGTAAAAATCCTGTAAGCAGGACAATGCCGTAGGTGCCTATGCTCCCTGCTGCCACAATGTATCCCATGCGCACAAGGGATAAGGTTCCCGTCAGGTCGGGCACGGTGTAGGCGGAAATGCCCGAAAGGGCAATAATGATGATAGCGGGCGAGGAAACAAGCCCCGCTTTCACCGCCGTGTCCCCCAAGACCAGCGCTCCGATGACGGAAAGGGCAAGTGCCACGTATTTGGGCATCCGTACGCTCGCTTCAATGAGAATTTCCAGGACAAGGAGCAGAAAAAGCATTTCCAGGCTTGGAGAGAGGGGGATGCCCTGAATGCCGCCGGAAATGGTCATCAGCAGTCCGAAGGGCAAAAGCTGCAGCCGGAACAGCTGCGCCGCAACGTAAAGCGCGGGCAGGAATATGGAAAGAAGCACGGCAAAGGTCCGCAAAAAACGGTTTACCGTTGCGCGAGCGGGGGATACGTAGTAATCCTGCGCGCTCTGGAAGTCCTCGCTCATCATGTAAGGGAGCGTCAGCGCGATGGGCGAACCGTCGCACAGGATCCCGATGCGCCCTTCCAGCATTTTGGCGCACCGTACGTCCGGCTTTTCCGTCGTCCCCACTTGTTTAAAGGGGGAAGCGGGCGAGGGGGAAAGCAGCTGCGCCACGTAGGAGGAATCGGGCACACCGTCCGTCTGTATTTTTTTCAGCTTTTCGCGGACACGCCCGACAAGGGTTTCATCTGTTATGCCGTGAAGATAGGCGATGCAGATCTTGGTGTTGCTCCGCTTGCCCAGAGTTACGATCTCAAAGCGCAGATCGGGAGTGATCAGTCGGCGCCTCACGAGGCTCATGTTGGTTTTTACATCCTCGATGAACCCTTCGCGCGGGCCTTTGACTGTAATGGACGTCTGCGGTTCGCTGACCGCGCGCAGGGTCACTTTTTTGGTGCCCAGGATGATTGCACCCTGTATTCCCTCGATCAGCAGGGCGGGGTTTCCCGACAAGATCTCGTTTGCCGCTGCAGGAACGTCGTCTGCGCGCTTGATCTCGGGGAAAAGGAGCAGTTTTTCCGCTTCTTCGCGCGTTGCTGGCGCTGTGGCCAGGGAAAGAGGCCGCGCCGCCAGTTCTCCCAACAGCTGTTTGTCTGTGATACCGTCCGTAAAGACTGCCGCGCACGGTTTTCCGTCTGCCGTTGAAAAACGGTAGACGAGCACGTCTTCCGCAGGCAGGAAGTCTTTTAAAAGTTTTACGTTTTTTTCCGCGCCGCTTTCCAGGGCGGGGGCTTTTTTCTTCTTATCCACGCCTGCATTTTGTGTATTTGCGGCAAAAAATATGCCGTGAATATTTTTACGAAAAAAGAGGGCGGAACGCGTGTCCGCGTTCCGCCCGTAGACGGGAAATTATTCGCCGGAAAGAGCAAGCGTCTTTTTCAACAGCGGATAAAGTGTTTCCGCCGATGCTTCGCCCGTAAAGGCGGCGATCGCCGCCTTTGCCTCTTCCTCGTCCGCCTGTTCCACGGCTTGTACAAGTTCCTGTGCCTGCTCGTCGCTCAGCTGCGCCCAGCCGGAAAGCATACTCTGAACGCAGGCGATGCGCACGTCCTTTACTTCTTCGTGCAAAAATTGCTGATACACCATTTCGATCACCGTCGCCAGCGAACCGCAGGTGATGCCCGCGTTCAGCGCGGCGGCCCAATCGGTCGCCGCTCCGTCGCAGATCGCCGCGTACACGGTGTACAGAAGCACCCCCAATAAAAAGGGCAGAAAGGTGATCAGCTTACGTTTTTTCACGTTTTTCAGCAAGGTCTTGCGCGCAAGCAGGGAAAGTCCCCATACAGCCGCGCCGATGATCGCTACATCCGCATTGAACTGACGGATATAGCCGATAAACTGAAAGAAATCCATATCCACCGCCTTTTCGGGCAGGGGATGCCGTTTCCTTCGCGGTTGGCGGCAACAACATTGCCGCGCGTTCAGGGCGGCGTCTCCGCCCGTTTTTTTCCCGCCGCAGGAATATTATACGGGAAAGAAACGCAAAAACAAGGGATGCAGGACATCTTTTTAAAAAACTTTTTTGCGCGGAGCGGTAAAATTTATTGACAAACGGATATTTTTTGATATAATGTATAGGTACGCTGAAAAGCGGATGTGCGCCCTTAGCTCAATTGGATAGAGCGTTGGTCTACGGAACCAAAGGTTAGGGATTCGAGCTCCTTAGGGCGCGCCACAAAAAAGGCATGGACAATTTGTCCATGCCTTTTTTGTTATGCGCCCATAGCAGCCCGAATGGGTTGCCCCCCATAGGGGCAAGCTATTCGGGCTCGCAGAGCCTTGCCGCTACTTGCGGCAAACGTTATTTCGGCAATCCCTCACCTGTAAGCGACAGCAAAAGGCGCGGCTTTTT
>CASFBD010000148.1 GCA_949292885.1 uncultured Bacillota bacterium
AGCTGGAATCGGACAAGGAACTGGAACAGGCGGGAGGGATCAGTTACATCACCGACCTCGCCAGGATCACACCTTCGGCGGCAAACTTCAAATATTATCTGGACATTGTCAAGCGAGACAGTATCCACAGGCGGCTGATCCACGCATCGCAGAAGATCATCGACGAATCCATGAACGGTGCGGAAGCGGCGGACAGTATAGCGTTTGCGGAAAAGCAAGTTTTTGATATTTCCAGAACCATGGATACGTCCACGTTGGTGGATATGCGCGAGGATGACAGCTACGATCAGGTTTTGAACAAATTCGAGGTCATTTCCACCGATAAGAACGCTTTACGCGGCGTGAATACGGGCTTTACAAAGCTGGACAAAATGACGAACGGATTGCAAAAATCCGACTTTATCGTTCTTGCAGCGCGCCCCGGCGTGGGAAAAACGACCATCGGCATGAACATCATTGAGTATGCCGCACTCTGCGACAACCGCGTCTGCGCTGTTTTCTCGCTGGAAATGCCGCGCATTCAGCTGGCGCAGAGATTGCTCTGTTCTTATGCGCGCGTGAGTATGTCCAAAGCGCTATCGGGCGAACTTTCCCAGCAGGACTGGAAAAAACTCTGGAAAGCAAGTGCAGATCTGAAAAAAGCGAAAATATATATAGACGACTCTTCCAAAATCACGCCTGCCGAGATACTTTCCAAGTGCCGCAGGTTAAAGGCCCGCAAAGAAGGGCTGGACATCATCATGATCGACTATATCCAGCTGATGGGCAGCGGTGAAAAGAGGTCGGAGGAGAACCGTCAGCAGGAGATCGCCAGCATTACGCGAAACCTGAAGATCATGGCAAAGGAACTGGATGTTCCCGTGCTGGCGCTTTCGCAGCTGCGCCGTATTTCTTCCAAGGAAGAACCGCAGCTTTCTGACTTGCGTGAGTCGGGCGCAATCGAACAGGACGCGGACATTGTCATGTTCATTCACAGGCCGGACGTTGCTGCGACGGAAGAGGAAATCAAGAGCGGGAAGATCATCAAGGACGCTGCAGATCTTATTATTGCCAAGCACAGAAACGGTGAGCTCGGCAGGGTAAAGCTTCGTTTCCGCGGAGACCAGGTCCGTTACGTCAACCCGCCTCCCGGATTCTTGCCGGACGAACCTGGCGAGCCCGAACCGCGGGAAGATTCCGCGCCGCCGCGAGACGAGTACGACGAAGCCATGGACGGGTTCGAGACGGGCAATGTATATCCGGACGAGGAAGATGCAACAGATCCTGATTATGACGACGAGATGCCTCCTTTCGACCCGGATGAAATCCCGCCGGACGGGGTGTAAAAATGCAGACACAAATTTGTAGCATAAACGAGGATTCTCTTGCGCTTGCAAAGAAACTTCTGTTGCAGGAAGAAACGGTTGCCTTTCCTACGGAAACAGTTTACGGACTGGGTGCCGATGCTCGTTCTGATAGGGCGGTGGAAAACATTTATCGTGTAAAGGGCAGACCGCAGGACAATCCGCTTATCGTTCACGTTCATAAGGACTTTGACCTGAATACCCTCGTCTACGACGAACAGCCTTATGCGGCAAAGCTGAGAGAGGCGTTTCTTCCCGGACCGCTGACGCTTGTCTATCCCAGCCGAGGAACGGTCAGCAAAATTGTTTCCTGCGGTTTGGATACGCTTGCGGTTCGCGTACCTTCCCATCCCGGGGCGCAGGAGTTTTTAAAGTATGTCGATCTGCCGATTGCGGCACCTTCGGCCAATATTTCCAAGCACGTCAGCCCCGTTTCCGCACAGCACGTCTTTTACGATCTGCAGGGCAGGATCCCCTTGATTTTGGACGGAGGAGCGTGTTCGGGCGGTATAGAGAGTACTGTGTGTGACGTAACCGGGGCTTATCCGGTGGTTTTACGGCAGGGGCTTATCTCCCGTGAGATGATCGAAAAAGTTGCGGGAAGGTGCGACGTTTATGTTCCCAAAGCGGGAGAACAGGTGCGCTCGCCCGGAATGAAATACAAGCACTATGCACCGAAATGCAAGACCTGTCTGTTTGACAGCGTGCAGGATGCGCAGAAGTCTTTTTGTACGTTTGAAAAGGAAGGACAGCGTGTTTACGTGCTCTGTGAGCACAAGTATGCGGATATGTTTCCCGACGGGCGCGTCCTCGATCTGGGCGCTGAACCGGAAGAGATGGCGGCAAGGCTGTATTCTCTCCTTCGGGAGGGGGAGCAAGTCGCCGATGTGATCGTTGCCGTTCGGCCTTCCCAAAGGGACGGCATCATGGCGGGCGTGCTCAATCGTTTGAATAAAGCCTGCGCGGGGGAATGATATGAAGCGGAAAAAAGTGCTGTTTGTGTGTACGGGTAATACGTGCCGCAGTCCTATGGCGGAAGCGATGTTCCGTGCGGAGATAAAACGCAGAAAAATTAAATTTGTCGATACGGCGTCGGCAGGGATCTTTGCAGAAGGCAGTACGTGCATCAGCGAACATAGCGCGCAATGTCTTACAAAGCTGAATATAGATTTTTCCAAATTTCAGCCGCGTCAGCTCAAGCATAAGATGATAGAAAACGCTTATCTCGTCTTTTGCATGACGGACGGTCAGAAAGAGCTGCTCAACGGGTTTGAAAACGTATACAGTATATCTGAAGTGGCTGGCTTTCAGATCCCCGATCCATACGGCGGGACGTTGGAAGATTACGAGCGCACGGCGGGACTGATCCGCAAGGCAGTGCGCATCATTATCGATAAATATTTTACAGACGTTTCCGAAACAGAAAAAAAATAAAAGAGCAATAAATAACAGAGAGGTAACTTATGAAAATTGCCGTTGCAAACGATCATGGCGGACTGGAACTGAAAAAGGCGCTTTTGAAATACCTGAACGAGAAGGGTTACGAGGTGGTTGATTTCGGGACTGGTACGACAGATTCCTGCGACTATCCGGATTTTGCGCTTCCCGCTGCAGAGGCTGTTGCATCAGGTGAGTGCGAACGCGGGATCCTTATTTGCAGTACGGGGATCGGTATTTCCATTGTAGCAAACAAAGTCCCTGGCATTCGTTGCGCACACTGTCACGACACCTATTCGGCTAAGTACACAAGATTGCACAACGACGCGAATATGATCGCTTTCGGGCAGAAGATCATCGGCGAAGGCTTGATGCTGGAAATTGTCGAAACATTTTTGAATACGGGTTTTGAAGGCGGCAGGCATCAGCGCCGCATTGATAAAATCACTGCGATCGAAGAGAAATATTCAAAAAAATAAATAATTGAACCAGGGAGATATATACTATGGCTAAAGTTTTTGTTATGGATCATCCTCTCGTACAGCATAAAGTGACGATGTTGCGCGATAAAAACACGAGTACAAAAGATTTCCGCGAACTGGCGGAAGAAATTTCTTTGCTGATGGCGTACGAAGTGACGCGCGACCTTCCTTTGGAAGATGTCGAAGTGGAAACGCCTATCTGCAAGACGGTTGCCAAAACTGTTTCCGGCAGAAGCGTGGGGATCGTTCCCATTTTGCGCGCGGGGCTCGGTATGGTCAACGGAATGCTTAAACTTGTACCCAACGCTAAGGTGGGGCACATCGGTCTTTATCGCGATCCCGCAACGCTGAAACCCGTGGAATATTATTGTAAGCTTCCTGCCGATGCGACAGACAGAACTCTTATTGTCGTCGATCCTATGCTTGCAACCGGCGGAAGTGCCGCTGCGGCAATCGGTTTTTTGAAGGACAGGGGCTGTAAAAATATCAAGTTCTGCTGTCTGATCGCGGCTCCTCAGGGATTGGAAGCTCTGCAGAAAGCTCATCCGGACGTAGACATTTTCATTGCTGCACTGGATAAGGGGTTGAACGATCACGCCTATATCATTCCCGGTCTCGGCGATGCCGGTGACAGACTGTTCGGAACAAAATAAACATAAGGGCATTTCTGCCCGAATAACGGAGGAGCAATATGCAAAAAATCACAAAGGCTGTTATCCCTGCCGCAGGATTCGGAACGCGGTTTTTGCCGGTTACAAAGTCTGTCTGCAAGGAGATGCTGCCCATTGTCGACAAGCCTACGTTGCAATATATTGTGGAAGAAGCCGTTGCTTCCGGCATACAGGATATACTTGTTATAACGGGCAGAAATAAAAAGATAATAGAAGATTTCTTCGATTATACACCGGAATTGGATGCCCTGCTGGAACAGGAAGGATTCATCCAGAAATCCCGGGGCAAGGAAGCCCTGGTCCTCAACCACGAAAAGGTGGTGTTCCCGGTATCGGGGCTGACCAGCTTCCAGGAACTGGCGCAGGCGGAAGGCTACCGCACCGTCACCCATGTGGCCCGGCTGGAAACGGTGCGGGGCAACCGGGAACTGATGAAGGCCCTGGACGTGACCAAGGACGACGAGGTCTGGCGGCTGTACCGGGTGCGGGAGATCGAAGGGGAACGGGTGATCCTGGACAAGGATTTCCTGAACCGGAAATATGTGCCTGACCTGCCGGAAGAAGCGGTGCAGGATTCGCTGTATAAGTATCTGGAAGGGGAGCTGGGCCTGCGCATCGGCTTTGCCCAGAAGGAGATCACCGCCGCCCGCGCCACCGAGGAGGACCGCCGGTACCTGGACCTGGGCCGCAACGATATCATCATCCGGGTGTCCAGCTATGTCTACCTGGAAAACGGGGCCCTGTTCCAGCACACCGAATCCCGGCACCGCTGGGACCGGTTTCGATTCGTGGACTTTGCCAAACGCAGTCCGAAATAAAATACGGCGGGGGGCTATGCGACCCGGCCGTATTTTGGTGGTTTTGTAGGCTGCCGGGCGGCTTGTTTCTTGGCAGACGGCAGTCTGCCGTTGTGTCCTTCCTTTTCGTGCCCGGCTGACGGGATAACGACTGCCAGCTGTTGGTGTGTTCCTTT
>CASFBD010000149.1 GCA_949292885.1 uncultured Bacillota bacterium
CGAGGCAGGAGCCGTTTTTTACTCCATGACCGCGGTAGCGCCGGCTTCCTTCATGCGGTCAACGATCTTCTGCGCTTCGTCCTTCGGAACGCCCTCTTTGATGGTGCCGAGGGACTCGACGAGAGCCTTCGCTTCGGCAAGGCCGAGGGAAGTGAACTCACGGACAGCCTTGATGACCTCGATCTTCTTCGCGCCGATGTCTTTGAGCTTGACGTCGAACTCGGTCTTCTCCTCTTCCGCGGGAGCGGCAGCGCCGGCAGCGGGAGCAGCGGCGACCGCGACGGGAGCAGCGGCGCTCACGCCGAACTCCTCTTCGAGAGCCTTGACGAGCTCGTTCAGCTCGACAACCGTCATACCTTTGATCTCTTCAATGAACTTAGCGATATCAGCCATTTTTGAAATTCCTCCGATTTATTTTTTAATGGAAATTTTTTTGCCGTTTTTTACGCCGCGGCGGGGGCGGCGGGAGACCCCGCATCCCGGGCGGTTAGGCGCCCTTCTTCTCCGCGATGGCGTTGAGAGCCACGACCACGCCGCGAAGCATGGCGGAGAGCACTCCCGCGAAGTTCGCGATGGGTGCCTGCATGGAGCCGAGCATCTTTGCGATGAGTTCTTCCCTCGAAGGCATATCCGCGAGCGCCTTGACGCCCTTTGCGTCTACATAGGCGTTATCGACGTATGCACTCTTCGGAATGATCTTTTCGGGCATCGCTTTGACTGCTTCCGCAAAAATCTTTGCGGCAGCGGTCTCGTCGGGGCTGAAAGCGGTCGCCGTGGGGCCGTTGAGATCGGCGTCGAAATCGGTGACGCCCAGCTCGTTGAACGCCTTGCGCACAAGGGTGTTTTTGTAAACCTTGTACTCGACGCCGGCAGCACGGAACTTGTTGCGCAGATCGGAAACTTCTGCGACGGTCAGCCCTTTATAATCGACGAAGACGACCGACTTGCTGTTTTGGATCTTCTGCTTGATCTCTTCGACGACTTGCTTTTTTGCCTCTAAATTAGCCGACATTGTTTACCTCCTATAAATATTTTCCTTGCAGGCAACAAGCCTGCAAGCGCGTCCTTCTCCCCTTGCGGGAAGCAGGGTGAATGCAAAAAGAAAAGTCCTTGTACCGCGAGGATACAAGGACTTGTTTTGCATGACGAAAACAGTCTGACGTATTACCTCGGCGGGCTGCTTGCGCAATTAAATCGGATGATGCCTGCTTTCTGCGGTACGATATTCAGTTTACCTGTATATTATACTTCTCTTTCGGTGATCTGTCAACTGTTTTTGACGCAATATAAGAAATTAACCGCGGTTGAAGTTGACTTTTACGCCGGGGCCCATGGTGCTGGAAACAGCTACGCTCTTGACATACTGTCCTTTTGCGGCAGCGGGTTTCGCTTTGATGATGGCATCCATCAGCGCGTTGAAGTTTTCCGCAAGTTTTTCCTTGCCGAAGCTCTTCTTTCCGATGGGGCAGTGAATGATGGCCGTCTTGTCCAGACGGTATTCCACTTTACCGGCTTTCACTTCTGCGATCGCCTTGGCAACGTCCATGGTGACGGTACCGGACTTCGGGTTAGGCATCAATCCCTTAGGACCGAGCACTTTACCGATGCGGCCGACGACGCCCATCATATCGGGCGTGGTGATGACGACGTCGAAATCGAACCAGTTTTCCGTCTGGATCTTCTGGATCATTTCTTCTGCGCCGACATAGTCTGCGCCTGCCTGCTGTGCGATATCTGCACGTTCGCCTTTTGCGATGACGAGCACCTTTTTGGATTTACCCGTACCGTTGGGCAGGACGAGCACGCCGCGGACCTGCTGGTCAGCCTGGCGGGGATCGACGCCGAGACGGACGTGAAGTTCGATGGTCTCATCGAATTTCGCCTTTGCCGTTTCTACAACGAGGCCCATCGCCTCGTCCACGTCGTATAATTTGGAACGATCGTATGCCTTCAAGCTGTCGGCATATTTTTTCCCGTATTTCATGAATTTACCTCCTTGTGGTACAAACGAGTTTTCTCTCCCACATTCTCCTTTCTATTTACTCTTCGACGGTGATGCCCATGCTGCGCGCGGTACCCTTGATCATGCTGATCGCGGACTCGAGCGAAGTGGTATTGAGGTCAGGCATTTTCAGCTTTGCGATCTCCTCTACCTGTGCCTTCGTCAGCTTTGCAACCTTGTCACGATTCGGACGGGCGCTTGCAGTTTCGATTTTGCACGCCTTCTTGATCAGAACGGGTGCGGGCGGCGTTTTAAGAATAAATGTGAAAGATCTGTCCTGATAAATGGTGATGACGACCGGGATGATCAGCCCTGCCTGGTCAGCAGTTTTCGCGTTGAATTCCTTGGTAAAGCCGGGGATGTTGATGCCGTGCGGGCCGAGCGTCGAACCGACGGGGGGACCGGGGGTAGCTTTACCGGCGGGCAGCTGAAGCTTTACGACCGCGGTAATTTTTTTAGCCATAAGTTCTCCTCCTGAGATTGTGGTTTTAGCAAAGCGCCTTAAAAAATTTGCGCTTCTCCCACTGTATTAAGAAAAGGGGTTAACCCTGATCTTGCGATTTATCCGCCGCGGATGCGTCCGCAACGTCTATCTTTCTGATCTGTACGTAATCGACCTCTACGTCGGTATTTCTTCCGAACATGAGGACGTTGACTTTCGCCTTCTGCGTGGAATCGTTGAGTTCCTTGATCTGCCCGACAAACCCTGCCAAAGGACCTGCGTCGATGCTGACGGTGTCCCCTTCTACAAAGTCCACCTTGTCCACAACCTTTTCCAGCTGCATCTTGCGCACTTCCTCGTCTTTGAGCGGCAAAGGCCTGCCCTGCGGGCCGACAAAGCCCGTAACACCGCGCGTGTTGGTGACAAGATACCATACCTGGTTAGAATAGATCATCTTGATAAAGACATAGCAAGGCAGAAGCTTGCGCTCCACAACCTTCTTTTTGCCGCCCTTTTCTTCGATGGTCTGCTCCATCGGGATGCGCAGATCGAAAATACTGTCTTGCAGATTGTTGTTTTCGATGAGTTGTTCCAGGCTGCTCTTGACCATCATTTCATACCCCGAATAGGTATGAAGGACGTACCATTTTGCCTGGCTCTCGCGCGAATTTTCCATAACCTCTCCTTAGTTTGCGAGGCCCGTGATCAACTGCAAAAGTTCGCTCAGCCCGTAATTGACGGCGGTGATGACGATGAGGAACAGCACAACGATGACAATGACCGTGCCCGTCGCCTTCATCACTTTGCCAAACGTAGGCCAGGTGACCTTTTTCAGCTCGGAAAAGACTTCCTTGATTTTTCTGCCCATTCTCACAAAGATATTGGGCTTTTTGACCGCTGTTTTCGATTTCATATCAACCTCTTCTTATTTTCGCAGAAAACGCCTGCGCTTTCCGTCCGAATTACTTGGACTCTTTGTGCACGGTGTGTTTCTTGCAGAAGGGGCAATACTTGTTCATCTGCAATCTTTCAGGATCGTTCTTCTTGTTCTTCATCGTGTCGTAATTTCTGTGTTTGCACTCGGTGCACTCAAAGGTGACTTTCGTTCTGTTTATGGCAGCCATTTTTTAAAAACTCCATGCAAAAAAATCACACCTCTCTCGGTGCGTGGGTTTAGTTTATCATAATCCGAAAGGATTGTCAAACGTTTTTTGCCGTTGTACGACAACTTTTCGCCCTATCTCTCCTTTTTTGCGGGCAAATACCCCGCCTCTTTTCATTTTTTGTCTTTTTTGCAGAAAAATCCTTGCTTACGCCCGCGCTTTCGTTGTATAATATAGCCAAAGATTTTCCGAAGGAGATACTTCGCAACATGAAAGCTATGAAGATCAGTGAAGGCGTCTATTGGGTGGGCGCCATCGACTGGAACCTGAGAAATTTCCACGGATACGAAACGGAAAAAGGTTCCACTTATAACGCATACCTCATCCTCGACGAAAAAGTCACGCTCATCGATACCGTCAAAGAAGGCTTTGGCGCGGAGATGCTCTCCCGCATCTCTTCCGTCATCGATCCCAAAAAGATCGACATCGTCGTTTCCAACCATGCCGAGCCCGACCACAGCGGCTGTCTGCCGCTCATCCGCAGCGCCGCTCCCAACGCAAAGATCTATGCCGCCGCAGGGGCCGGCATCAAAGATCTGTCCGCATATTACGGCGACCTCGGCTACGTCGGCGTAAAAGCCGGAGAAACGCTCTGCCTGGGCAAACGCACCCTTTCTTTTGTTCCCACACCCATGGTGCACTGGCCTGACAACATGGTCACATTCATGACGCCCGACAACATCCTCTTCTCCAACGACGCATTCGGCCAGCACTACGCCTCCGACGAACGCCTCGACACCGATTGCGACCTGCCCGAAGCATACATCCAGGCACGCAAATACTACGCAAACATCGTCCAGCCGTACGGAATGCAGACAGGCAAAGCACTCGCCGCCTGCGCAGGTCTGCCCATCCAGACCATTTGCCCCAGCCACGGCATCATCTGGACAAAACATATTCCCGACATCTTAAAGCTGTATCAGTCCTGGGCGGCAGGCGAACAGGAAGACTCCGCCGCCATCGTGTTCGATACCATGTGGCACTCCACGGAGGCCATGGCGCACGCCATCGAAAATGCTTTCCTCGCCTGCGGCATCAAGCCCCGCCTGTACAACCTGCATTACTGCCACAACTCCGACATCATCGCCGACGCCATGACCGCGAAATACATCGCCGTCGGCTCCCCCACTCTCAACAACAACATGATGCCGTCGGTGGCGTCTTTCCTCACCTATTTCAGGGGGCTGAACGGGAACAGGAAGAAGTTCATCGCCTTCGGCTCCTACGGCTGGGGCGGGCAGTC
>CASFBD010000150.1 GCA_949292885.1 uncultured Bacillota bacterium
CGCCTTGCGCAGTTTTTCCGCCTTTTCGCCGAAATACTCGCAGGTGAACGGTCCCTCGCCCACGCAGGAAGAATACGCCTTCATGATGCCGATGACGTTATCCAGCTTGAGATTGGGAACGCCCGCACCGATGGGCGCATACGCCGCGATGGTGTTGGAAGAAGAAGTATAGGGATAGATGCCGAAGTCGATGTCGCGCAGGGCGCCCAGCTGTGCCTCGAACATGATCTTCTTGCCCGCCTTGTTTGCCTCGTTGAGGTACAGGCCCGTATCCACGATGTAATCTTTGAGGGGAGCGCCGTACTCTTCAAAGTACGCGATCATATCCTCTGTTTTGACGGGCTGCGCGCCGTATGCGTTGACAATGGTGAGGTTTTTCCACTCCACGATGTCAGGGATACGCTTTTTCAGCACGTCCATGTTGAGGAGTTCGCCCATGCGGAAGGACTTTTTCAGGTACTTATCCGCATACACGGGCGCAATGCCGCGCTTGGTGGAGCCGAACTTTTTATCGGCAAGGCGCTCCTCTTCCAGGCAGTCCTGCTGAACGTTGTACGGCATGGTGATGACTGCGCGGTCGGATATTTTCAGGTTTGCGGGGGAAATTTCGATACCCGCTTCACGCAGGCGCGCCATCTCTCCTGCCAGATGCTTGATGTCTACGACCATGCCGGGCCCCATCACACAGACGACGCCCTCGCGCAGAATGCCCGAAGGGAGCAGGTTGAGAATGAACTTGCCGCGCTCGTTGATGACCGTATGCCCCGCGTTATTGCCGCCCTGGTAACGGCAGACGATGTCAAAATCCTTGGAAAGCAGATCGACCATGCGGCCTTTGCCTTCGTCGCCCCAGTTGATACCGACAATAGATGTTAACATATGAACTTCCTCACAAGATATAATTTTCACAGAATGAGAAGCAATACTTCTCCACGCTGTATATTATACCTCATTTTTGCGCGTGTGCAAAGCAAATTTTGCACAAAATCAGACTTTTTACATAGATTGTCCCGCGTATTTTATGCCCAGCACGGAAAGTTCGGTATCCGTCAGTCCGATCCCGCGCAGCATCAGCCTGTTTCCGCGGAGCGCCTCCACAGAATTGATACCCATGCCGCCCATGATCTCCTGCAATTCGTGGTTCCATGCGGTGACGAGATTGACCAGGCGTTTGTACCCGACGTCCGGATTCAGGCGTTTGACGAGGTCGGGACGCTGGGTGGCAATGCCCCAGTTGCACTTGCCCGCCTGACAGGTGCGGCACAGATGACAACCCAGCGCCAAAAGCGCCGCCGTACCGATGTAGCAGGCATCCGCGCCCAGCGCGATCGCCTTGACGAGGTCTGCGCTCGAACGGATAGATCCGCCCACTACAATGGAGACTTCGTCGCGGATCCCCTCCTCTCTCAGGCGCTCGTCCACTTGCGCAAGCGCAAGCTCGATGGGAATACCCACGTTGTCGCGGATGCGCGTGGGCGCCGCTCCCGTGCCGCCGCGATAGCCGTCGATGGCGATGATGTCCGCGCCGCTGCGCGCAATGCCGCTGGCGATCGCCGCGCAGTTGTGCACCGCCGCGATCTTGACGATCACCGGCTTTTTGTAGTCGGTCGCCTCTTTGAGCGAATACACGAGCTGGCGCAGATCCTCGATAGAATAAATATCGTGATGCGGTGCGGGGGAAATGGCGTCCACCCCCTGCGGGATCATGCGCGTTTCCGAAACGTCCGCAGAGATCTTTGCACCGGGGAGGTGCCCGCCGATGCCCGGCTTTGCCCCCTGCCCCATCTTGATCTCGATGGCGGCGGCTGCATCCAGGTAATCCTTGTACACCCCGAACCTGCCCGACGCCACCTGCACGATGGTGTTCTTTCCGTATTTATAAAAATCTTTGTGCAGACCGCCCTCGCCCGTATTGTAGTAAATGCCCAGCTCCTCCGCCGCCCTTGCCAGCGATTCGTGCGCGTTGTAACTGATAGAGCCGTAGCTCATTGCCGAAAACATGACGGGGATCTTCAGTTCCAGCTGAGGAGCAAGAGTATTGATAAGTTTGCCCGATTTATCCCTCTTCACCTGCGCCGTTCGCTTTCCGAGCCACAGTTTGGTTTCCATCGGCTCACGCAGCGGATCGATGGGAGGATTGGTCACCTGCGAGGCGTTGATGAGCATTTTGTCCCAGAACACGGGGTATTCCTTCGGATTGCCCATTGAGGAGAGAAGCACGCCGCCGCTGTTTGCCTGGCGGTAGACTTCGTTGATGGTCTGATTGCTCCAGTTGCTGTTGAGCTTATAGGTGTCATCCGATTTTACGATTTTCAATGCGTGCGTCGGACAGACACACACGCATCTGTGACAGTTGACGCACATCGTGTTGTCCGCCTTCATCTTGCCCGTTTCCGCGTCGAAAGAATGCACAAGATTGGCGCACTGCCGCTCGCACACGCGGCAGGCGATGCAGCGGCTCTCGTCGCGGACGACTTCATATTCCGGCTGTATATATAAATTCATCGCCCGCCCTCCTTTTCATAAAGCTCGTAGATGACGGGCTCGCCGCCCGCCAGAGAATATACCCTGTCCAGATCGGGCTGGATGCGGCGGATGGCGCTCTCTTCGCTTGCCATATATGCGATGTCTCCCTTTTCCGCACACACCATGGAACGCAGTTTCAATCTGTCACCCAATGCCATCAATCCGCCCGTATACCCCAAAATGATGGAGAAAGGCCCCGTAATGAGCAGCGACGGGAACATCCTGCGCAAAAGCGTTTCCTGCTCGCGCGCGTCCGCGTCTTTGTCCGCAATGGTCGACCAGAACGATGCCGCGATGACGTGCGCCGTTTCCTGCAATGTCAAACCGCGCTTACGCACCAGATAGTCTATAATGTATGTAATTACTTCCGTATCCGTCTGCAAAGTACATTTGTAACCGAACATTTCGATATAGCGGCGGTTTGCGTCGTACGAGGAAATTTCTCCGTTGTGCACGACGGAGAAATCCAAAAGACCGAAGGGATGCGCTCCGCCCCACCAACCCGGCGTGTTGGTAGGATACCTGCCGTGACAAGTCCACGCATATCCCGCGTACTCTTCCAAACGGTAAAACCTGCCGATGTCCTCGGGGTATCCCACACCCTTGAAAATGCCCATGTTTTTCCCACAGGAAAAGACGTATGCACCCGAGATCCTCACGTTGATGCGGTTGGCACAGCGCACGACGTATTCGCGCTCGTCCAGGTGACTGTCCGCAAGTTTGCGCGACAGCGGCGTGACAAAATACCGCCAGATGAGCGGCTCGTCCGTAACCGAAGGGATCTTCCGCGTCTGGATCTCCGAAGAATAAGCAATTTCAAAATGCCTGCTCAGAAACGCCTCCGTTTCCGCCTGCGCACTCTTTCCGTCAAAAAACAGGTGGAATGCGTAAAAATCCTTGTAATGCGGATAGATACCGTATCCGGCAAAACCGCCGCCCAGACCGTTGGAACGATCGTGCATGACGGCGATAGAGTCGATCATGCACTCTCCGCTCATCGGCTTGCCGCTGCGGTCGATGATACCCGTCACGGCACATCCGGACGGATTTCTGAATTGTCCCTCTCGCAACAACATGGCTCTCTCTCCCATACTTGATTTGCGCTCCGAACGGGCGCCCGCTGATTTCCGTTTCATTATATTCTATCCCCGCCCGTACCGTCAAGCGCAGGGGCCGAAAATGAATTTTCGCCATTTTGAATATAAGGTATAAGCAAAAGTTAATCTTTCCTTGCCTAAACTTCCCGTTCATGATATAATAAATAAAAAGGATCACAAAAATATGGAACACATTATGGTCGGAAGCCTTTCTCTCTACGAGATCGCAATGTATTTTTTCCTGTATTCTTTTTTGGGCTGGTGCAGCGAAGTGATTTTCGCCACCTTAAAAACAGGAAAGTTTGTCAACCGCGGATTTCTCAACGGCCCTGTCTGCCCCATTTACGGGACGGGAGTTGTCTTGCTCCTTCTTGCGCTCACGCCCCTGCGCGAATACGCCTGGGCGGTGTTCCTCGCGGCGGCGCTGCTCTGCTCCGCACTGGAATTTGCCACGGGGTTCTTGCTCGAAAAAGTTTTTCACAGAAAATGGTGGGATTACTCGGACAGACACTTCAACCTGTGCGGATATATCTGTCTTGAAATGAGCCTTTTATGGGGCGTAGCGGCGCTGGCGGTCTTATATGCGGTCCAACCCATGTTTGCAACTCTCCTGCAAAAGCTGCCCCTGATCGCCGGATATATCCTTTTGGGCATCTTTGCCGCTTCTCTGCTGACAGACCTCGTGTTCACCCTCTTGCAGATCTCTGCATTGGGCAAAAAATACGCGGAACTGCAAAAGATCAACGCCGCCCTGCGCGTGGGCTCGGACAAATTGGGCAGCGCTCTTTCCGGCGTGACGGCAAAGAGTGCGGAAAAGCTGGGCGAACTGAAAGAGAGCGGCGAACAGAAACTGGACGATATTCGTCTGAAAAATGCACAACGCACGGACGCGCTGTACGATAAGATCGAAAAGAGCAGGCTTGCCAAAGCCTTCCCCGCCCTGCGCCCCTCCGCCGAACGCAGAGAAAAGCTCAAAGACAAAATGCAAGAACTGGAAGAAAAAAGAAAAGAGCGGTAAAACCGCTCCGCAAAATCAAAGCCCCCTTACTGAAGTGAACCCCAAAGTTTGGACATAAATTTAATTAAATCATTTGGTAATGAGTTCGGTATTGTACCGGGCTCATTCCTTTTAATTTGAGAGAAATTCTCTTGTTGTTCCAGTAAAATATGTATTCATGCAACTTCTGTATGAATTCTTCTACGCTTGCAAAC
>CASFBD010000151.1 GCA_949292885.1 uncultured Bacillota bacterium
GAACTGCCCGAATTCGTGGCAAAATATCTGTAAACAGGTTCCGCATATCCGCCCTCCCCGGCTGAAAGGGGCAGGGCGGGTTTTGCGCGCGGCTGTCCGCGCGCATTTTCGGTAAAGAGGGTAAACGCAATGAAATTTATCAGTACGCGCGGGGGAGAATGTGTGACGGGGGCGCAGGCGATCGCCCGGGGCATCGCTGCCGACGGCGGGCTTTTCGTGCCGGAAACATTCCCCGAGGTGACGCGCGCGGAGCTTTCGGAAATGCTTTCCATGAGCTATGCCGAACGTGCCGCCGCCGTCCTGCATAAATTCCTCGACGAATACGATTACGAAGGCCTGAAAGGGGCGTGTGAAAAGGCATATGCCCAGTTTGAGGGCGGAGATCCGGCACCCCTTGTCAAGATCGACGCAGGGCTGTATATGCTGGAACTCTTCCATGGCCCCACCTGTGCGTTCAAGGACATGGCGCTTACACTGCTTCCGTATCTTCTGCGCACGGGCTGCGATCTGTGCGGCATCAAGGAACAGGTGCTCATTCTCGTCGCCACCAGCGGCGATACGGGCAAAGCCGCGCTGGAAGGCTTTAAAAATGCGCAAGGCGTCAAGATCATGGTCTTCTATCCCAACGACGGCGTCAGCAAAATGCAGAAATTGCAGATGTCCACGCAGGAAGGGAACAATGTCAACGTCGTTGCCGTGCGCAGCAACTTCGACGTCTGCCAGTCGGCGGTCAAGACCATCTTCACGGGCGAAGAATACACGGAGGAACTCAAAAAGAGGGGATTTATCCTTTCTTCTGCCAACTCCATCAACTTCGGAAGGCTGGCTCCGCAGATCGCCTATTATTTCTCGGCGTACCTCGATCTCGTTTCTTCAGGTCAGACGGAACTGGGCGAAGAAGTCAACTTTGCCGTTCCCACGGGCAATTTCGGCAACATCCTTGCTGCGTATTATGCAAAGCGTATGGGGCTGCCTGTCGGAAAACTCGTCTGCGCCTCCAACAAAAACAACATCCTCACCGATTTCATCCGCACGGGCACTTACGATAAGCGCCGCGAATTTTACAAGACGATGAGCCCTTCCATGGACATCCTCATCTCCAGCAACCTCGAACGCCTTCTGTTTGAGCTTGCCGATCGCGATCCCGTCCGCGTGCGTCTGCGCATGGACAAACTCGCGCAGGAAGGGGTGTACAGCCTGTACGACGACGAACTCGAACAGGTGCAGAACCTGTTCTGGGCGGACTTCTGCGGCGAGGACGAAACTGTGGAGACCATTTACGAGTTCTTTGAAGAGTACCAGTACCCGATGGATACACACACTGCCTGCGCGCTGTACGCGGCGAGCAACTACATGGCGCAGCACGAAAAAGAGAGTGCGCCCATGGTCGTCGTTTCCACGGCAAGCCCGTACAAATTCCCGCAGGATGTCATGTATGCCATCACGGGCAATGACATCAAGGATTCTTTCAAGGCGATCAAGCACCTCAACATCGCTACGGCGATGAAGGTTCCCGCTTCTCTTTCCAAACTGCGCGACAAGCCCGTCCGCTTTACGACGGTTGCGGACAAGGACAAGCTGTTTGCGGAAGTGCTGAAATTTATCGACAAAAAATAAAGACAAGTGTAATGCTGCTATTCAACAGCGGGCTTTTTACTGTCCTGCGCGAAAGAAAAAGAATTTTGTCAGACTCTTTTGGCAGTCTGCCGGAAATATTATAAAAATGTGTTCAAAACGTACAAAATAGATGATTTTCGGAGCAGGTGCGCATAAGTTATTTGCTTTTTTCAGCCTCGTATGGTATACTGATATAGAATATATTGCGAGGGAATACCATGGAAGAAAAGGTAAAAAGCAGTCTGTTTTCCGCCGTTCAGCCGAGCGGTGCCGTCACCATCGGAAACTACATCGGCGCCATCCGCAACTTTGCGCGGCTTCAGGACGAATACAACTGCATCTATGCCGTTGCCGATCTGCACGCCATCACCGTAAAACAGGAACCTGCGGCTCTTCGCAGAAACACATTGGAACTGATGGCACTCTTTCTTGCCTGCGGCATCGATCCCAAAAAGTGCGTGCTGTTCGTGCAGTCGCACGTGCCCGCGCATTGCGAGCTTTCCTGGGTGCTCAACACCATCGCCTATCCCGGCGAACTTTCGCGCATGACGCAGTTTAAGGACAAAAGCGCCAAACACGCGGAAAACGTCAACATGGGGCTGATGGATTATCCCGTCCTCATGGCGGCGGACATCCTTCTGTATCAGGCGGCGCTTGTGCCCGTAGGAGCAGATCAGAAACAGCACCTCGAGCTTACGCGCGACCTCGCCATCCGCTTCAACAACCGCTACGGCCAGACGTTCACCGTCCCCGACGGATATATTTTAAAGGACAGCGGCGCCCGTATCATGAGCCTTGCCGATCCTTCCAGAAAGATGAGCAAGTCGGACGAGAACCCTAACGCATTCGTCACGATGGGGGAGGACAGGGACAGTATCCTGCGCAAGTTCAAACGCGCCGTGACCGACAGCGACAGCGAAGTGCGCTACGATCCCGAAAACAAACCCGGTGTTTCCAACCTGCTTACCATCTATCACGCCTTTACGGGCAAGAGCCTTGCCGACTGCGAACGCGAATTTGCAGGTAAGGGCTACGGCGACTTTAAAGCGGCGGTCGGGGAAACGGTTGCCGACGCGCTCGCACCCATTCAGGCGGAAAAAGCCCGTCTGCTCGCCGATAAGGCATACGTCAATTCCGTCATGAGTGAGGGCGCTTCCGCCGCCTTCCGCATGGCGCGCAAAACCCTTTCCAAAGTGTACCGCAAGGTAGGATTTTATTCGGGAGAGTAAACAATGTTCGGTTACATCCGGCCGGATATTCCGTATATGTACGTCAAGGACGGCATATTATACAAAGCCTTGTACTGCGGTCTGTGCAAGAGCATCGGCGGCAGCTGCGGCCAGCGCGCGCGCATGGGCCTTTCGTATGACATGACCTTTCTTTCCGCCATTCTGCATAACATGACGCATTGCGACGTGAAGATCGAAAAGAAACACTGCGTCCTGCATCCCGTTGTCCGCCGCCCCATTGCTGCGGACGATGAGGTCACTCAGGCGGTCGCCTGTCTGAATACTCTGCTCGTCTATTACAAGCTCACCGACGACGTTGAAGATGAGGGGAAGGGCAGGGCAACGCGTGCGTTCTTCAAAAAGGGATACAAACGCGCAAAGGCACGCTTTCCGCAGTTGGAAGAAATTGTCAGAGCGCACATGTCGGAGCTATCTGTCCTCGAAAAAAAAGGGTGCGACAGTCCTGACAGGGCGGCAGATCCCTTCGGGAGCATGATCGCGGACATCTCCGATCAGCTGCTCGGCGAATATAAAAGCGAGGATACGCACAACCTCTTTTACGGGATAGGGAAGTGGGTTTACCTCATTGACGCCCTTGACGATTACGAAAAGGACGCCAAAAAGAAAAATTATAACGTTTTTATTCAGGCATTCGGGCAGTCTTCACGGGCGCAGATGCTGGAAAAAAACGGGGAAGAGATCAATTTCATTTTTAAAAGCGTGTTTGCACAAAATGCGGATTGCCTGAAACGGATACGCTTTTATTTCAATCATGACCTGACGGACAACATTGTCCTGCGCGGGTTGCCCGCTGCCACGCGCCGCGTTCTGTGCGGTTGCGCGGAAAAGGCGCAGCGGCCTGAAAAAATCAGATTAAATTAGGCTTATGCCAAAGGAAAAAACATGAGTAAACAGTATTACGATCTTTTGGGCGTTTCCGAAACCGCGACGGATGAGGAGATCACCGCCGCCTTTGAACAACTCAAAAAGAAATACTCCGAGGAGCGCTTTCTTGAAGGGGAAAAGGGCAACGAAGCTGCAAAAATGCTCAACAGGATCGACGTTGCGTACAACGAGATCATGACCGAACGCAGGGAGAAACGCTCCGCCGACAACGCTTCCTCTTCCTACGCAAAGGCGGAACAGTTTATCCGCGACGGAAAAATCAACGAGGCGCAGGCTGTTCTGGACGAGTTCAACGAACGCCCCGCCGAATGGCATTATCTGCAATCGGTTGTGTTCTATAAAAAGAACTGGATGAACGAGAGTAAAAAACAGCTGGAAATCGCCATTCAGATGGACGGTTCCAACGAAAAATACCGCACGGCTTACAACAAGCTTAAAGAAAAGATCGAATACGACAAGCGTCAGGCGGAAACTCCGAACCCTCAGCAGGGAACGTATCAGGGCCAGGGTGCGGGCGGTTATGACGAACAGCAACAGCAGATGGGCGGCGGGTTCTGCGAACAGTGTGCTACCTGCTGTGCCTGCAATATGCTGTTCAACTGTTGCCTCAACGCCTGCTGCGGCTGTCGCTGACGGGGCACGCCTTTTAAGGCGCGTGATTCTCTATGCGAAAAAAATCTTTTCAGGTCGCGCTTTCGGCTGTTTCCTGCGCACTTGCCACCGTCTTTATGGCGATCGGCATCAATGTTCCCATGGCGTTTGCGTCGGGTTATCTGCTCGGATCGCTTGCGCTCATGCTCCCGCTCGCCATGGATATGCGGCTGGGCGGGTTTCTCGCTTATGTGGGTGCCTGCCTGCTGTGCCTGCCCTTCGGCGGCATAGCACAGTTCTATAAACTGTTCCCGTTTGTCGTCTTTTTCGGTTTGCATCCGCTCGTAAACAGCTTTCAGCGCAAATACAACATCAATCGCTGGATCGCCTTTGTCGTAAAGGATGTCTGGTTCGTCGGCTGCATGATGCTCTCCTGGCTGATGTTCGACGCTGTAGTGGAGATCTCCCTGCCCTTCGCCTGGATGTACGACTGGATCTATCTGATCATCGCCGCGGGCGGCACGGTTTTGTTTTTTGTCTACGATTGGCTCATTTTACGCGCGCAGAGGATCGTCGATACATATGTTGCGCGCATTGACCGTTCGGGAAGGAACCAACCGCCGAAAGCCCCGCCGCAGGAGTTTGGGGACGTGTTCGGCGAATTAGAGAATAAAGAGGATACGAAAAAAGAACAGGACAACAATGAAGGGCATTGATGGGGGTATCTTCCGGAGAGAGAATAGATGTCTGAGTTTACGGAAATCACAACAAAAAACCAGGAATTCACAGGCCTGGTAGAATCGCTTGGCAGTAACGGAGAAGGAATCGTACATATGGGCGAAACGGTGTTTTTCGCCCCCTTTACCGTCGTGGGAGAAAAGGTCAAGTTCAGAGCCCTGAAAGTGAAAAACCGCATCGGTTATGCAAAGGCACTGGAGATCCTCACTCCCGCAGACGAGCGTGTGCGCGCAAAATGTCCGCTGTTCACAAAATGCGGCGGGTGTCAGTTGCAGCACCTGCGTTACGGTGCTCAACTGAAAATGAAAAGCAAAACGGTCTCCGATACCCTGCGCAAGATCGCGGGTATCCGCATTGAAGTCCCGCTCACCGTCAAAAGCGATTTTCAGTACGAGTACCGCAATAAATTGCAGATCCCCGTGGGCGTGGACAAAAACGGTTCGGGCGTCATCGGATTTTATGCCGAGCGCAGTCACCGTATTGTACCCGTTGAACAGTGTCCCATCCACCCCGGCTGGGCAAAGGACATTGTTGAGATTTTTTATGCGTACATGAAGCAGTGCCGCGTCCGCGCTTACGATGAGACGACGGGCAAAGGCATTCTCCGCCATATCGTGGTGCGCGACGTGGACGGCGGTTTCCTTATCACGGCAGTCACCGCCACGCCCGATCTTCCTATGTGGGACAAGCTTGCACAGATGATCGGGGAAAAGTTTAAGGTGTTTTCTCTCTGGCACAACGTCAATGCCGGAGACGGGAACGGCGTGTTCGGTGCACAGTGGAAACTGTTGCAGGGGAAAGGCAAGTATTCCGCGCACGAATGCGGTATCCGCTTTGAAGTCGGCCCCAACACATTCATGCAGGTCAACCGCGGCGTGTGCCGCAAATTGTACGAACGTACCGTTCGTTTTGCGACAGAAAGCGGCGCAAAGGTCGCTGTGGATGCATACAGCGGCAGCGGACTTCTGACTGCGATGCTAGCAAAACAACTGGAGCGCGCGTACGGGATCGAGGTGGTGGCGGAAGCGGTGCAATGCGCCGACGAACTGATCGTTCCCAACAAACTGGAAGGGAAATTGTTCAATGTCTGCGGAAAGGTAGAAGAGGAGCTTCCAAAAGTTCTTGCCGAACAGGATCTTTCGCAGACCTTTCTGGTCGTGGATCCGCCGAGAAAGGGCGTGGACAGAGAAACGCTGAAAGCCATTTTGCGTTCGGGTATTCCGTCGGTGGCGATGATCTCCTGCAATCCTGCCACGATGGCGCGTGACGTGGGCATTCTTACGGGAGCCTTGCAGGAAGAGGGTGCGGAACTGAAAAAGAATCCCGA
>CASFBD010000152.1 GCA_949292885.1 uncultured Bacillota bacterium
CGCTCATTTGATATTATTCCCACTCGATGGTTGCGGGCGGTTTGGATGTTATGTCGTACACGATCCTGTTGGCATGGTCCACTTCGTTGATGATCCTGGAAGAGATCTTTTCCAGAACATCGTACGGAATATGCGCCCAGTCAGCCGTCATGGCATCAACGCTCGTCACCGCGCGCAGCGCTATGACAGGTTCGTACGTGCGCGAATCTCCCA
The DNA here is from genome assembly GCA_949292885.1 of uncultured Bacillota bacterium. Classification (GTDB taxonomy): domain Bacteria; phylum Bacillota; class Clostridia; order Christensenellales; family Borkfalkiaceae; genus Borkfalkia. The sequence continues at coordinate 214 of CASFBD010000152.1, forward strand.
TCACGCCGACAGTGGAAGTAGATGTGATGACGGCAAAATACTGCCAGATCTCCCTGTCCAACCCCGCTTTAGCGATCTCCTCGCGCATAATGTAATCGGCATCGCGCAAGGTATTCAGCTTTTGCTCGGTCACCTCGCCCATGATGCGAATGGCAAGCCCCGGACCGGGGAAAGGCTGACGCTGCACCACAGAGTCGGGAAGCCCGAGTTCCGTCCCCACTCTGCGCACCTCGTCTTTAAACAGATCGCGCAAAGGTTCGATGATCTCTTTAAAATCTACCACAGAGGGCAACCCGCCTACATTGTGATGGCTTTTAATGACCGCAGACGCGCCCTTACCGCTTTCGATGACGTCAGGATAAATCGTGCCCTGCACAAGGTAATCCACCGCACCGATCTTTTTGGATTCGATCTCAAATACCTTGATAAATTCCTCGCCTATGATCTTGCGCTTGCGCTCCGGATCGGAAACACCGCGGAGCCTGGAAAGAAATCTTTCCCTCGCATCCGCCTTGACAAGGTTCATGCCCAGTCTGTCGCGGAACACGGAAACGACTTCCTCCGCCTCTCCCTTACGCAGCAGACCGTGATCCACAAAAACACAGGTAAGATTATCTCCCGCCGCACGATGGATCAGCGTCGCCGCAACGGCACTGTCCACGCCGCCGCTCATCGCACAGAGAACTTTTTTGCCGGCAAGCTTTTCTTTGAGCCGCTCCACCTGCTCCCCGACAAAGTTGGACATCGTCCAATCGCCCTTTGCACCGCACACCCCGTAAAGGAAGTTGTGCAAAATCTTGTCACCTTCCCGGGTGTGATGTACTTCCGTGTGGAACTGGATCCCGTAGATCGCGCGCTTCTCGTCTTCAAACCCTGCCGCCGGGCAGGTAGCCGTCTTTGCCGTAATGCGGAACCCTTCCGGCACGCGGCTCACGTAGTCCGTGTGGCTCATCCAGCAGATATTTTCAGAGTCCACTCCGGCAAACAATTTACTGTCCGTATTGTATGTGATCTCACTCTTGCCGTACTCGCGCGTATTCGCATGCGTAACATCGCCGCCAAGTTTGTAAGCGATCAACTGACAACCGTAACAGATGCCTAAAACGGGAATCCCCAGTTCAAAGATACGTTTGTCAACGTCGGGCGCCCCGTCTTCATAAACACTGTTCGGCCCGCCCGTAAAGATTATTCCAATCGGGCCGTAATCGAGGATCTCCTCGATCGTCTTGTCGAACGGCACCAGATCGCAGTAAACACCCTGCTCGCGCACGCGACGCGCGATCAACTGGTTGTACTGCCCGCCAAAGTCGAGAACCAATACTTTTTGATGTTGCATTGTATGTCAGCTCCGTTTCCGAAAAAAGATTTTCTACAAAAGAATGTACCGCATAATGCGGTACATTCCGGAAATTACAGGCCTCTGGGGCTGTAGTTGGGGGATTCTTTGGTAATGGAAATATCGTGAGGATGGCTCTCCACAAGGCTCGCGTTTGTAATGCGGACGAATTTTGCATTCTTACGCATCTCGTCGATGGTGTGCATTCCGCAATATCCCATACCCGCGCGCAGACCGCCCATCATCTGGAACACGATGTCCGCCAGGCTTCCCCTGTAAGGAACGCGGCCTTCCACACCTTCCGGCACGAACTTCTGCGCGTTCTCCTGGAAATATCTGTCTTTGCTGCCCGCAGCCATCGCCCCCAGCGATCCCATTCCGCGGTACACTTTGAAACTTCTGCCCTGATAGATCTCGATCTCGCCGGGGCTCTCCAGCGTTCCCGCAAACAGGCTACCGATCATCACGACAGACGCGCCTGCGCCGATTGCCTTGACAATGTCGCCGCTGTATTTAATGCCGCCGTCCGCAATAATGCGTTTGCCCAGCTTGTCCGCCTCTTCCGCACAGTTCATTACCGCCGTCAGCTGCGGCATTCCGATGCCGGCGACAATACGCGTCGTACAGATAGAACCGGGGCCGATACCCACTTTCACAACGTCTGCGCCCGCATCGAACAGCGCCTTTGTTGCCTCCGCCGTGGCAACGTTGCCCGCAATAATGGGCAAGTTAGGATATTTTGCTTTGATTCGACTCACTTCGTCCAGCACGCCCTTGCTGTGACCGTGCGCCGTATCCACGGTGACAATATCCACCTTGGCGGAAACCAAGGCAGCGATCCTCTCCATCGTGTTTGCCGCCGTTCCCACCGCGGCACCGACCAGAAGTCTGCCGTTTTTGTCGCGCGCAGAATTGGGATACTGGATGCTCTTTTCAATGTCTTTAATGGTGATCAGCCCTTTAAGGTAACCGTCTTTGTCCACGATGGGCAGCTTTTCGATCCTGTGTTTGCCCAGGATCTTCTGAGCCTCTTCCAAAGAGGTCCCGACAGGCGCCGTGACAAGGTTTTCCTTTGTCATGATGTTGTCGATAGGCTGATCGTAATTGCTTTCAAAACGCAGATCGCGGTTTGTCAGGATACCGACAAGTTTCCCGTTTTTGGTGATGGGAACGCCGCTGATCTTATAGCGCTCCATCAGAGCGACCGCCTCACGGACGCTGTTTTCGGGGGAAAGGAAGAAAGGATCGGTAATAACACCGTGCTCACTGCGCTTGACCTTATCGACCTGACTTGCCTGTTCTTCGATACTCATATTTTTATGGATGATGCCTATGCCGCCCTCCCTTGCAAGCGCAATGGCGAGCCTGCTTTCCGTAACGGTATCCATCGCAGAACTCATAAGCGGTATATTCAACGCAATATCGTCCGTAAGCTTCGTGTTGATCTTCACCTGCGAAGGCACAACGTCGGACGCGGCAGGAATCAGCAATACGTCGTCAAAAGTCAAACCTTCTTGCACAATCTTGTTCATAAGCATCTCCTTTCTTATTTTATATTCGAGTATAAAATCAAACCGTTTTATCAGGAACAGAATTCGCGCAGAGCGCTTTCAAATTCGTTATAATGCGTCAGATCCCCCTCCGACGGCTTAGCTTCCTCGAGCCTGTCCAGGATAAGGCTGCAAAATTCCGTATCCCCTCGTTCCATTCCCGCCGCGGCAAGATACACGACAGCATTGACTTCAGCAAATTCGCCCTTCACCGCCGAAAAAGCCGTGTCGATCGCGCGTTCATCCGAAACAAAATACTGCGAAACAGCCGTAATCCCCGAGTAATACTGCAGCGAGGTCCCGCGCAGATACTGCGAAGAGGCCCCTGCTTTTTCATCCTCGTCAAGACAAAAATCGGAAAAATCCTCTGCCGCAAGAAGTCTGGCTCCATATTCCGCCGCATCGGCATAATGCCCGGCAAGATAGCTGCGCTCCACCGCAGGCGCCAGATCCTCTGTTTTCCCGGATTTTTTATAGACGGATACAGAGTAGGAAGCGCACGCGCCCTCCATTCCCAACGCATCGGTAACAGATACCATCACCGACGGAACGAACAGAGAAAAAATACCGAACAGCAACAACCCTGCCGCAAGGATACAGGCAAGCGTTATGGCCGCCGTTTTAGCGATAAGTTTTCCCATACCTCCTGCCAACACCCTCCTTCGGGAAATATTTATAAAGGGAAAAGGGAGGCGAAGCACTTCCGATACGCCCCCTGTAATGTATAATTTTTTCTATTCTACCACAGAAATCTGAAAAAATCAACTTTATGAGAAAAAAATCTTTGTGCAATCAGAATTTTTCGCAGGTACGGCGAATACACTATTTGCAAAGAATGTTCAGAGGTGTTCCATGAAAAAGACGATCCTGACAGGGTGCGCCCTGCTCTGCCTTGCCGCACTCGTACCCGCCGCGGGCTGTTCAAAAAAAACTGACCTTACCGAATACGTTTCCGAATACAGAAGCGACATTTTTATGGGAACGGAAGGTGACTATTCCGTATTTGCCGCCGTATCCTTCCGCGAATATCCCTACATCGCAGACGGAAACGCGGGCGAAACACAACAACTCTTTGAGGTGACGCTCAGCGTTCCCGACAACACAAAAACATACAGCGTCAGTTTTTCCTACGGGGACATTTCAAGGCAGGCGGAACTTTCCTTCGACAGCGTAATGATGGTACATACCTGGTCAGAAAGCCTGCCGGCTCCGTCTGTTTCGGAGATCGATTTTACCGTTACCTGCGAAGAGGAAGAAACTGAGCCTGTCACGATCAAAACCGCAAGCGTTAAGACAGAAGAAGTCCTTCCGCTCGGGAATTTGCTCGAATGTGTTTCCGAGAAGGAATCTGCAAGATTTTCCGCGCTGACCACCGACCGCTCCTTTGCGGGAGAAATATACGTGCGACTTTTATGTGAAGCAGACGAATGCTTCTACTATGTCGGCCTGACAGACAGAAACGGAAAAACATTTTCAATGCTGTGCGACGCCGAAAGCGGTGAGATCATCGCAACCAAGGAACAACAGCAATAACCCCATTGTTTCACTGGTTTATGTCACGCATAATACTTCACATTATTGTATGAAATCCATCAAAATCTGGTTTTGAACGTATAAATACTCGTCTTTGATTCTGACACGTCCGTTATCGCAGGAAAGATAACGGACGTTTTTTTTGAGCGGTTCAAAGAAATCGACGGGAAAATC
>CASFBD010000153.1:0-3240 GCA_949292885.1 uncultured Bacillota bacterium
ACAGAAAAAATGAGAGACCTCATTTTTGCCGAACGCCCGGAATTGAAAGATAAAATCTACATTGCCTACTGCCCGGAACGCGTACTTCCCGGCAACGTCATCTATGAGCTCGTTCACAACGACCGTGTCATCGGCGGTATCAACGAAGCTTCAACCGACAAGGCTATCGAATTCTACAGCCAGTTTGTACAAGGAACGCTGCACAAGACAAACAGCAAGACTGCTGAAATGTGTAAGCTTACTGAAAACTCTTCACGCGACGTGCAGATTGCCTTTGCCAACGAACTTTCGCTCATCTGCGACAAGGCCGGCATCAATGTATGGGAACTTATCAACCTTGCCAACAAGCATCCGCGTGTCAACATCCTGCAACCGGGTTGCGGTGTAGGCGGACACTGTATTGCTGTTGACCCGTATTTCATTACAGCCGATTTCCCTGTTGAGTCACAACTCATCGGCAAGGCACGCGAAATCAACAATTACAAGTCTTTCTGGTGTGCAGAAAAAGTACAGAATGCCATGCTGAAATTCGAGTTAGAACACCACCGCAAACCGTGCGTAGCCATGATGGGTCTGGCATTCAAGCCGAACATCGACGACCTGCGTGAATCACCGGCCAAATACATCACGACAAAGGTAATGCAGTCATGCAACAACGCCGATATTCTCGAGCCAAACATAACGTCACACAACGTGTTTAAACTCACCGACTATCGCGAAGCCTACGACCGCGCTGACATCGTCGTGTTCCTCACGGCCCACGACCCGTTCAAGACACTGCCCTACCGCGAAGACAAAGTAATCCTCGACTTCTGTGGAATTTTTAAGAAATAAAAGAGTTTACGGTTTACAGTTTACGGTTTACAGGTAGTCTTCAGACTCTGAAGAAGTTTACTGCCTATAGTTAACAGACTGTTTACAGAATTAATCAGTCTTAGACAGCCCAACGGCGAACAATCAATGAAAACTGTAAACCGTAACCGGGAAACAGTAAAGCTGCATTATGTAAACCGTAATCCGTAAACTGTAATCCGTAAACTGTAAACAAGAAACACAACAATGTCCAACTTTTTTGCATTCGAAACCCTTGATGCCTATAAAGCATCAAGAAGTATCGTTAAAGAAGTTTATACACTCATCGATACCTTTCCGAGCAAAGAGGATTTTGCACTCAAAAGCCAAATCCGAAGGGCAATAATATCTGTTCCTTCAAATATTGCGGAAGGAAGCGGACGTCAGCATCCCAAAGAGCAGGCACATTTTTATGAAATCGCCTATGCTTCACTACTCGAAACCTTCTGCCAGCTTGAAATTGCAACAGATTTAGGCTATCTAAACGAAACCGAATTCAATAAAATTGGCGAAAAAATTAAGACAACTTCAAAATTAATAGCAGGCTTACGAAACGCATGTTACAGAACAATCCGGTAAACTATAAACAGTAATCCGTAAACAGTAAACCCAATCTGTAAACCGTAAACTGTAAACCCTCTACCTATGAAAAAAATCATGCTCGTTTTCGGAACCCGTCCGGAGGCCATCAAGATGGCGCCGCTTGTCAAAGAGTTCCAGAAACATCCCGATACATTTCAGACCATTGTCTGCGTCACCGGTCAGCACCGCGAGATGCTCGACCAGGTGCTCAACATCTTCGACATCCGCCCCGACTTCGACCTCAACATCATGAAGCAAGGACAGGATCTCTATGATGTCACTGCCCGCGTACTTACAGGCATGCGCGACGTGTTGCGTGAAGCGCAGCCCGACGTTGTGCTCGTCCACGGCGACACCACAACCAGCACAGCCGCCGCCCTCGCCGCGTTCAGCGGGAACCTGCTGTATATCGCGGTGCTCGGCATCATGTTCGTCTGTTCGGGCATATCCGTCATAGCGCAGGTAATATACTATAAACGGACGAAAAAGCGGCTGTTTCTTATGGCGCCGCTGCATCACCATTTTCAGAAAAAAGGATATTCGGAGAGCAAGATCGTCTATGCCTATTCGCTCGTCACGGTTGCGGCGGGACTGATCTGCCTCGCGTTCGTGTAAAAGGAGCAAGACAATGTATTTCAAAAATCAGAAGTTTCTGGTGGCGGGGATGTCCAAAAGCGGCACGGCGGCGGCAGAATTTTTGCTGCGCCGCGGCGCTGTCACCTATCTCTACGACGATATTTCCGGCGGTGCTGTGGAAAAAAACGTGCGCGCTCTGGAAGAAAAGGGCGCCGTCTGCGTGCGGGAGGATTCCCTCTCCGCCGCCCTGTCCGAATGCGACGTGCTGGTGCTCAGCCCCGGCATTCCCATTGATCACGCCCTGCCCGTGGCATTCCGTAAGGCGGGCAAGCGCATCATAGGGGAGTCCGAACTGGGAAGCCTTTTCCTGCGCGCGCCCCTCTTTGCGGTGACAGGTACGAACGGAAAGACGACCACCGTCACAATGCTGGACGAGATTTTCCGCGCGGCGGGGGAAAAGAGTATCGCGTGCGGAAACATCGGGCTTCCGCTCACTGCGTGCGTCGAGCAGCTGGATTACAACGACATCGCCGTGATGGAAGTTTCCAGTTTTCAGCTGGAAACGCTTTCGTCCATCCGTCCGCACGTTGCCGTTGTGACGAATATTGCGGCCGATCACCTCAACCGCCATTACAGCATGGAAAATTACATATTTTTAAAATCAAAACTTCTGCGCAATATGCGGGAGAGCGAGTATGCCGTTCTCAACTACGACGATCCCGCCGTGCGCAAGTTTGCGGATGACGCGCGTTGTGCTGTCCGCTGGTTTTCCGTGCGCGAGCGCGTGCAGGGCGCTTTCCTGTTTGAGGGCGGGCTGTACTATGAAAACGAAAAGATCATGGATGCGTCAGATCTTCCTCTGAAAGGGGAGCATAACATAAAAAATGCGCTTGCGGCGCTGTGCGCGGCAAAGCTTGCGGGGGTCCCGGGCGAGGTCATCGCCTCGGCGCTCTCTCATATGCAGGGAGTGCGCCACAGAATCCAGACGGTCGCGGAGATCGGCGGCGTCACGTACATAAACGATTCCAAGGGAACAAACATCGACGCCGCCCTGACGGCGGTGTCGTGTATGCAATCGGACACCGTTCTTTTGCTGGGCGGCAAGGACAAGGGGTACGATTACGACGAATTGTTCGTCAAACTGCGTTCCTCGCGGGCGGTACACTTTGTTCTGTACGGCGAAAACAGATTCCGCCTGCTCAACAGTGCGGTGCGCGCCAACGAATCGCG
>CASFBD010000153.1:3310-8038 GCA_949292885.1 uncultured Bacillota bacterium
TCGCGTATTTCCCTGTGTGACGATTTCGACACGGCGGTTCGCCTTGCCGCCATGACGGCAAAACCGGGACAATGTGTTCTGCTCAGTCCCGCAAGCAGCAGTTTCGATGCCTTTTCGGGATACGAAGAGAGGGGCGAACGTTTTGAAAGTCTTGTTCTGTCTATGAAAGAGAGGAGTGCAGAGTGTGCGTGCAGCGAATGTTGAGGGAACGCGTCCTGTAAAGCGGATAGGGAACGTAGGTATTCCCGTGCTTGCGGTACTGCTTGCAGCGTTCGGCGTGCTGATGGTGTACTCCGCAAGTTATTATACGGCGGAGCATCAGACAGGCGATCCGTTCTTTTACATGAAAAAACAGTTGATCGGGCTGGTGCTGGGTTGTGCCGCCATGGCGGCGGCTGCGTTCTTTCCGTACGCAAAACTTAAAAAATTCAAATGGCCGGCGCTTATCTTGTCGCTTGTTCTGCTTGCGGCGGTGTTTGTGCCCGGGTTGGGCGTGGAAAATTACGGCGCCACACGTTGGATAGGGATAGGGCCTCTTACCATTCAGCCCTCGGAGATCGCAAAGTACGGATTCGTTCTGTTTGCGGCGGCGTATGCAAGCGAAAAACCGCACAGGCTTCGCACTTTCCGCGGAATGCTCCCCGTGCTGGGGGCGGGCGGCGCGGTGTGTCTGCTCATCATTCTGGAACCGAATATGTCCGTCACCATGTGTACGGGCATGGTCATGCTGGTCATGTTGTTTTTAAGCGGCGTAAAATTGCGCCACCTCGCCGCCGTGCTTTTGCCCGTTGCGGCGCTGGTCCCCGTGCTTATCATCATCGAGCCGTATCGTTTGCAGAGACTGAACGCCTTTCTCGATCCGTGGAGTTCGCCGCAGGGGGAAGGGTATCAGCTCATACAGTCGCTGTATGCGCTGGGCAACGGCGGCTGGCTTGGAACGGGGCTGTTCCGTTCGGTGCAGAAATACAGGTATCTGCCCTGTGCGGAATCGGATTTTATCCTCGCGGTCATCGGCGAGGAGTTCGGGTTTGTGGGGATCGTGCTTTTGTTCTGCGCGTTCGGGGTACTTATCTGGTTTGGCGTGCGCACGGCCGCGCGCAGCCGCGACAGGTTCGGCTTTCTGTTGGCGGGCGGCATCACGGCGGCGATCGCCGTGCAGACGCTGGTCAATGCGCTGGTCGTCAGCGGTTCCATTCCGCCCACGGGGCTGCCGCTCCCGCTTATCAGCGCGGGAAACACATCCCTGATTTTCACCATGGCGGCGCTGGGGGTATTGTTCAATATTTCCCGCGGTGCGCCGCGTACATAACTCACTTCGCCCCGCTTGCAAGCGGGGTTTTTTCTGTAACATTTTTTCTTCTTTTACCGTATTATGGTTGCAGGAAAAGAATTTTTTCCGCAGGGGCAAGGTTCGGCAAAGGAAGGCGGCTTCGCCGCTAAAGGAGTGAGTTATGGAAAAATATGTCATCGAGGGCGGCGTGCCGCTGTACGGCGAGGTGGAGATCCAGTCCGCCAAAAATGCCGTGCTGCCCCTGCTTGCCGCCGCGGTGCTGACGGAAGGCCGCGTGGTCATTCACAAATGTCCGCGCATCACGGATGTCTTAAATATGGCCCAGATCCTTGCGGAACTCGGGTTTTCCACAAGTTTTGCTGGTGACGATCTGATTATCGACGGGGCGGATGCGGCAAACCACGAGATCCCGGCAGCACTGGCAAAAGAACTGCGTTCGTCCGTGTTTATGCTCGGTTCGGTGATCGCGCGGTTCGGCAGGGCTCGCATTGCTTATCCGGGCGGGTGCGACATAGGTCTGCGCCCCATCGACCTGCATCTGCGCGGACTGCGCCGACTGGGTGTGAACATCAGCGAAGAGGGCGGCTACATAGACTGCACTTGTTCCCGGCTTACGGGCGCGGAGATCGTGCTCGACTGTCCGAGCGTTGGCGCCACCGAAAATATCATGCTGGCGGCGGTTCGTGCGGAAGGGGAAACGCTCATCCGCAATGCCGCGCGGGAACCGGAGATCGTCGATCTGGCGCATTTTCTCAATCGGATGGGGGTAAAGGTATACGGCGCGGGTACATCCAACGTCCGCATAGAGGGGGTAAAAACTCTTCGCGGCGTGGAATACACGCCCATTTCCGACCGCATTGAGGCGGGAACGTTCCTCATTGCTTCCGCCATGTGCGGGGGAGAACTGGTGCTGAAAAATGCGGAAGCGGAGAATCTTACCGCTCTGATACATAAACTTTGCGAAATCAGTTGCAAAATCCATGCCGATAATGGTAAAATAGAAATAGAAAGCAAAGGGCGCGTTTCGCCCGGGCTTGTGGAAACCTCTCCCTACCCGGGGTTCCCCACAGATCTGCAGGCGCAGATGATGGCGCTTGCGTGTATCTGCCGCGGTTCCACGGTGGTGGTGGAAAATCTGTTTGAAACGAGATTCAAACACGTTCCGGAACTCATCCGCATGGGCGCGGACATTACAGTCCGCGGCAGGAGCGCGTTTATTCGCGGTGTGCCTTCGTTGAAGGGGGCGGACGTGCTTGCGGGGGATCTGCGCGGCGGCGCGGCTCTCACACTTGCGGCGATCTCCGCGGAGGGGCAGAGCTGTGTGGCGGATCTGAGCCACATCGACAGAGGATATTCCGATTTTGAATTCAAACTGCGCGCGCTGGGCGCGCGCATCCGCCGCGTCAGGGTCTGACGCCGCGGCTGTACTTACATATGAGGAGGAGCTATGCGCAGCAAAAAGGTAGTCATCGTGTATGCGGTCGCCGTCTTTCTGATCGTGTTTCTCATCACCATAAACACCGTCTGCGCCATTACGCAGTTTGAGGTGTACTACACGGTGGAAAGCGCGATCATGGAAGAGAGTGCGGGGAACGTTCAAAAGACCTTGGAAGAGAAATACCTGCACAAGAGTTTTCTGTTTTTTGACGAGAGCAAGGTCAGTGAAGTTGTTGCACAGGAAAGCGGCGGGTATCTTGAAGTGATGTCCGTGGAAAAAAACTTTCCTAACCGCATCACGGTCCGTGTGCGCGAGCGGATGGAAACTTTTGCCTTCCGTCTGGAAAATTCGGAAAAATATTATGTGATCGGCGATGACGGCACCATTCTTTCCGTCAGTGATGAAAATAAAAATAACATCGCGGGGAAAAACATAGAGATCCGCGGCATCTCTTTCGGAGCGGAGCAGAAGGTGGGCGATGTGTTTGCCGTCGCCTCGGGTGACGAGGATGCCTATCAGGCTCTGAACGTCATTTTTGCCGAACTCAACGCGCGGGGAATGCGCGGCAATGTCACCACCATCGACTACGCGTCGGTCGGCGGAAGCGACCCCGCTTACACATATAGCTATTTTTACGTGAATACGGTGGAAGGGGTGCGGTTCTGGATCGTTTCTCCCGAAGAGGACACTCAAAGAAAGATCGTCGAGGTGCTGGACATTTACGCATCGCTTTCGGATGCGCAGCGGCTGGACGGGTATATTTATGTGGGCAGCGGCAGCGCGGAATATTCCACCAATAAGCCGCCCGAAGCCGAAGAGATCTTCCCGGAAGCCTGATGTAATCAAAATAAGGTAACGTTCCCCGAAAAAAGTGGTCGGGGAACGTTTTTTTATTGACAAAAAAGTAAAATTACTATATAATAGTGTTTGTATAATAATACTGCCTGCAAGCAGGGAAACGGAGAGAAAAATGAGCCGCAAAAGCGTAGCTGTTCTGGACGTGCGTTCAGATGCCGTAACTGTCCTTATCGGGGAGCGCGGCGTAAACAATACCTTTGTATTTCAGGGGATACACACCCTTCCGTACGACGGGTATGCCGACGCGGAATTTTTCGATACCCAGCAGCTCTGCAAGGCGGTCGTCACGTGCGTGGAGGAGGCGGAACGCAGTTACGGCGAACGCATCCGCGAGATCTATGTAGGGGTTCCCGGAGAGTTCATGCGCGTGGAGACAAAGCGCTGTTTCATGAGCTTTCAGAGCAAGCGCCGCGTCAATGCTTACGACCTTACATCCCTGTTTGATCAGGGAACGCAGCAGGTGCAGGGCTTCGACCTGATCCGCCGCAGTGCAGTGTGTTACATCACGTCGGACAACCGCCGCACCATTGATCCCGTGGGGATGGTCAGCGATTCTCTCGAAGGGTATCTTTCTTATTTCTTTGCGGACTTGCGGTATGAGGAATTGTTTATCAATACTCTCACGGCGTATGGCATCCGCAGCGTACAGTTTTTGCCCGTTTCCCTTGCGGAAGCGCTGTATCTTATCCCTTCCGAAGTGCGGGACGAATATGCCGTTCTGCTCGACATCGGAAAACTGTCCATGACGTTCAGCGTCGTGTGCGGAAACGGGATCGTGTACCAGAACGCCTGTTCTCTGGGCGGAGGGCACGTTACGGCACAGTTGTATTCGGACGGGGACGAGACGCAGCTTCCTTTTGATGTCGCGGAGGCCATGATCGGAAAGATCAATCTTTCCGCTAAGGATACGCCGGGCGCGGTCATCGAATATGTGGACAAAATGCAGTCGTATTCTCTTCCCATTCAGTTTCTGAAAGAGCGGGTGCGCGCGGGGTTAGATCTCCTGTGCGAGAGCATCAGCGGATTTTTGGACAACTATGGGGACAAGAGTATCGATTATAAACCTGTTTTACTGACGGGGGGCGGTATTACGGGGATCCGGGGCGCGCGGGAACATCTTTCCAATCGTCTCAACAAAGTG
>CASFBD010000154.1 GCA_949292885.1 uncultured Bacillota bacterium
CCTGTTCGGACTTTGCTGCGGCTTCCGTTTCAATTCCGTGCGGATAGGTTTTATGAATATCTGCCGCAGGGACGGTAAACTGAAGATCTCTTTCAGTACATTGCCCGAATCGATTGCCGGTGCGACGGAAATGCTTCCCAAAAGCGCGGACAATCTGTATTCCGGATTTCTTGCCACCGTTGCGGGCGGACTGATCTTTTCCTTTCTCATTCTCGCCGCCTGCGCAGTGACCTTGTGCCTCTATCGTTTTGTCCCTTTCGCGGCCTATATACTCGTTTGTACAGGGCTTCCGTATGCCTTCCATTTGTTTTTCTACAATGTTCTTCCCTTTAACGACGATAACCTCTCCACAGACGGAGGAATGCTTCGAGGGTTGATCAAGAAAGAGACATCTTATCTCACGGCGATCAATATTCTTGCTGTTGAGGGATACCTGTACCAGGGACAGACTCCCGGACAGATCGATAAGGAACTGTATTTCGGGCTCCCTCAGTTGCCGGAAGACGATCTGAATTTTATTCTGCTTACAAGTTACCGCCTTATGTATTATCTAGACATCGGAGATGTGGATTCTGCCGTCAAGGCGAGTGACCGATTGGAAGGATTGACCGAATATATTCCTAAATTTTACTACAACGAGATCATGACCGATGTTTTATTCTGTACCTGCAGTCTGAAAGGAGATGACTCATCCGCTCGTGAAATGTATAAGGAATTAAGGCAGTATCTGCTCGGAGAAAAAACCTTGCAGACCTACCGTACCTGCGCGGCGTATGAATTGTATGTCAACCGCGATAAAATGGCGGCGCTCCGTGCGCTCAGTGATGCACAGCAGTGTGCGGAGTCGTGTGACATAGAAGGGCTCCGCAAATTTGAAAGAAAACTGATCGCCTGCCTTCGTGCAGACATTGACGAGCTTTAAAACAAATCCCGCGGCGGGAATTCCCGCCGCGGGATTTGTTTTAACTGAGTCTGCCCAGCCTGCCCCAGCAGGAGGGGCAGAATTCATTGTTTTTGCTGCAGCATTCTTCACAAAAGAAAGAACCGCAGTCGCCGCAGATGCGTATGTGTGCGGCATCGCATTCCTTTTTGCAATTTCCGCAAAGCAGGGTCATGGCTTTACCTCCCTTTTTCCTGAAAGTATTTCCAAAATAATGCTTTTTATGCGTTTTGCCCGTGGGAAAAAGCGCTTGCCTTTTTATTCGCCTTTAAAAGTGCTGTGTTGTATTGAGATGATGCCGTTTCATGCCATACAGAGCCATTTGGCGGGCTTATACGCCATTTTCAAATTTCTTCGCGCGCGCGCGAAAACGCTTTGAATTTGGCGCAAAATATGGTATAATTAAAGAAATGAAAAATGTTGCATTTTTGCGGCAGGATGAGGAGATAAAAATATATGTCTGACAAAGTACAGGGCGTATACGGCGAGGAGCAAATACAGGTTCTGGAAGGTCTGGAACCTGTAAGAAAGCGCCCCGGTATGTATATCGGTTCCACGGACGAGCGCGGGTTGCATCACCTCGTGCAGGAGATCGTGGACAACTCCATTGACGAAGCTTTGGCCGGGTACTGCAATACCATCCGTGTTACCATCAACAAGGACGGGTCCTGTTCGGTGGAGGACAACGGCCGCGGCATTCCTACGGGGATACATCACAAAGAGGGTATCTCGTCTGTAGAGCTTGTCCTTACAAAGTTGCACGCGGGCGGAAAATTCGGCGGCGGAGGATATAAGATCTCCGGCGGGTTGCACGGCGTTGGCCTTTCTGTCGTCAATGCGCTTTCCGAATGGCTGGAAGTGGAAGTGTACCAGAACGGTCACATTCACAAACAGATCTATAACCGCGGAGTGCCGCAGCGTGCGCTCGCCGTTATAGGAGATACCGATAAAACGGGTACAAAAGTTACTTTTTATCCGGACGACGAGATTTTTGAAACTGTTGTATTCAATTACGACAATCTCAAAGTTCGTCTGCGTGAGCTTGCTTATCTGAACAAGGGGCTGACCATCTCTATCAACGACGAAAGGGAAGATAAACCCCGCTTTGACGAGTTCTGCTATGAAGGCGGTATCCTGCATTTTGTGGAAGATCTCAACAAAAACAAGGAAACGTTGTTTACCGCTCCCGTTTACTTTGAGGAACGGCAGGATGACAGCGCCATCGAAGTTGCCATTCAGTACAATGACAGCTACAGCGAAACCATTTTCAGTTACGCCAACAATATCCATACGGAGGAGGGCGGAACACACCTCGACGGATTCAAGGCTGCACTTACCAAGGTCATCAATGACGCAGGTCACAGGCTGAACATTCTTAAAGAAAACGATAAACTTTCCGGTGACGATGTGCGAGAAGGCATCACGGCAGTCGTTTCCGTAAAACTGACCGAACCGCAGTTTGAAGGGCAGACAAAGACCAAGCTCGGAAACAGCCAGATGCGTTCTTTCGTTCAGAAGGCCACGACGGAACATCTCGGCACTTATCTGGAAGAGAATCCTTCGCAGGCGCGTGAACTTATCCTGCGTTGTGTTACGGCTCAGAAGGCGCGCGACGCGGCAAGAAATGCGCGCGAACTCACGCGCAGAAAGGGGATTTTGGAAAGCACCACGCTCCCCGGTAAACTTGCAGATTGCAGCGAAAAGCGTTCGGAACTTTGCGAGATCTACATTGTCGAGGGTGACTCCGCAGGCGGCACTGCAAAACAGGGCAGAGACAGGCGATTCCAGGCGATCCTGCCCCTGCGCGGTAAGATCTTGAACGTAGAAAAAGCGCGTCTCAACCGCGTTTTGGAAAACAAGGAGATCAAGAGCATGATCACGGCGTTCGGTTGTGGCATTCACGACGATTTCGACGAGAGCAAGCTGCGTTATGACAGGATCATCTGCATGACCGATGCCGATGTCGACGGCAGTCATATCCGTATACTTCTGCTTACGTTCTTCTTCCGCTTTATGCGTCCGCTCGTGGAAAACGGTCACGTTTACATTGCGCAGCCGCCGCTGTACAAAGCTTCCAAGGGCAAGGAAGAGGTTTATATGTATTCGGACGCGGAACTGGACAAATACCGCGCATCCAACCCCGGTAAATTTGATCTGCAACGCTACAAGGGCCTTGGAGAAATGAGCAAAGATCAGCTGTGGGAAACGACTATGAACCCTGCCACACGCACGCTCAAGCGCGTTACGATGAAGGATGCCGTTGAAGCGGACGAGCTTTTCTCCCTGCTGATGGGCGAAAAACCCGAACTGCGCAGACAGTTTATTGAAGATAACGCTAAGCTCGTCGCCGAGCTGGATATCTGATGGGAGAATACTATGGCTAAAAAAGAGACAAGTCCCGAACTTACAGAGGAATTTAAAAAGACGCTTGCCATGACAAACATGATCGACGTCGAGGTGGATGAGGAGTTGAAAAAATCCTTTATAGCCTACGCGATGGCGGTCAATGTCAGTCGTGCCATCCCGGACGTTCGTGACGGTTTGAAACCCGTCCATCGCCGCATATTGTATTCCATGCACGAAATGGGTCTGTACAACGAAAAGCCGTACAGAAAATGCGCGCGTATCGTCGGTGATGTGCTCGGTAAATATCACCCGCACGGCGATACCGCCGTGTATGATGCTCTTGTGCGTCTGGCGCAGGATTTTACCATCAACTTCCCGCTGGTGGACGGACATGGAAACTTTGGTTCCGTGGACGGAGATCCTCCTGCCGCAATGCGTTACACAGAAGCGAGAATGTCCAAACTTGCGGCGGAAATGCTGCGCGATCTCGACAAGGAAACGGTTGATTTCTATCCCACGTTTGACGATACCGGAATGCAGCCCTGCGTTTTGCCTTCCAGGTTCCCCAATCTTCTCGTCAACGGGAGCGACGGTATTGCCGTCGGTATGGCGACCAATATCCCTCCGCACAACCTTGCGGAAGTGATCAGCGGTGTCATTGCGCAGATCGATAACCCGGACATCACCATCGATGAACTCATGACTTATATTCCCGCGCCGGATTTTCCCACGGGAGCGATCCTCATGGGCAGGAGCGGTATAAAGCGTGCATACCGTACGGGCAGAGGGAATTATATCCTGCGTGCCAAGTGTGAAATAGAGGACTTTACCTCCGGAAACACGACGCGTTCACGCATCATCGTCAGTGAGATCCCTTATCAGGTCAACAAGGCACGACTTGTTGAAAACATCGCCGATCTTGTCAAGGACAAGCGTGTGGAAGGGATTTCCGACATTCGCGAGGAATCGGACAGGGATGGTATGCGCATCGTCATCGAGCTCAGAAAAGATGCCAATGCACAGGTCGTTCTGAATACTCTTTACAAACACACACAACTGCAGACCTCCAACGGCATCATTCTTCTCGCACTGGTAGACGGAGAACCAAAAGTTCTCAACCTGAAAGAATGTATCCATTATTATATCGAGCACCAGAAAGACGTGATCGTGCGCCGCACGCGCTTCGATTTAAATAAAGCAGAAGAACGCGCGCACATTGTCGCAGGACTTGTTCTGGCTCTGGCAAATATTGACGAAGTTATCGCCATCATCAAGCAGTCGGCGGACAAAAACGTTGCCGCACAGCGCCTGATGGAAGCGTTTGAACTTTCGGACAAACAGGCAAACGCCATCCTTGAAATGCGTTTGCAGAGGCTCACTTCCCTCGAAGTGGAAAAATTACAGGAAGAACTGGCCGAACT
>CASFBD010000155.1 GCA_949292885.1 uncultured Bacillota bacterium
GAATTTTAACACACTCGCCCTAATTCGTTCAATTTGCGTTCATTCTATCACAAAATTGCAAATTTTTTGTAAAAATTTTATAAAATCAGAAAAAATTGTTCAAAAGCCTATTGACAATTTACAAAAAAAGGTATATTCTAATAAAAATACAAAAAGGAGGGAATCAATATGTTCTGTCAGGACTGCGGTGAAAAATTGACCCTGAAATTTTGCGACAACGAAGGGCTTGTTCCCTACTGCAACAAATGCGACGAGTTCAAATTTCCGCTCTTCAAAACTGCCGTCAACATGGTAGCCGTCAACAAAGCGCAGGACCGTGTGCTGATCGCAAAGCACACCAACGGGAATTTCCTCATGTTTGCGGGATATGTAAAGAAAGGCGAATCCGCCGAAAAGACGATCGTGCGCGAAATGAAGGAAGAAACAGGTTTGAACGCAATAAAGTATAAATATATGTGTTCGCGCTACCATGAGCCACGCGATGTGCTGATGCTTGGATACATCGTTGTCGTATCCGACGGAGAAATCAAGCTAAACGAAGGCGAAATCACCGAAACGCGGTGGTGCACCTTTGACGAGGCCCTGCAGGCGGTGGACGCCGGTTCCACGGCAGGTTATTTCCTGAAAACTGCCGTTTCGGAACTTAAAAAATCCAAGATCTGAAAAAAACACATTGCCGTTCGGCAATGTGTTTTTTTTATTACTTTTTGCAGTAATTTTCGCAGCAGGTGCAAGCACCGTCCTCACAGTTGCAGTTGTTGCCGACCACGATGTGATCCAGTGTGCAGTTCTTGCCGTCGCAATTATACTTGCAGGCAGACACTTCGCATCCGATAGAGCTGTTAATGTTCATTGTTTTCACCTCCTTTCTCCTATTATGCGCCGTATCCTCCGCGTTTATTAGCAAACCGTTGACTTTTTTTCTGTTTCATTGTACAATAGTATCAAGCAACCAACATATGCGAGGTAGATCATGAAAGTCATACTTAAACAAGATGTTAAGGGTACCGGCAAAAAAGGCGAGATCCTCGACGTCAGCGACGGATATGCAAAAAACTTTTTGCTGAAAAAAGGACTTGCGGAACAGGCTTCTTCCGTAGCAGTGAACAGTCTGAAACTGCAGCAGGAAGCGGAGGCGCGCAAAAAAGCAGAAGAGATCCGCGAGATCCACGAACTTGCCAAAAAAATGGACAAGAGCAAAGTAACCGTTTCCATTAAATGCGGTGAAAACGGAAAGGTATTTGGCAGTGTCACCTCCAAAGAGATCGCCTCGAAACTTTCCGATCT
Organism: uncultured Bacillota bacterium; assembly: GCA_949292885.1. Taxonomy (GTDB): domain Bacteria; phylum Bacillota; class Clostridia; order Christensenellales; family Borkfalkiaceae; genus Borkfalkia. The sequence continues at coordinate 1,288 of CASFBD010000155.1, forward strand.
GGGCTTTGACATCGATAAGAAAAAGATCTTACTCAAAGATGCCCTCAAAACAGTGGGCGACTATACCGTAGAGATCCGCCTGATGGAAGGCGTCTCCGCAAAAATATTTGTTTCTGTAATTCCCGAATAATCCTAACAGCCCGCCTTTTCAGGCGGGCTGTCTTTTGTTCTCAGGCGCAGACGGAACTTCCCTTACGCTTTTTTGTTTTGTCAATATTTTTACAATACGTACCTTTCTTTTTTTGACAAATCAGACGCACGATCCCTTTATAGATCTCAGCGAGCGGAACGATGGAAACGGAAGAAAGGAACACGACAGCCCACTGTTTCCAGGAAAGCGGAACGATATCAAACGCTGCGCGAACAGGCGCAAACGGGCACAAAAGCAGATTGACGGCAATGCCGGCAAACACAGTAAAAAACAAGATTTTGTTGGAGAAAAAGTCCTTGGAAAACGCACTGCCCCTCTCCGAGCGGATATTGAAGGAATGAAAGAGTTCAAGGAAGGAAAGCACAAAAAACGTCATGGTCACGGCGACGGCATTTCCGCACAAATGTGCCCCAGCCACAAACACCCAAAGACAGATGATTGTCTGCATGATCCCATAGACTGCAACGGATGCCATGCTCTCCCGCGTAAAGATCCCCTCTCGCCGCGGCGGCCGAAGCATACAATCACGCTCCATCACCTCCGCACCCAGCGACAGAACTGGCAGGCTGTCCGTGATCAGGTTGATCCAAAGCAACTGCGTGGAGGAGAGAAATTCCAACCGCCACAGTACAAGCGATGCAATGAGAATACAGAGTACTTCCGCCAGATTGGTCGCCAGGAAGAAAAGTATGGTCTTTTTTATGTTGGAAAAGATGTGCCGTCCTTCGCGCACTGCCGCAACAATGGTAGAAAAATTGTCGTCCGCGATTACCATATCCGCCGCACTGCGCGTAACGTCCGTTCCTGAAATCCCCATCGCAATGCCGATGTCTGCCTTACGGATCCCCGGCGCATCGTTGATCCCATCCCCCGTCATCGCAACTACATTGCCCGCATTCTGAAAATGTTCGACGATTGTGCTCTTATGTTTGGGACTGACGCGCGCAAACACGCGCGTTTTGGAAATCTGCTTTTGCAAAACTTCTTCGGGCAGGGTATCCAGTTCCGTACCCGTAAGAACCTGGTCTTCCGACTCGGCGATCCCCAGGCGCTTTGCTATGGCAAACGCCGTTTCGCGGTGATCTCCCGTGATCATGACGGGGGTGATCCCCGCCTGCACGCATTGGGCTACCGCCTCTTTTACTCCCTGTTTAGGCGGATCGATCATCCCGCAAACGCCCAAAAAAATCAGATTTTCTTCCGAAGGTGCGCCCGTGTATTCCGAACAGGCAAACCCCAGCACTCTCAGCGCGCGGGAAGCAAGATCTGCTGTTACAGAAAGAATTTCTTCTCTGTCCTTCTGCGTTATGGCGCGTACACCACTCGCAGTACAGATGCGCGTGCATTTACTGAGAAGAACGTCCGCCCCGCCCTTTACATAGTTTTTTCTGCCCCGTTCTGTCTGCGCGCTTACCGTCATCATCTTTCTTTCTGAAGTAAACGGAATGCCGCCAAGCCGCCTGAACGCAAGGGAAAACTCCCTGCTGTCCGCGTACCGCACCAGTGCAATCTCCGTGGGATCGCCAATGTGTTTTCCACCTTTTCCCTTAACAGTGTTGCATACGCGCATACACTCCAATAATGGGAGAGCGGCAGGATGTCCCGAATGTATCGGATCGCCTTCCAGCGGCTTTCCCGTATGAAAATCGACCACAATTTCCTCGACGGTCATGCGATTTTCGGTCAAAGTGCCGGTCTTATCCGAACAGATGCAACTGCATCCGCCCAAAGTTTCCACCGCGTGCAGTTTGCGAATAATGGCGCGCTGTTTGCTCATACGCTGTACGCCCAGAGCCATGATAACGGTTACGATCGCAGGCATCCCCTCCGGGATTGCCGCTACAGCAATCGCCACCGACGACATGAAGTTGGACAGAACACTGCTCTGTTTGAAAAAGATGCCGAACAGGAAGATCACTGCCGCAACGGAGATGACAAAAATCGTGATCACCTTTCCCAGTGTAGCAAGAATTTTTTCCAGAGGCGTCTTTGCCTCTTTTGTCTGCGTAAGCATTCCCGCTATCTTTCCCAGTTCCGTATCCTGCCCCGTCTTTACGACAAGCGCCTTTGCCTGCCCTTTCAACACAAACGAAGAGGAATACAGCATACATTTTCTGTCCGCAACGGCAGTATTTTCCGCGCAGGGCGCGGGAGATTTTGCAGCCCCGTCCGATTCACCCGTCAAAGCAGATTCATCACAACGCAACTCTTCCGATTGCAGGATCCTGCAATCGGCGGGCACCATATCCCCTTCTTCCAGCCACACAATGTCCCCCGGAACAAGCTGCGTTCCCGGCAGAAGAAGATCCTTTCCGCCGCGCAGCACCTTCACCTGACAAACGGAAAGTTTTTTCAGTTTTTCCACTGCAGTGTCCGCGCGGTACTGCTGGATAAACCCAACGATCGTGTTAAGCAAGATAATAAAAAGAAGGATGCCCGTATCAGCGACCTCGTGCGCGTCCCCCGTAAAATAGGCGACCGTTCCGGAAATGACAGCTGCACAGATCAATAGTATAGTCATAAAATCTTTGAACTGCGCCAGGAATAACCGGAAAGCGCTGCCCTTTTTCTTGTCGCGCAGGGCATTTTCTCCATAGCGAAGAAGTCGTTCCTGCGCTTCCTGCTCGGATATACCGCGCTCACCGCTCTGCAAAGATGCAAGCGCCTGTTCGGCTGTCATGGAATGATATGCGGGCATAATTTAAACCTCTGGAAAAAGTAGTACAAAAAAATGTATTCATTTGCGCGGGTAAATATGCCCTCTCCGCACGAACGCAGCCGTTTGCCGAAAAAAATAAAAATATAGTGCAAAAGCACACAATTTTATTTGACAAAACCTACCGAAAAATGATATTATTATAAAGCTGAAACGCGGGGGCGTAGCTCAGTTGGTTAGAGCGCATGCTTGACATGCATGAGGTCATAAGTTCGAGTCTTACCGTCCCCACCAACAAAAAAGGAGTCCGAGAAAGGACTCCTTTTTTTCATGACTGAGACGGGAAGACGAGAACTACGCGCGCAGGAAGAGCAATCGAGAAAAGAAGAAAAATTACCGCGCGTCGTTCGCGCGAGGGCAACGCCCGAAGCCTTGCCGAGGGGTCCCCTTTAGGGGTTTCGGCAAATTGTTACCGTCCCCACCAACGAAAAAGGAGTCCGAGAAAGGACTCCTTTTTTTCATGACTGAGACGGGAAGACGAGAACTACGCGCGCAAAAAGAGCAATCGAGAAAAGAAGAAA
>CASFBD010000156.1 GCA_949292885.1 uncultured Bacillota bacterium
CGAATTCGGGTACACGGTGGATAAACTTACCCCTTCGTCCAGCGGAGACATTGTCTGGGACGAGGTAAACAACCGCTTTGCGCTGATCAACGAAAAGGGCGAAGTGGTGTTTGAGGACGCGGCAAAACCGTTGACGCAGGATAAGACCAGGATCTGGAAGATCGTTAACAAACTCGAGGGAACGCAGAATTGCAGCTGGTATGTGGGCAGCCTTAGCAAAGAAGCGATCGAAAGGTACACGTTTACGATGGGCGTGGACACGGGATCCGTGCAGGCAAACGTGAAGTATAAAAATGCGGCAGAGCAGGAAGTCACCATCCGTACGGCGGGCGGAGCGCTTACGGTCGACGCGGAAAACGGAGTTGTCAGTCACTATGGTGCGGCGCAGAGCGTAGACGTGCAGGCTGTGGCAGGGGAATCCTATCACGAATACGGAAAGGTCGAAGGCAATCTTACCGTAACAACCGGGCACATCGTATTTGAAAACACGGCGGAGGTCAACACGTTTGTGGTTGCGGACGAAGCGACGGCAGTTACGGCGTCGTTTGCAGACAAAGCGCAGGTATATACGGCAGTTGCCAATGATAGCGGCACTTTAACCGATCTTAATCTTCCTTCCACGGTTGATACGGTGATTGCAGACAAAGAAGAACTTTCTAAGTTTGCAGGCGGCGCAGGTACGGAAAAGAGCCCTTATCAGATCGCCACGGCAGAGCAGTTTAGAAATATTGGTTCTCTTTCTACCGCTCAAAAAACTTTTTTCAGTCAAACTTCTGATATAGATATTGATACTTCATCGGATGATAGTTGTATCGTAATTTCTAAGTTCAACGGTGAATATAACGGAAATGGGTTTTATATCAACCATTCGTTCAATTCGCAAGGAAAGAAAACTCAATATGCGGATGAGCTTTTTGATACAGTAGTTGGCGGAGTATTTAACGACGTAAATTATAGGATGCTTCCTAAAGACGCTAATTATGGTGAAGGAGCGATCTTTGTTTTACAGGCAAACAGCGTTGAGTTTAATAATGTCGATATTTACGGCGTTATCAGATACAATACGAATGGTCGCAATCAGTCTCCTTATATATATAACGGAAGTAAAGTTGTGTTCTCGGATTGTGATGTCTATGCAAATATTTATACAGAGACATATAGTTCCGTTTTTGTAGGCTATCCGATGATGGGACAGAGTTATACTTTTAACAATTGCTCGTTTAACGGTGAAATTGTTGGGTCACAGGTCGCTTTGCTGTTTGCAAACAGCGCTCAATTTGATGAAGGTACTACCGTTGTTAAAATAAACGAAGTGGTAAACAACGGGACAATCATGGGATATAGTCAGGCAGGGCTTGTTTTTGCCGTGGGGACCAGTGCAAACGAGCAGGAGATTTCCGCACAGATTATTTCAAATAATAAGGTAATAAATATTACGCCTTTGGAAGGATTTACTGTAAGTGTAGATTCTACGGATAAAATTAGTATTACAGAGCCTACATCTGCAGATGTTGCTTCTTATACAATTGTGATAGAGCAATATGTTACGTGGTATTATAAAACGCAGTTTGGTTACGGAAAAGGATCGACGATCGTTGGAATAAATAAAACCGTTTCTTCTGCTGATGTAAGCTCGCTTGATTTGTATGCTTATGAATTAAGGCAGACAAATAAGGGCTTTGGCGATCAAGTTGTTGATCCTGATACGATTAAATATTCTTTGAGTGACACAGAATACTCCGTTATCACCAAGGATTTTGCAAATAATTTCGACATTGTTGAATCCGAAGGACAAAGGTATTATTTGCTTAACAGCAATACGATAGGAAAAAACAATGATGAGTATTTGGTAATTACAAAACCTTCTGTTTATGTAAAGGTTTATGCGTACAATGCAGAAGGGGATTTGCTTGGCTTAGTACAGGCATAAGGTGTTCCCGCCCTGAGGTAACCGCAGGGCGGGGTAAAACAATGCAGGGCGCGGCAATTTTGCCGCGCCCTGTCTTTTTATTTTCAAATTCTCACTGTTTTATTAACTTTGCTCCGCCGCACGCGCCTTGATGATCTTTTCTGCTTCCGGTGCGGGCACTTCTTCGTATCTGGAAAGTTCGGCCATAAATTTGCCTCTGCCCTGCGTCATGCTCCGCAGGTCGGTGGCATACTTTTGCAGTTCGCTCTGCGGCGCTTCCGCATTGACTATCTGCATTCCTTCGGTCATGTCTATGCCCAAAATCCTGCCGCGGCGCTTGTTCATGTCGCCCATAATGTCTCCGAGGAATGCTTCGGGGATGGCAATTTTCAATTTCATGATGGGTTCCAGCAGGCAGGGGGAGGCGTTTTTCAGCCCTTCTTTAAATGCCAGCGCCGCTGCCAGTTTAAACGCCATTTCCGACGAGTCTACATCGTGATAGCTTCCGTCGTACAGGACGGCGCGCAGTCCCGTTACGGGATAGCCTGCCAAAACACCGTGCGGCAGGCACTCGATCAGTCCCTTTTCCACGGCTGGAATGTACTGTTTGGGTACAGAACCGCCCACTACCTCTTCGGCAAATTCAAACTCGCCGTCGAAGGGTTCAAAGCGCACTTTGCAGTGTCCGTATTGGCCATGTCCGCCCGATTGTTTTTTGTGTTTTCCTTCCGCTTCCACCTTTTTGCGGATGGTCTCGCGGTAGGCGATCTTGGGCGTTTTCAGCAACGCGGAAACGTTGAATTTGGCTTTGAGTTTTTTGTTGAGCACGTCCAGGTGCGTTTCGCCCTGTCCGCTGATCAGCATTTCGCCCGTTTCCGCATTTTTGGCGACGGTAAAGGTATAATCTTCTTCGGAAAGCTTGTTCAGACCCTGGAAGATCTTATCTTCTTCGCCCTTCTTTTCGGCGTAGATGGCCATGGAAAGTACGGGGCGGGGGAAGTGGATGGGGTCAAATCTGACTTTTGCGGATTCGTCGCAGAGGGTGTCGCCCGTGTTGGTTGCAGTAAGTTTGTTTACGGCGCCGATGTCGCCGGCGACCAGTTCGGTGACGGGTTCCTGTTTTTTGCCTTTGAGCAGGTAGATCTGGTTGATTCGCTCCGTCTTGCCTGTGGTGGAATTGTACACGGTGGAACCGCTTTTCAGTGTTCCGCGGAACACTTTCATCACGTTCAGCTTTCCTACAAACGGATCGACAACCGTTTTGAACACCTGAGCGGCAAAGGGAGCGTCCGTTTCGCAGGTAATGCCGACAAGTTCGTCCTTGTCTATTGCGGCGGCCAGCATTTCGCCGCGTTCTTCGGCGCTGGGCATATATTTCACGATCTCGCCCATCAGGTTGATGATGCCGCGGTTCTGCAGGGCGGAACCTGCCATCACGGGGATGGTGTTAACGTTGTAAATACCCTTGCGGATGCCGTGGATCACTTCCTCTTTGGAGAGTTTTCCTTCCTCAAAGTATTTGTCGAGCAGCGCCTCGTCGTTTTCGGCGGCAGTTTCTGTCAGTTTGTCCTGCATATCGGAAAGGGTGGCCTTCATTTCCTCGGGAATAGGGATCTCTTTCAGCCCCTCTTCGGAGAAGCGGAATGCCTTTTCCGTCAGCGCGTTGATGTATCCCACCATTTTGTTGCCTTCCATCAGCGGGATCTGGATAGGCGCGATCTTACCCGCGTATTTTTCCTGCAGAGCGGCAACGGTGCCTTTATAGTCGGCGTTTTCCTTATCCATGCCGTTGATGAACAGGACCATAGGTTTTTTGGCACGCAGACATTTTTCTATCGCCTTTTCGGCACCAACGCTCACCGAACCGATTGCGGAGGTGACGATCAATGCGCCGCCTGCCGCGCGGAGCGCCTCGTTTTCTTCCCCCTCAAAGTCGTAAAAACCGGGGACATCCAGAAGATTGATCTTTACGCCCTCGTAAATGGTGTACGCCATCGAAAGGGAAATTGACATTTTTCTTGCAATTTCCTGTTCGTCGTAGTCGGTCACGGTGTTGCCTTCGGTCACTTTTCCCAGACGGTCAGTGGCTTTGCCGTTAAAGAGGATGGCTTCGCAGACGGAGGTTTTGCCTTCGCCGCTGTGTCCGATGACCGCTATGTTGCGGATGTCCGCGCTTGAAATGCTCATAATTTATACTCCCTTATCTGCGGGCGCCTGTTGGGATTTTTGTGTAGCCTGCCCGCAAGCAAACCTATTGTAAGGGTTGCTTCTTTTCTATTATAATATATAAATCAGGCAATTTCAAGACCTCTTTGAAAATTTTTTGCAAATTTTGCAAAAAAATGACGATGCGGTCGAGCTTTTAAAACTTTCAGCGCAAAAAAATCCCCGCAGGAGCATAAAGGTCTGCGATCCTGTGGGGGGGGGAAGAGTTGTTTTGAGATTTTCAAAAGTCTTTCGTGCGCGTGCCTTTCCTTTGTTCAGACAGAGGGGTGGGTAAGCGAAAACGCGCTTGTGCGCGTTTTCCGCAAGGGCGGCAAAGCGTATTTTTTCAAATATTTCCTGCGGTGTTCTTTCTTGCCTGTTCTTTTTCTGTAAAGAAAATTTTTCCCTGCGGGAATGCTGTTATTCGATCATGTATTGTCGAAAAAATAAACAGGCTTTGTAAAGTTTTTTGTGTATCGGAAACGGAAAAGCGCCCGCCGAAAGGCGGGCGCTGTGCGTTAGCAATTTGTAAGGGGAGCCGTTTCC
>CASFBD010000157.1 GCA_949292885.1 uncultured Bacillota bacterium
AAGATGTTGACCATGATCCCTTTCAATTTTGCATCCACTTCTTCAAAAGACCAGAATAGACGTCCGCTCGACTGTGCCATTTCCAGAGCCGACGTTGCAACGCCGCCCGCATTTGCCGCTTTGCCGGGCAGGAATACCACGCCGCTCTTCTGGAACACTTCCGTCCCTGCAAGCGTCGTAGGCATATTCGCGCCTTCGCCGACCAGCTTCACGCCGTTTTTCACGAGGATCTTCGCCGATTCTTCGTCCAGCTCGTTCTGTGTTGCACAAGGAAGAGCTACGTCGCACTTCACCGTCCAAACACCCTTGCATCCTTCATGGTATTCCGCACCTTTCACGCGCTGCGCATATTCCTTGATACGTCCGCGCTCCACTTCCTTGATCTGCTGTACAACATCCAGCTGAATACCGTTTTTGTCATACACGTAACCGTTGGAATCGCTCATCGTAACAACTTTTGCGCCCAGCTGCTGTGCCTTTTGGCATGCGTAAATTGCAACGTTGCCCGATCCGCTGATCACAACCGTTTTCCCTTTGATCGAATCGCCCTTGCTGTTGAGAGCTTCTTCGATAATATATACAAGCCCGTACCCGGTCGCCTCTTTGCGAGCCAGGGAACCGCCGTAAGAAAGTCCGCGTCCCGTCAGAACACCGACGTGCTCATTGCGGATACGCTTGTACTGTCCGAATAAATACCCGATCTCACGGCCGCCTACGCCGATATCTCCGGCAGGAACGTCCGTATCCGCCCCGACATGACGATACAATTCCGTCATGAAGCTCTGGCAGAAACGCATGATCTCATTGTCGCTCTTGCCTTTGGGATCGAAGTTGGAACCGCCCTTGCCGCCGCCGATGGGAAGTCCGGTAAGGCTGTTTTTAAAGATCTGCTCAAATCCGAGGAATTTGATGATGGACAGGTTGACCGACGGATGGAAACGCAGACCGCCCTTGTAGGGACCGATGGCGCTGTTGAACTGAACGCGGTAGCCCTTGTTCACCTGCACCTTGCCGCTGTCGTCCACCCAGGGAACGCGGAACAAAATCACTCTTTCCGGCTCGACCAGCCTTTCCAGAAGTCCCGCCTTCTCAAACTGCGGGTTTGCATTGATCGCCGCTTCGAGGCTGTGCAGAACTTCCGTGACCGCCTGATGGAATTCCGGCTCGTTGGGATTCTGCTCCTTTACGCGCGCCAAAACGCTCTCTACATAAGACATATCAAAAAAAACTCCTTTGTTTTTTCTTGTTCTGTGTTTATTGTACCATGCGCACATTTTTTTTGCAAACGATTTTCCCTCAAAGCAGATATTAGTAAATCTTATAGATATTATAATGCAAACTTAAATACTTTATCAGCCCTCTCTCCCGCCGCGAAGCATTCCGCGCTCTTCCATATTGAACCCGCGCAAGCTGAGAAGTTCGGGAAAAAACTCTTCCTCCGCGAAAGAGAACACACGCGCACGGCGCTCTCTGCGCGCGCTCCGCCGCGTTTGCTTTTCACGCTTGTCCGCAAAGGACAGGATGCGCGTAAGCTCGTCCCATGCGGCGGTTTTCTCTTCTTCCCTTCCCTGCAACTGTTCCCGTTCCCATTTGCGGCAGAAAGGAGAAAAGACGGGCGGATGTGCGGGCATATCGTTGCGGCGCACGCAAAAAGCGCGCTGCGGCGCGGCGATGATACAATCCTTTGCCTGCTTTCTGAAAAAACGATCGAAAATTTTCATAAATAGTTCCTCCCTGCGATGTTTACACACATAGTTTACAACAAAATACTTGACAGATATTGTCATATTTATTAAAATATTTTTGAGAATTTTTAAGTTTTTTCGGAGGTAGAACATGAAATTTCAGGTGATGCTGCGTATTTTGTTCCGATTGCTGAAATCGAGGAAAGTGAGCGCGGCGGCACTGGCGAGAGAAAACGACGTTTCCGAACGAAGCATCCGCAGGTATCTGGAAGAACTGATCATCTGCGGCGTTCCTCTGGACATTATACGCGGCAGGGGCGGCGGAATATGCCTGCCCGACACCTATCGGCTGCCGGAAAATTTTCTCACCCAAGAAGAACTTACTGCGGCGCTCAACGCGCTGGGCGCGCTGTACGAACAGCTCCCCTCCGAGTCTGTCAAGTCTGCGCTGGAAAAACTTGAAATGCATTCCAAAACGGGAATCCGCGACCTTTCCCTTTCGGGAAACATTCTCGTAGACAGCGGCACCTGGGGGGATGCCTACGGTTTTTCGGACAAACTGCGCGTGCTGGAAGAGGCGACAGAAAGCTGCGCCTGCCTGGACATCCAATACATCGACCGCAGCGGAAACGCCAGCAGGCGCGTCATCGAGCCGCACCTCCTGGTATACAAACAGAACATCTGGTACGTTTACGCCTGGTGCCGCACGCGGCAGAATTTCCGGCTGTTCCGCATCGGCAGAATACGAAGTGCGCGCGACACGGGCGAAAAATTTGAAAAGAGAGAGTTCGACAAGCGGCACCTGCCCCTGCAATTCAATTTTGAAAACGCCCAACTGACGGAGATACGGCTGTCCGTAACGAAAAAAGCCCTGCCCGACGTAGAGGAATGGCTGGGTATGGACAACGTGCGAGAAGAAAAAGGAGAACTGATCGCCACGGCGACCGTGCCCGCAGGGGAAGTTCTGCTCTCCCGTCTGCTGAGTTTCGGGGACGGCATCAAGATCCTGGAACCTGCCTCCCTCGCCAACGAACTGTGCGAACGCGCAAAAAAACTGTACGCCCTGTACGAATGAGGTGAAAAATGAATTTTACGCCCGTTGATTTGAAAACCTGGAACAGGAAAGAATACTTTGAGCATTATCTTCACGACGTGCCCTGCACATACAGCATGACTGTGAAGCTGGACATCACCGCTGTGCGCAAGAGCGGAAAAAAACTGTACCCTGTCATGCTTTACTGCTTGGCATCCGCCGTCAACACTTACCCGGAATTTCGTACGGCGCTGGATGCGTCCGGCTCCCCCGGTATTTTCGGCGAAATGCACCCCAGCTATACCATCTTTCACCCGGAAACGCAGACTTTTTCCAATCTCTGGACAAAATACGACCCCGACTTCGATGCCTTCTGCGCCGCATATGAAAAAGACCTTGCCGTTTACGGCAAGGCGGAAGGCTTCTCCCCCAAACCCGGGATGGAGGAAAACACTTTTTGCGTTTCCATGATCCCGTGGATCTCATTCGAGGGATTCCAGCTGAATTTGCAAAAGGGATACGATTATCTCCTGCCCATTTTCACCATGGGCAGATTCTACACGGAAGGAGAAAAAACGATCCTGCCCCTCGCCATGCAGGTACATCACGCCGTGTGCGACGGCTTTCATGCCTGCCGCTTTCTGAAAACATTGCAGGAACTTGTAAACAGACAATAACTCTTTCCGCCCCTGCGCCGAAATGGGTTTACCCGTCGGGGCAAAAGACAGCCCGCCGCTTTTTTTGCGGCGGGCTGATTTTTACAAAGGAAACTCCTCTATTTCTGTGCCGTCTGATTGTATCTGATCAAAACGCACACAGCGCACTTGCAGATCATCATAAGTGCGATAATAATAGGCGCCCTCTTTGGGATCGACAACGCAGGAATAGCGGGTATATTCTTCCTCACCCGCGCCCGTCAGCACGCTCCCGCGCACCACGGCCACCGAGGACAGGATATGAAACAGATGCGCCACTCCTTCCCCTTTGGGAGAATTGTGCGTCAGAAAAGCGGCGCGCACGAAACGGGAACAGGAAGAAGCGTCCCCGGGAAGTCCAAGCGCTCCCATACCCAGTGCGTACGGGCGAAGGGGCAATTCGGACGAAAAAGAATTATGCGGCTGACGCACGGAAAGATGCATATAATCGCTGAGCCGCTGCATCTGGTACGGAAAAGGCGGATTGTTGGTCAGCACGCCCACACGGTTTTCGTACAGGTGCAGACCGTCCGTCCGAGGTTCGGCAACAAACGTGCCGTGTGCGTCCGCAAGAAGAAAATGCAGGGGCGCCAGCGGCAATTCGGGCGAAAACGGAAGCGCAACAATGCGCGTGCTCCGCAGCAGACATACTGCCTGCATCACCGTTTCGCACCGTTCCAGAAGGAACGGGATCACCTCATAGGGCGCGAGGTTGTAAACGCCGTCTTTCTGCATGGGGAAATAATGCGCGTTCCCCTCAAATCGGAGGGACGCCACACACAGCCCGCGCTCGTTGCAGGCTTCCGCAAACAAAGGCACACCGTTCTGCACCGTCGCCATGCCGATCATGGCAAACCGTTTTTCGCTTCCCTTGACAAGTTTGTAACGGATCTTATAATCGCGCGGAACCGCCACCACTCTCTCACCGAAAGAGCGCTCTATATCCATGTTCCTGCCGAACAGCCAGTTCCCCCTGCGCATTGCAATACAAGTACACATACTTCCCTCCGCGGAAAAGTATGTGCATTCCCAAAAAAACAATTCTTCGTCCGCTTTATCCGTTTTTTCCGCGGGGAAAAAGAAACACAAATCCCGCCTTGCACAAATTTTACAGGTACGTATGTAAAGTAAATATCCCCCACTAAAGTGGGGGCTTTGGAAAGCCCTAAAGGGCAAGGTTACTGGCGCGGCGCTCAAGCGCCGTACAAAACTCGCCTACCGCA
>CASFBD010000158.1 GCA_949292885.1 uncultured Bacillota bacterium
TCAACGCCAGGCCCAAGAAAGTTTTGCATTACCAAACTCCGCAAGATTTATTTGAACTAAATCTCTCTAACTGTTGCACTTAACTTGACAATTCATCTGTGTGTAAAAAGGCGGCTTTTTCCCAGAAAAAACTGTACAAACAGCGCAGAATGTGGTACAATATAAAAAAACTTTGGTAGAAAAAGTATGTCGATGCACGAAGGACACAGGGAACGTATGCGCGACAAACTGGTCGCGCACGGAGAAAAGCTGACCGATTGCGAAATTCTGGAAATTTTGCTGTTCGATGTGATCAGCCGCAAAAACACCAATCCCGTGGCGCATCTGCTTTTGGACAGTTTCGGGGACTTGCGGGGCGTGTTCGGCGCAACGCCGCGCCTTTTATGTACGCTGACGGGCATCGGGCCGCGTACGGCGGAGTACATCTATCTCATCGGCAGCATTTATCGCCGCATGGATGAAAAGGCGCGCAGCCGCCTGCGGCTTTACAACGCGTACGACGTTTCCGAACACGTGCGCAGTCGTTTTGCCGGCTGCGACAGGGAGCGCCTGGAAATTTACTTTACGGACGAGGACGGCTTTGTACTCTGCACAAAAATCGTGGAAGGGGCGGATTTTTCGCGCGTGGGCATTTCCGAGCGCCAGCTTGAGTTTCTGTTTAAAGAGCTTTCCCCGCAGGGTGTTTTGTTGGCGCACAACCATCCCAGCGGCGATCCTTATCCGTCCGAAAAGGATGACGAATCTCTGCGCAAGGTGTTTCGTGTCTGCAAGGCATACGGCGTTGCCGTGCGCGACTGCGTTATCTGCGCGGACGGCAATATTTACAGTTATTACCTGAACGGAAGGATGGAATCTTTCCGCACAGCCCAATAGAGGTCTATTATGAAAGAAGTGAGAACAAGGTTTGCACCCAGCCCTACGGGCTATATGCACATCGGTAACCTGCGCACCGCGCTGTACGGGTATTTGTACGCAAGAAAGGAGGGCGGGAAGTTTATCCTGCGCCTGGAAGACACGGACAGCAAGCGTTATGTGGAGGATGCCGTGCAGATCATTTACGATACTCTGCGCGACGCGGGCATCGACTATGACGAAGGCCCCGACGTGGGCGGGGAGTACGGCCCGTACATCCAGAGCCAGCGTGCGGAAATTTATCAGGAGTATGCCAAAAAGCTGGTCGAACTGGGCGGCGCGTACTACTGTTTCTGCGACAGGGAGCGCCTGGAATCTCTTAAAGACGAAAACGGCGTGGGCAGGTACGACAAGCACTGCCTGCACCTTTCCAAAGAGGAAATAGAGGCAAAGCTCGCCGCAGGGGTGCCCTATGTCATTCGCCAGAACATTCCCGCCGAGGGCAGCGGCACGTACGAAGATCTCGTGTACGGTACCGTTACCGTCGACTATAAGGATATCGAGGACGGGATCCTGCTGAAAAGCGACGGGATGCCCACCTACAACTTTGCCAACGTTATCGACGATCATCTCATGGGCATCACGCACGTCATCCGCGGCAGCGAATATCTTTCTTCCACGCCCAAGTACAACCTCATGTACGACGCGTTCGGCTGGGAGCGCCCCGCGTATATCCATCTGCCGCCCATCATGAAGAACTCGCACGAAAAACTTTCCAAGCGCAACGGCGACGCGTCCTATCAGGATCTGGTGGCAAAGGGGTACATCAAACAGGCGATCATCAACTACATCGCGCTTCTGGGCTGGAGCCCCAAGAGCAACCAGGAAAAGATGTCGATGGACGAGCTGAAAGAGCATTTCTCTTTGGCAGGGCTGAACAAATCCCCGTCCATCTTTGACGAACCCAAGCTGCGCTGGCTTTCGGGAGAATACATCCGCGAAATGAGTGCGGAAGAATTTGCTTCGCTTGCCCTGCCTTTCCTCAAAAAGAGCAAGGCGTACGGCAAATATCCGGACGAAAAACTTCTCAAAATCGTGCAGCCTCGCGTGGAAGTACTGGAAGATATTCCCTCCAAACTGGACTTTTTGGAGGAGTACGCAAAGTTCGATCCCGCACTGTATTTCAATAAGAAAATGAAATCGGATGCGGAGATCGCCAAAAAAGTTCTGCCTGCCGCGCGCGAAGTGCTTGCGGGGCTGGAAAACTTTGAAAATTCTGCGCTGTACGAGGCGCTCGTCGCGCTTGCCCAGCGCGAGGGCATGAAAAACGGCCAGGTGCTCTGGTGCGTGCGCGTGGCGCTCACGGGCAGGGAAAATACTCCCGGCGGCGCCAGTGAAATGGCGGAACTCCTCGGCAAGGAGCGCTGCCTTGCGCGCATTGACGCCGCTCTCGGCTTTTTAAACGAATGAAAGGGCAGAACGCGCCCCGTTCGGGTGAGGAAAAACACATAAAAAAATTCTCTGCGTCCAGGGTCATGCGCTGGATCTCCTATCTGGCGCTGGGGCTGCTCGTCTTTTCCTGTTTTGCCGTCATTATTCCGCTGACGGAAGCAGGCTTTTCGCCCGCACTGTTTACCGTGCCCGCGGCGCTCCTGCTTATCTTGTCCATGGCGGTCAAGATATTCGTTACGCGCAGCTTTTCGGGCAAGATCCCCTGGTACGTGGCGGACAGTATCCTTCTGGCACTGTTCACTTTCTTTTCGGGGTGGAACGACACCTCATTCGTTTCTTCCGCCTCCAACAGCTATCTGAGCTATCTTGTGTATGTGTGCGTGCTGACGGAGTTTTATCTTTCCGCGCCGACGTTGCGCGACTGCGGCATCATGTTCGGCTGCAACCTCGCCATCTATACCGTTATTTTCGGCATGGGGGCGGGCATCAATAACGAGATCTCGTCTGCGTTCGACATCACTTCTCGCTATTTTGTGGCGCTCATCGTGCTGACGCTTCACTTTGTTATGTTCGGATTTTCCACCACCGTGGCGCGAAAAAACAAACAGATCGAGAACAACCTGCGCGAACTGGAAGAGAGCCGCAACGAACTTCTCCGCGCGTACGATAAATTACAGGAGGCGGCGCTCATTGAGGAGCGCAACCGCATTTCCAAGGAGATCCACGACACGGCGGGGCATTCGCTGACAACCGTTATCATGCAGACGGAGGCGGCAAAGCTGAGCATCGATAAGGACCCGGAAGCGGCAAAGCGCTGCATTTCCGCCGCCAATTTGCAGGCAAAAACCTGTCTGGAACAAATGCGCGCGTCCGTGCATCTTCTTTCGGGCAGGCAGGAAAATACTACTCTCTGCGAACAGCTGGAAGCCATTGCGGAGGAGTCCTCCGACGGAACGGGCCTGACAGTACGCACCAAACTGGACGACGTTTCCATGAGCGAGGAAGCGGAGCGTTTTTTGTGCAGTACGCTGCGGGAGGGGATCTCCAACGGCGTGCGGCACGGCGGCAGCACGGCTTTCCTGGTGGAACTCAAGGACAAGGGCAACTTTGTGGAGTTCATGCTTTCGGACAACGGGAGCGGCTCGGACATGAAATCTTTCAAAGAGGGGTTCGGTCTTTCCGCCATGCGTGCCAAGGCGGAGTCTTTGGGCGGCATGGTTCATTTCTCTTCGGAGGAAGGGGAAGGGTTTGAGATCTTGCTCAGCCTGCCCGCCGCACTCAAACAAAACGCCAAGGGCGAATAAGGAGCGGTTATGAAGATAAAAGTGATGATCGTGGACGATCAGGTGATCTTGTCCGAAGGCATCCGCAGCGTGCTTTCTTCCTCGGATGAACTGGAAGTTATTGCCGTCGCGCACGACGGACAGCAGGCTCTGGACGAGATGGCGGAGGGGAAAGTGCCGGACGTCATGCTTTTGGACATCCGTATGCCCGGCATGAACGGCGTGGTCACTACGGGCGAGGTAAAAAAGAAATACCCGTCCGTCAAGGTGCTCATGCTTACCACCTTTGACGACAGCGATTACATCCTGAGCGCGCTCAACAACGGCGCGTGCGGGTATCTGCTCAAGGACATCGGCGCCACTTCCCTCATCGAGGCCATCAAAAACGCTTACGCGGGGGATACCATTCTGCCCGCAAAGATCGCGCGCAAGATCACGGACGCGGCAAAAATGGTTTCCTCGGACAGGGAGATCCGCCTGCGCAAGGCGTTCGGGCTTTCCGATCGCGAAGTGGAGATCGCCGTCATGATCTTTGAAGGGTTCAACAACCGTCAGATCGCGTCCGCGCTCAATCTTTCGGACGGCACGGCGCGCAACTATATCAGCGCCATTTACCTTAAACTGGGCAGCGATTCGCGCGCTTCCGCCATCGCAAAAATGAAGGAAGTGCTCAACGGCTGATTTTTTTAAAAAAGAGTGCCGGCGCAGTTGAGCGCCGGCACTCTTGCATTTTTAAAATTACTTTTTGGTCAGGTTGGAAAGTTCTATTCCGTCGCCTTTGAGGTAAGCGTTCCACAGAGAACGGAGCCCGACAATGTCTTCGGTCATCGTCTGCGCGTTGGTAAGTTCCTGGCCGCCGACCGTCATCGTGTAGGAGAGCTGCTTGGTTGCGGAGTCGAACGCGACGGTAAAACTTGCAGTGACCTCGCTTTCCGTAAACGTCTTGTCACCTGCAAGGATGTTGGCAAGATCCGTTTCGTCGTCAAAGGCAACCCCGGTCAATTCGTTTACAACAAAGCCGTCCGCCGTCTTTGCA
>CASFBD010000159.1:0-4572 GCA_949292885.1 uncultured Bacillota bacterium
GGGTGCCTGCTGACGCTGGAAAACGGCGGCTACGTCGTTAGCGACGCGGCAGACACGGCCGGGTATATCCGCATCAAGGCGGACGGAACGCTCGTCGTCGCGGCTTCCAACGATGCCGTGACCGAATAAGGAGGAAAACGATATGAAAATATTGAAAAAGACTTTTCTCTTTGCTCTCACCGCTGCGTTGACGCTCGGCGCGGCGGCGTGCGCAGACGACGGCAAAGGGGACGGGAATACTCCGTCCGGACCGCAGGAATACACCGACCCGAACTCCGTCGTCACCACGTATGACAACCGCAGTTATAACGAGTATCTGCTCGGCGACGACGCGGTCATCGACAACCAGTGGCCCGGCTACGGCATCGGCGACCCCTTCGTCATGCGCTACAACGGCGTTTATTACCTCTACGTCTCTTCGCTCGACAGCGAGATCGGCGTGCGCGCCTATAAGTCGGCAGACCTTGTCAACTGGGCGCCCGTCACGGGGAACGGCCTGAAAGAGGGCTACGTTTCCGAAGACACGGTGACCCTCGCGGCGTACGCGCCCGAAGTGTACTATTTCAACGGCACGTTCTATATGTACACTTCGCCCGGCGGGAACGGACACTACATCCTTACTTCGTCCAGTCCGGAAGGGCCGTTCGTCAAGGCAACAGACAATTTCGGGCTGAGCATTGACGGCTCTGTTCTCATCGATGACGACGAACAGCTGTACTTCACTTATGCCAGCGACGGCGGGATCCGCATGGCTCGCATGACGGATATGCTCACGGTGGATACTTCTTCCACGCCTGTGCTCAACGGCACATCCATCGGCGGCTGGACGGAAGGCTCCTACATACTCAAACGCGACGGCATTTACTATATGACGTACACGGGAAATCACGTCTCTTCGGACGGCTACCGCATCGCTTATTCCACGGCGGAGGAGATCCCCGCAAGCAATTACAGGAACGCGTTCACCCGCGCACAGAACAACCCGATCGCCCTGGAAACGGAGAGCGAACTCAAGGGGATCGGACATTCTTCCACCGTCCTCGGACCGGACATGGATTCCTATTACCTTGCCTATCATTATCTCAATTCTTCGGGCGGCCCCAACCGCAGCCTCGGCATCGACAGGCTGACGTTCAACGGCACGATGATGTCCGTTGTCCCCACGCTGGAAGACAGTGTGACGCCCGCCCTCCCCGCGTTTTACGCGATGGGCAAAGACACGGAAAAGTTTGAAGAGCAGGGCGATTTTCTGCTCAGCAAGACGCAGGCAAATGCGGACTTTACCGCGGAATTCAACCTCAGCGGTTCTTCTTCCGCAACGTACGTTTTCGGATACACGGATGCAAAGAATTATATGAGCGTCACTGTGGATCTGCAGGCAAAGACCGTCAAACTTCAAAAGACGGAAAACGGCAGCAGCACGGACGTTGCAACCGGAACGCTCGTCAACGATTTCTCCGCCGATAAACTGCACACCGTGCGCGTTTCGGCGCGCGACGGAAAGGTGGACGTCGTGTTCGATAACATGACCAAGATCGACAACGCGTCCCTCGAAACGGTTGCCGGAAAGATCGGTTACAGATCCCTTGCGGAAGGCGTTGAAGTGGGTTACACCGCTTATTCAAACGTCGCCATGGGCATGAGCGACGAGCAGGAGGCAAAACAGGCGGGCTCGTATATCGGCGCTTCTCTCTACCTGCACGACGATACATACACTGACGGTTACGACCTGAGCAGTTCCAGCAGTGTCATCACATTGACGGCAGACGATGATTATCGTCTGGAAGGCTGGAAGGCGCTCACGCTGGGCGCGAAAGGAGACGACGTCTCTTATCTTGTTTACAATCCCGCAACTGGCAGATACGGGCTGGAACTTATCTATGCTGCCGCGGATGGCGGAAAGCAGATCGGCGTTAAGATCGACGGCGTCAACGGCGGAACGGTCTGGCGCTGCACTCTGCCGGAAGTGGAAACGCAGAACGGTTATGTGAAAGCGGTGGTGGGCGAGTTTGATCTCGCCGAGGGCGCCCGTATCGTGCGCCTGGAAAATGTAGGGGAGAAAGTTACTTTTGCAGCGTTCTGGTTTGTGGAAGTGTCGGCGGATAGCCCTTCTTATGAGCAGACTCTTGATACATATGCGGAAAAGGGCGCCGATTACAAGACGATCTGGAAGATCAAGGATGGCGGACATTATGCAAAAGCAGGAACGCGCCAGCTTGTGTATTTCGGTGACAATTCTATTACCGATTTCACGCTGGAAGTGGATGTCCTTCTGGAAGGTGCCACGGGTTCATCGTCCACGGCGGGCGTTGTTTTCCGTGCCGGCAATTACGCTTCCTCCCCGTACGACAGCTACACCAGCCTGCAGGGCTATTATCTCTCGCTCAGTAACAACGCAGTCACGCTGGAAAGGCTGAACTATGCGGATGACAGCATGAGCATTGCGGCAGACGCGCGCCAGAAACTGGAAAGCGATCGGTATTATACGATCAAGGTCCAGGCGAGAGGCAATACGTTTACGGTGTGGGTGGATGATACGCAGGTGTTGCAGGTGACGGACGACTGGGCGTTTGTCAACGGCAAAGTCGGGCTTTATACCAACGGCGCAGCGGTCATCTTCAAAAATCTCAAAGTGAGTGCGTAAAAAAACTCCCTGCGGGCTGCGGTATCTTCCGCAGCCAGCGGCGGATTGCAAAAGAAAACATGAAAACAAAAAATTTACTGATTGCGGCGGTGTGTATGGCTTTGGTCGTTTTGCCGGGTTGTTCGGCGAAAGAAAAGGAGATAGAATATCAGATTCCTGAAGTCGAAAGGTATGAAAATCCCATTGAGATCGAGGGACAATGGGGGGCAAATCCCGCCACGGGCGAGGACGGGCAGTACGGCATCGGCGATCCTTTCGTCATGCGGTTCAACGGAAAGTATTACCTGTACCCCTCCACCTCAGATCCCTGCGCGGGGATCAAGGTGTTCGAGTCGGACGATCTGATCCATTGGAAAGACTGCGGGTATGCAGTTTCTCCCGACGAGGCGACTTCTTTCGGCGCCTATGCACCGGAAGTGGTGTACTACAACGGATTTTTCTATCTCTGTCAGTCGCGCGGCGGAAACGGCCACTACATATACCGCTCGGAAAGTCCTACGGAAGGGTTTCGGCTGATCAGCAGTTCCGACCGTTCTCCCGACGATCTGGATTACGGCAACATCGGCATGGGGATAGACGGCTCCTTTTACGTTTCGGATGACGGAAAACTGTACCTTTTGCATACCTCCACGCCTGCAGGGCTGAAATACAACGAGATCACGGATGCGGATAATATCTGCCTTTCCACGCTCGGTGAAACGGGGGAACTGGGTGCGGCAAACCTCAATCACTGGATCGAGGGCCCGGGGATCTTCCGCCGCGGTTCGTTCAGTTATCTGACGTATACGGGGAACCACGTCATTTCCTCGGGGTACAGGGTCGCCTATTCCTATGCGGAAAACCTGACGGATCTGTCTTCTTTTTTGCAGCCGACGGACAACGTCACCATCATAGATACGGACGAGGAACACCGCGGTTTGGGGCATTCCAGCAATTTCGTCGGGCCTGATCTCGATTCCGTCTATACCGCCTATCACAGCCTGGTCGGGAGCGGGCCTGCGCGCAGATATAATCTGGACAGGTACTTTGCGGGCGGCAGCCTGCTTACGGCAAACGGTGCCACACATCGTCCCGTCGCAGTTCCTTCTTCTGCGGATAAGGGCGGGTACGCGGACTTGCTGGAAAAGGATGAACAGGGGTATGTGTTCGGGCAGACGGACAGCTACTTTACTGCGGAATACAACTTCATCCCTTCGGAAAATCAGGAAATATTTTTCGGAAGGACGCAAAATCGTGTATACGTCATACATATTTCGGATACAAAGATCTCCCTCTTTCTCGAAGAAGGAGGGAAACAGACGCTCCTGGCGGAAAAACTGATAAGCGTTCCGGAAGGGAAACTTGCCGTTGTGCGGGTGGAAAACGGAAACGGTGTCGGGTATGTCTATTTCAACGGGATGCGCGTGCTCTCCTACGAGGCAAATGCCGCCGCCGGAGAGACGGGATATGCTTTGTCGGAAGGGGTGGGATACACCGCTTATACAAACGAGGTGTTCGGTTCGTCCGATTTTGAAGCACTGAAAAACTTTCCCACAAAATTTCCCGCGATCAGCTATCTGAAAGGGGAGATGCGCGGATTTTCCATTGCGGATGCGCGCCTGGTGCGGGGCGGCGTACGCACGGGTGAAAAGGAGAGCACGGTGCGCATCGGAGATGCGTATGCGGTCGCCTTGGAAAAGAGAGATTGGGTCAAGTATGCCGTGGACGTTCCCGAAAACGGCACATATATGATCTCGGCGGAAGTTTCCGCAAAGAGCTCGGGTGCTAAACTTAAAGTGCAGATCGGGACGGAAGAGTTTACGGCAACCGTTCCGCAGATCCCCGAATCTTACGAGACCGCGCGCGTTTTCCTGGGCGAGATCAGGCTGACGGGCGGAATACAGACGATGAAAGTCCGCGTGGAATCGGGATATGCTGAGATAACGCTC
>CASFBD010000159.1:4596-7235 GCA_949292885.1 uncultured Bacillota bacterium
CCTCTCTCACGGAATACGATGTCTTGGGCGGAAGCGTATCCGATGCGGGAGGGAAGCTGACAGTGAGCGATGGCGTCATGACCTGGAAAAACACGGACGTATCCGGTTTTGAGGCGACAATTTCCTTTTCCTGCACGCTTTCTGCAAGTACGGAACTCGGGTTTATGATCCGATCATCCGATTATTCATATCATCCGGATCAGCCCAAGGAATCCTGGCGCGGATACTATCTGAGACTCAGTGAGAGTTTAATCGCGCTGATGCGCTACGACTATGGCGATTGCGGTGCGGTAGGTGTTTCCAGGACGGGCGCAGTCGCGCTGGGAGAGGGGATGCATACGCTTACATTGCGCGCGGAGGGGTATCGTTTCAGTGTCTCTGTCGACGGCGGTGCGATCGCATTCGAGGCGGAAGATCCCTGTGCTTTCCTGTACGGGCGGCTGGGCGTCTATGTCGGTTCGGGGGAAATGGTGATACATTCGTTGCAATACAAGAAATTATAACATCGAGCGAGGTATGGAATATGAATCATGTAAAGTGCTATCAGGAAGGGTATCCGCGCCCTCAGTTTGTGCGCAGAGAATGGGTAAACCTGAACGGGGAATGGAAATTTGCTTTCGGAGAGGAAACGGACGAGCGATCCGCCCTTGCGGGAGAGCTTTCCCGCAAGATCCGCGTTCCTTTCAGTTATGAAACAAAGATGAGCGGGATCGGAGATACTTCCTCTCATAAAACCGTCTGGTATGCGCGCGAGATCTCAGGTAAAAGCGGAAAGCGGACCCTCGTTCATTTTGAAGGGGCGGATTATCTGGCTTCGGTGTATGTCAACGGGGTAAAGGTAGGTTCGCACAGAGGTGCCTATGCAAGGTTTTCCTTTGACGTGACGGATTTTCTCAGAGAAGGGAAAAATATCCTTGCCGTGCGTTGCGACGATGACGATCATCCTGCACAGGTACGCGGAAAACAGCG
Source organism: uncultured Bacillota bacterium (assembly GCA_949292885.1). Taxonomy (GTDB): domain Bacteria; phylum Bacillota; class Clostridia; order Christensenellales; family Borkfalkiaceae; genus Borkfalkia. Next base: position 5,566 of record CASFBD010000159.1, read on the forward strand.
CTGGGAGAAGGAAAATTTCGGCTGCTGGTATGTGCAGACAACGGGCATCTGGAAGAGTGTCTGGCTGGAATATGTGGACGACGTATGCCTGAAATCGCTGAAGATCACTCCAGATATCACAAATTACAGCGTTCGGTTTGATTTCAGCGTCAGCAAGCAGGCAAAGGACGCGGACGTGCGCTTTGATATTTCTTTCCGCGGACAGCTTTTGCATTCTGTCTGTATGCGTGCGCAGGATGAATACAATTCCGTAAGCGTGCTTCTGCCCAGCGAAAAGCTGACGTACCAGGTGGAGTTGTGGGCGCCCTGCAATCCCGCGCTCTATGACGTGGAGATCTCCGTCCTTAAAGAGGGTGAAGTAAAGGATTTTGTCGGCAGTTATTTCGGCTTGCGTGATTATTCCGTCCAAGGGGATAAGATCCTTTTGAACGGCCGCCCGTTCTATGCTCGCCTGCTGCTGGACCAGGGATACTGGAAGGAAAGCGGTCTTACACCTCCTGACGAAGAGGCTCTTGCCGAGGACATCCGGCTCTGTAAGGAGATGGGGTTCAACGGCGTGCGCAAACACCAGAAAGTGGAGGACGAACGTTTCTTTTATTATGCGGACATCATGGGCTTCACGGTATGGTGCGAACTCCCGTCCAACCACTGGTTTGCGGACGAACCCTCCGAGAGGATCGCGCAGGAATGGTTGGAGATCGTGCGCGCGAATTATAATCATCCTTCCCTCGTCACATGGGTCATATTCAATGAGAGCTGGGGCGTGCGCAACATTCTTAAAGATCGGGCGCAGAGCAATCTTGCCACGGGCCTGTATTATCTCACAAAGAGCATAGACACTATGCGCCCCGTCATTTCCAACGACGGCTGGGAACATGCCATGAGTGATATTCTCACTCTGCACGATTACGAGCAGGACGGCGAAAAATTCCGCCGTCGGTATGAAACACTGAAAAAGATGACGGAGGGCAGCTCGGAAAACGATCAGCCTCTTCCCTTTGCGGACGGGTATGCTTACCGCGGCCAGCCGATCATGATCAGCGAGTTCGGAGGAACGGCATACGTGCGCGATGAATCGCGCGGCTGGGGTTACGGGAACGGCGTGAGCAGCGAGGAGGAATTCCTCGACCGCTTCGGCTCCCTGGTCGGCGCCATCGACAGTCTCAACATCAGCGGGTTCTGTTATACGCAGCTCACCGACGTGCAGCAGGAAGTCAACGGGTTACTGTACGAGGACAGGACGGCAAAGATCGCCGTCGAAAAGATCGCTGCCCGCAACAGGAGATGATGTCTGCGCAAACGGCAAAGGCGCTTTGGCGCAAAAAATGAATACGTTCACAAAACAGGAGGGGAGAGCTTTCGGCTCACCCCTCCTGTTTTGTGAATATCGAAAAAGCAGGCGTAAAAAATTTTGGTAAATCGTTACGGAATTAATTGAAAATTTAATAATTTATGTTATGAATATCTCTAATTTTGAGAAACTTTTTTTATTTTACCCTGAAGGTGATGCTTATGGATACACAAACTTTAACCGATGTTACAACAAATGTTGCTTCTCAGATGTCTATGTGGGACATGGTCTGGGCTTCCGATATGGTTACAAAAGTCGTGATGATCGGCTTGATTGCGACTTCTGTTTGGTCTTGGGCCATTATTATTGAAAAAATCGG
>CASFBD010000160.1 GCA_949292885.1 uncultured Bacillota bacterium
CGGGTCTTGCCCCGGTTCCGACGGGTCTTGCCCCGGTTCCGACGGGTCTTGCCCCGGTTCCGACGGGTCTTGCCCCGGTTCCGACGGGTCTTGCCCCGGCTCCGACGGGTCTTGCCCCGGTTCCGACGGGTCTTGCCCCGGTTCCGACGGGTCTTGCCCCGGCTCCGACGGCTCGCCCGAAAGCACGGTGACGACGGCAGACGCGCTCTTTTCGGGGTCGAAAACGGACACCGCCGTGACGGTGAACGACTCCGCCGTTTCGCCCGCGCCGACGGTGAGCATGCCGTTCCCGTCGATTTTTGTGGCGGGGTCGGACGCGCCGCTTATCTTCCACCCGACGGAGGTATCGAAACTGCCCTCGCCCAGCACTTCGGCGGTAAACTGCAGCGTTTTGCCGCGTTCAGCCGAGGCGGTTGCGGGGGTGACGGAAACGGATATGACCGCTTTGTACTCCAGATTCAGATATTTGTACGAATCAAACTTCTGCTCGTCGTAGCCGACGGTATTTTCCCCCGCGGCATCCGAAGCCGCCTGTACATACACGCCCTGCCCGCAATGGGGCGCGAGCGCGCCGATCGCAGACGTGCCGCCGTGCGCCGTGAGCGAACCGCCCGTAACGTAGGCGCCCTCCTCCGCATTCACGCCGAACGAGGAGCCCGCCGCGTCGGTATTTTCCGCACCCGCGCGCACAGAACCGCCCTCGACCTGCAGGAATCGGCCGGCATAGATGCCGAAGGTCGCCTGCCCGTTGCTGCCGCCCGCGACCGCGCCGATCGTACCGCCGCGGACGACGACGTCCGCCTCGGCTCCCTGCGCGTACAGCGCCGCGCCGTTATTTTGCGTACCTTCGGTGACGTTCACGCTGAACGTGCCGCCCATTATTTCGATTTTTCCGCTCTCCGTGTCCCCGACATACTGAACGAACACGCCGATATACGGGACTTCGATTGCGGTGTTCCCGCCGCGGATATATACGTTCCCGCCCGATTGGGTGTCGGGCGAGCCGCTGCCCATATTTCCGCCGCTGATGCCGATCGCCGAAGAACGCGCGGCACTGGATACGGTCACTTCGGCATCGCCGCCGATCGAAACGCTGCCCCTGCGCGCATACAGACCGTACACGTTGAAATTTTCCGCACGGACTTCGCCGCCGGTGATTTCGATATCGCCGTACGGAGAATACACGCCCGCCATCTGACCCAACGTCTGCAAGGTTCCGCCCGAAACGGCGATGCGGTTGTTGACGGTCAGGCAGCCCTGCCCCGTTCCGCCCTTTCCGTTCAGCGTGAGCGTGCCGCTTTTCAGCTCGAAATTGCCGCTGCCGGCATAGGCGGCGTCGTCCGTCGGCACATCATTGTCCGCAATCACTTCCATGGGATAGGCGTCGAGATTTTTTACAGACTCGCTGCGGAACCCGACCGAAAGCGAGCCGTCGCCCGTAACGGTAACGTTGCTGTCGTAGAACAGGAGCGCCCTTGTGCTTCCGCTCGGGCGGAGATAGAGTTTACTTTCGCCCTTGAGTACGAGTTCTACGTCTCCGCGCGCAGCCACGGCGGCGTAGCTTCTGTTTTCCGACCAGTAATTGACGTACGCGCCCGATTCGATTTCCGCATTGTCGAATACGATCTGCGCCGCCCCGCCTTCCTGCGGGGCGGGGATATAGGTGAGCGTTCCGCTCCCCGCCCTGTACGTCGTTTCCTCCTGCGGCGCAGTCGATATGAAATCCGCGCCCGACTGCGTGATTTCCGCCGCTGTTTCGGCGCGGGCGGACTCCGCAGCGAACCCCGCCGCCGCGAACGCTGCGCACGCGGCAAGGAACGCCGCCAACACATACAGTACAACACTTCGTTTTCTGCTGTTCATCTTTCAGCTCTCCCTTTTGTAACATTTTTCCGCAACGTACGAATTTTTCAGGTTATAATAGTACCATAAACCCGCGGGCAAGTCAACTTTTCTGCCAAAAAAAGGCACGAATATGACGAAAGGGCGACCGTTATGTAAAATGGCCGCCCTTTTCCCGCGTTCGCTGATCAGATATATTTTTCGATAAATTCCTTCATCGCGGCTTTCGCGCCGAATCCGACGTTTTTGCCCGCAATCGTGCCGCCCTTGAACACCATCACGCACGGAATGCTCATGATCGAGAAACGGCGCGCAAGTTCGGGATTGTCGTCCACGTTGATCTTGACAAATTGCGCCTTCCCCTCAAAGTCCTCCGCAAGCGTTTCCATCACGGGCGCCAGCATACGGCAGGGCCCGCACCAATCCGCATAAAAATCGACGACGAGCGTCTTTTTTTCATCCATGGCGGCATCGAACGCCGCCGTATCAAATTCCGTTACCATCCGATTTTTCCTCCTGATTTTCCGGATTTTCTGAAACTTCGTTCGGGCAGATCTCTACAACTTCCATGCCGAAGCCGCGCGAACGAGCTGCCCATTTGTCCAGCAAAAACACAGCCGCAAATCCCGGCACAAGCCCGGCAACGCAGCAAAGCGCCGCCCAAAGCTGATCTTTCAGGGCAAGAAAACCGACCGCCGCGCCCGCACCCGCAAACAGTACGGGGAGAATGTACACGATAAAGGATGCGAGCAGACGATTGTCCTTTTCCGCCTGCACGATGACGGTGTCGCCCGCCTTCGCGCCCGCGACGTTTTTTGCCTTGATTTTGACGATGCTCTGTCCCGCCTTGAACGCACACATCTTGCACCCCTCGCACTCAGGATGCTTTTGTATGCGCACCACGGCGATCTTTCCCGTCGTTTTTACGACGATCGCTTGTTCCCTCATTTGCAGTTTTGCACCAAAAACTTGACCACGTCCTCCGCTTTTACCTGCGAACTTGTGGAATTTGCCATATCTTTTACCGTGTAAGCGCCGCTTTCCAGCTCGTTGGAACCAATGACGACGACGTATCTCGCCCCCGTCTTGCCCGCATACTTGAACTGCGCTTTCACAGAACGTGCGGCGTGGTCGATGTCCGCGGAAACGCCCGCCTTGCGAAGCTCATCCGCCAACGCAAAAGCCGCCTTTCTGCCCGCATCGTCCATTCCTGCCACATACGCGCACAGCGCGTCTTCCTGCGGGATGGTCTTGCCCGTGTTTTCCATCACAAGGAGCATACGCTCGATCCCGCTGCCGAAACCGACCGCAGGAACGCTCGGGCCGCCCAGGTTTTCGATGAGCGTATCGTACCTGCCGCCGCCCAGCACCGTACCCTGCGAACCGATGCTCGTGGACACAAATTCAAACACCGTTTTGGAATAATAGTCCAATCCGCGCACCAGCTTGGGATTGAGTTTATACTGTACGCCGCAGGCATCGAGAATACTCTTCAACTGCTCGAAATGCTCGCGGCACTCATCGCACAGAAAGTCCGTCGTCTTGGGCGCGTTTTCGTTGATCTTGGAGCACACCTCTTCCTTGCAGTCGAGAATGCGCAGAGGATTCTTGTCAAAGCGTGCGTTGCAGGTGGGGCACATTTCAGAAAGGTGCGGGCGCAGATACTCTTTGAGCGCCTCATTGAATTTGGGACGGCAATGCTTGCACCCGATGGAATTGAGGTTGAGCTCCACTCCCTCCACGCCCAGCGCACGGATATAATCGCGCGCGAGCAGAATGACTTCCGCATCCGTTTCCGCACCCTTTCCGCCGAACACTTCCACGCCGAACTGGTGATGTTCGCGCAGTCTGCCCGCCTGCGGGCGCTCGTAGCGGAATACGGGCGTGATATAGTACATTTTGAGGGGCAGGACGCCGCCTGCCAATCCGTTTTCTATAAACGAACGCACAACGCCCGCCGTGCCTTCCGGCTTTAGCGTGATGGAACGGTCGCCTTTGTCCAGAAATGTGTACATTTCCTTGTTGACGATGTCCGTCGTGTCCCCCACGCCGCGCAGAAACAGCTCGGTGTGCTCAAACACGGGCGTGCGGATCTCGTGCAGATTATAAAGCGCCGCCACCTTGCGCGCCGTATTCTCCACAAAATGCCATTTGTATGCCTCAAAAGGAAGTACGTCCTTGGTGCCTTTGGGAATGTTGATCATATGACCTCCGTTAGTAAGTTCACACTTTTTCTTTTGAGCTGACAAAAGAAAAAGTCGTGAGTTTGAGGGAACAACCGACGTTCGCCGCTTTGGCGGCTCTGCGTCGTTTTTTCCCTTTTTGCGCGATATGCAAGGGCACGCCTTTAAATAATCGCGCAAATTCACCTTTTTCCTCCACGCTCTTCGCGTAATGGGAAAAATCAAAAAGTGTGATTTTTAATTTTTCAAAAAATTATTATTTTACGAAATTTCTTTCAAGCTGATGAAAGAAATTTCCGTGATCTGAGGACAACCCCACGGGCACGCGGCTATGCCGCTGGCCGCGGAGGTTTTCCTCGGGGCGCGCCTTTTGAGGGCACACCTCTTCACCTTTCCTGCTTGAGCCTTACGGCAAATAGGGTGCGCTGGCGCAAAAGCGTCGTTTTGCTTGCGCAGAAATTTAATTCACGCAAATCTCGCCGAACGAGACGGCTGCGATTTGCCGTGACTTGAAGGGAAACGTTTTAAAAAGCCGTACGCCCCGCGTACAAAAAACGCGGGGACGGCAGTTTTTTACAATACGTATTTTTTGAGATCGCGGTTTTTGATGATCTTTTCCAGATGCTCGTCTACGTATTTCTTGTCGATCTTCACTTTGACCATGGGATAATCCCCGCCCGCGTTGAAGGAAATATCTTCCAGAAGATATTCCATTACCGTATGCAGACGGCGCGCACCGATGTCCTCGCTGGTGGCGTTCATGTCCGCGGAAATGGATGCGATCTCCTCGATGGCGTCCGACGTAAATTCCAGATCAATGTTATCCACACCCAGAAGTTTTGCGTACTGGGATGTGATGGCGTTCTGCGGTTGGGTGAGGATCTTGACAAAGTCCTCTTTGGAAAGGCTTTCCAGTTCGACGTTGATGGGGAAACGCCCCTGCAATTCGGGGATAAGGTCTTCCACCTTGGAAATGTGAAAGGCGCCCGCCGCGATAAACAGAATAAAATCCGTTTTGACCGCGCCGTACTTGGTCATGACCGTGCAACCCTCGACGATGGGGAGGATATCTCTCTGTACCCCTTCGCGCGAGACGTCCGCACCGCCCTGGTTGGCTTTGCCCGCGATCTTGTCGATCTCGTCGATGAAGATGATGCCCTGCTCCTCCGCGCGGGAAAGCGCCTCGGTATTGACGGCGTCGTTGTCAATGAGTTTTTCCGATTCCTCATTGATGATCTGCTGCATCGCCTGTTTCACAGTCATTTTGCGGCGTTTTTTGCGTTTGGGGAGCATTTCGCCGAAAATGGAGCCGATGTTGATCTCCGCGCCGCCGGGTACGATCTCCATGCTCTTGGGCGCGTCCACCACTTCCAGCTCGATCTGCGTGTCGTTGTACTTCCCCTCGCGCAGTTCGTCTAAAAGTTTTGCGTCGAACACTTCTTTGGCGAGCTCGCCGCGTTCCCCTTTCTTCAGATCCGAAAGAATGGCAACGATCTTCTTTTCCGCCGTGCCTTCTGCACGGACAGCGACTTCGCGCATCTTTTCCTCGCGGACGAGGCGGATAGAGCACTCGACGAGGTCGCGCACCATGCTCTCCACGTCCCTGCCCACGTAACCGACTTCTGTGTACTTGGTTGCCTCCACCTTGATGAACGGCGCTTTGACCAGTCTTGCCAACCTGCGCGCGATCTCCGTTTTACCCACGCCCGTGGGGCCCTTCATGATGATGTTTTTGGGAGTGATCTCCTCCCTGTCCGCCTCGGACAGCTTGCTGCGGCGGTAACGGTTGCGCAGGGCGATCGCCACCGCGCGCTTTGCCGCGTCCTGTCCGATGATATATTTATCCAGTTCGTTTACGATCTGTTTTGGAGAAAGACTCATTGTTTGCATACCTCCTTATACACGCGTGCGGACGACGTCACACCGTTTCGACGGTGATGTGGTCGTTGGTGAACACGCAGATCTCGCTGGCGATCTTGAGCGCCTTGAACGCGATCTCCTCCGCGCTGCCTTGCGTTTCCTGCACCAGTGCGCGCGCCGCCGCCAAAGCATAGTTGCCGCCGCTGCCGATGGCACAGACGCCGCCGTCCGGCTCGATGACTTCGCCGCCGCCGCTGATGACCAGCAACAGGTCTTTGTCCGCGACGATCATCATGGCTTCCAGCTTGCGCGCCTTGTCGCCGCGCCAGAGCTCGGCAAGCTCCACCGCCGAACGCATGAGATTGCCCGAAAATTTATTGAGCATCCCTTCAAACCGTTCGGACAGGGAAAAGGCGTCCGACACCGATCCCGCAAAGCCCAGCACCACTTTGCCGCCGTAAATGCGGCGCACCTTGACTGCGTTGTTTTTGAATACGACGGATTCCCCCATCGTCACCTGTCCGTCACCCGCGATGGCGGTCTTTCCGTCGCGCTTGACGGCACAGATCGTTGTTCCTCTGAATTCAGGCATAGATTACCTCCTCGTTTCCCCTGCGGGGAATCTTAATTTTTGCACCCTTTTTGCGGGTACGTATGATCTTTTTTATTGCAAAGCGCGCCCGATCTCCGCCGCAATCGCTCTGATGTTTTCCAGCGAGCGTTCGGAGAGAAGACGCTTTTTCAGCGCCTTGTCGCGCACCTGCGTTTCAAGCGGCTGCAGGATGCCGTAGTTGGCGTTCATAGGCTGAAAGTCCGCGTTGGGCGTGCTGACGTGCAGGGCGAGAGATCCGCACACGGTTGTCGCATCCCACTGCAGGGGCGGCAGCCCCTTGATGCGCATGGCGCACCCGATTGCCGCCAGAATGCCGCTTGCCGCACTTTCCACGTATCCTTCCACCCCCGTCATCTGCCCCGCAAAGAACAGCTGCGGACGGGTTTTGAGGGAAAAATCCGCGTTTAAAAGCGCGGGCGCATTGAGAAAAGTGTTGCGGTGCATGACACCGTAACGCAGAAATTCCGCATCGTGCAGGGCGGGGATCATGGAAAACACCCGCTTCTGCTCGGGGAATTTTAAATTGGTCTGGAATCCGACGAGATTGTACGCCGTTCCCGCGCAATTTTCCTTGCGCAGCTGCAAAACCGCGTACGGACGCTTTCCGTCCCTGTCGTACAGCCCCACGGGCTTTAACATTCCGAAACGCAGCGTGTCCTTTCCGCGCGACGCCATGATCTCCACGGGCATACACCCCTCGAACACGTCCCGTTTGTCGAAATCGTGCACGAGCGCACGCTCCGCCGAACACAGCGCATCCACAAAGGCTTCGTATTCCTCTTTGGTCATGGGGCAGTTGACGTAATCGCCGCTGCCCTCCCCTTTGCCGTAACGGTCGCCCGTAAACGTTTTGGAAAAATCAATGCTCGACGCGGACACGATGGGAGCCGCCGCATCGTAAAAATATAAGTTTCCGCCCAGCTTTTGCACAATGTCCTGCGCCAGCGCGTCCAGCGTAAGCGGGCCCGTTGCCACGATGGCGTACCCCTCTTCGGGAAGTGTTTTTACCTCCCCGCACACCACTTCTATGTTGGGATCCTGCTCGATTTTTTGGGTAACGTATGCAGAAAACGCGTCCCTGTCCACTGCGAGCGCACCGCCCGCGGGAACGCGCGAAACCTCCGCCGCCTGCATGGTGAGCGAGCCCAACAGGCGCATTTCCTCTTTTAAAAGCCCGCAGGCGTTGCCGTAAACGTCGTTGCTCTTTAAAGAGTTGCTGCACACCAGCTCGGCAAAGTTTTTGGATGAATGCGCGGGCGTAAACTTTTGCGGTTTGCTTTCGACGAGCCTGACGCGCACGCCGTGCGCCGCCAGAAAATGCGCCGCCTCACACCCCGCAAGCCCCGCCCCCACGACGGTGACCTGCATATGTTCTCCTTTTTAGCACTCTTTTGTTTAGAGTGCTAAAAGTATTATAATTCCTTTGCGCCCTCTTGTCAAGAGATTTTACAGGAAAAAAATATTTTCCGCAGCATCGGCAAAAACGAAAGCCCGATATGATCGCGCCTGTCATATAATAAACAGCTGAAAGACACGGAAAGTTTACAGAAAAAAAATATTTTCCGCAGGATTGACAATGTATACTGCCTGCATTATAATAGACGCAAAGGAGGGAAATTTATGAAAAAAGTTTTGTTATTGCTCGTTTGCGTTTTGTGCCTGTTTTTTGTTGCCTGCGCGCCCGCACAGCCGAAAGAGGGCGCCGAATACACCTACAAGCAGATTTCTTTTAAAAGAGGGAAAGACCTGCAGATAGAAGACCTTGCCAACTTTATGCCGATGGCCGCCGCTTTCCCCGACGGGAAACTTCCTCAAAGCGTGGATGAATTTGAAGACTTTCTCCTGGAAAACGTTGATTCGTACAGCATCATCCGACTGACGGAAAACGGACAGGAACGCGTTTTTTTAAAGACGGACATCGTATCCGTCACCCTTTCGGAAAGCGTGCTGACGGTAAAGACGCAGGACGGAAAAACAGACTATCCCTACACAAAGGAGGGCAACCGCTACGTGACCGACACGGACTTTGCCTTTTACTTTGAAAAGGGAGA
>CASFBD010000161.1 GCA_949292885.1 uncultured Bacillota bacterium
CCATCGGCTTTTCGCACAGAACGTGCTTGCCGGCGTCCAAAGCCGCAACGGTTATCTCGCAATGCGAGCAGTTGGGCGTGAGAACGAGCACGGCGTCGATGCTCTTGTCTTTGAGCATCTCCTTATAATCGGTATAGACGGCGCTGTCTTCCGTACCGTATTCTTTTTTCGCCTTTACGGCGCGCTCCTCGATAATGTCGCAGAAAGCAACGAGTTCGGAAGCGGGGTTGCGCTTTTCCGCGGGAAGATGTTTCCCGTTTGCAATGCCGCCGCAGCCGACGACACCGATCCTGATCTTATTCATGTTCTTTCCTCCGTTATTCAGCTAATTTTTTCATATTTTCCAGACTGCGGCGGAGATATTCCTCCTCTCCGCAGGGATACTGTTCCACTTCCAGAACTGCCCAGTTGATCTTTTTCCTGTTCATCAGAGCAAACACGCCGCGCATATCCACGGCGCCTTCCCCGACGACGGGCTGCACGTTGTGCGCAGGATCTTCCTTTGCCGCTTCCTTGATATGGACAAAAGCAAGTTTCTCACCCAGTCCGTCCAGGTACGCAACGGGATCCAGTCCCGCCACAGTTGCCCAGAACACGTCCAGCTCCGCTTTGAGGAAAGGCAGATCGGACAAAAGTTTTGCAATTCTGTCCTTCCCGTCTTCAAATTCATGCGCATGGTTATGATACCCCAGCAATACGCTGTCCTTTAAAAGCGCATACACCTCTTTGATTTTCTCACAAAGCGCCTTATACTCCGTGTCACCGTCAAACGTTTCCTTGCTCACCCACGGGATGAACACGTTTTTGATCCCAAGCGTGCGAATATACTCCGCGGAAGGCTCGATCTCGTCCACAGGGATGTGTGCGGAAACGGGTTCCAGATGATATTTTTCCAAAAGTTCCTTCATCTGAGCGGGGGTAAGATCGTAAAATCCCGCAAACTCCACGCCGTCATATCCGGCTTCGGAAACCGCGCGGAGCACAGCCTCCGCACCTTCGCGAGCAGCAAGCTCGCGCAAACTGTACAGCTGAACTGCAAATTTCATCTTTCTCTCCTTATGCCCACCACATATTCGTGTTGTCCTGCGTGATGATGCAAGTCTTTAAAAAAGCGATCGCCTTTTCCAGCCCTTCCTTCGGGGACATCAATCCGTCCTCGTGTTCGATGGATACGGAATCGTCGTAACCCATAATTTTCAGCATGGAAAGGATTTGCTTCCACTCTCCCGCTCCGTGCCCGTAACCGAGCGTACGGAACACCCACGAACGATCTGCCGGAAGCGTGAAAGATTTTGTATCCAGAACGCCGTTTTTGCGGACGTTATGCTCCATCATCTGCGTATCCTTTGCGTGGAAATAGTAGATGGCTTTTGCTTCGCCCAACGTACGGATGACTTCGAGAATGTCCATTCCCTGCCAGTACAGATGGGAAGGATCGATGTTGGCGCCGATGAGTTTGCCCGCAGCATCGCGCAGGCGCAGGCATGTGGCGGGGTTATATACGCAAAATCCCGGGTGCATTTCCAGAGCGATGCGCTTTACGCCGTGATCTTCCGCAAATTTCACCGCTTTTTTCCAGTACGGGATCAGCACTTTCTCCCACTGCCATTCCAGAACGGCGGGATATTCGGGCGGCCAGGCGCAGGTCACCCAGGAAGGTTGTTTTGCACCCTCGTCCGATCCGGGACAGCCCGAAAAGGTAACGATGCGGTCGATCCCCAGCTGCCCTGCCAGCACGCAGGCAGCCTCGAAATCCGCCTCGGATTTTGCAGCAGTATCCTTGTCCGGATGCACGCAGTTGCCGTGCACGGACAGGGCGGAAATTCCCATTTTGTATTTTGCAAATGTTTCCTGCAGTTTTTCGCGCGCGGCCTTGTCCTTGGAAAGAACGAGCGCATCCGCGTGCGCCTTGCCGGGATAGCCTCCGACGCCCAGTTCAAACTCGTCTACTCCCAGCGAAGAGAGATATTTCAGGCTCTCTTCCAGACTGTAATCGCCGAGAATACTGCTGACAACACTGATTTTCATAATAATTCCCCTGTATTTGTATTTCCGTTCAGATACGGATCTTGATCACTTCATTGTTCTGTGCGGACTGCTGCGCCGCTTCCATCAGGCGGAACACACGCAATACCTCTTCCCTGCGGATGGCGGGAGCTTCCTTACCCTGCGCGGCCGCCGCGAAGTTTTTGTAAAAAGCAAACGGCTGTGCGTGCGTGACAGGCAAAGGCAATTCCTCCACCGAGCTGTCACTGCGCTGCGCCATCGTCTTTGTAAATCCGTTGCCCGCGCGTATCCCCACGAGGTTTTTGTCGTGACGCTCGACAACGCGCGTCATGCCGCCCGAAAGATCCCAGTCGACAATGGTCGCCGTGCCTTCCACCCCGTAAAGCTGCCAGCGGGGCAGTTTACGGAAACAATCGGTGGCAATGAGGATCTTATACCGCACTCCGTTTTCAAAAAGCACGGAAAGCTCGCAGCCGTCCTCCACTTCTTCGCCGTAAATGTAACTGTATTCGCAATACAGCGAACTGACAGGACTCTTGACAAATTGCAACATCTGGTCGATCAGATGCACGCCCCAGTCCAGCATCATGCCGCCGCCGTGCGCTTTCTCCTTGCGCCATGCGCCCGGTATGCCGTTGGCACCCACCACGCGCGACTCTATTTTATATACATCACCGATCTTGCCCTGTGCAGCGACCTGCATCGCAGTGAGAAAATCATCATCCCAGCGCCTGTTCTGATGTACCTCAAACAAAACGCCTGCTTTTTCCGCCGCATCATACATTTTTTCCGCCTGCGCGGTACTCATGGCGACGGGTTTTTCGCAGATAATATGCTTGCCTGCCTTTGCCGCTGCAAACACGTATTCCGCATGAACGTCATTGGGCGTAGCGATAAGCACAGCATCCACCTGATCGTCCGAAAACACCTCTTCCGCCGATGTATATGCACGGATCCCCTGTTCTTCCGCTGCTTTTGCCCGCGCAGGATCAATGTCGTAAATCCCTGCAAGTTCCAAAGGATACTGCGGGTTTGTCTGCGCATACTGACGCAGCAAACGGGAATGGAATCCGCCCATTCCGCCGAATCCGATGATGACAATTTTCATAATTTTCTTCGCCTCTGTTGACAGATTTGTTTGTCAATGATATAATATCACTGAATCTTGCGGATTTCTATGCAATTTTCCAAAAAAAGTTACCGAATATTGACATTATGAAAAATTCTTTTGTTTACGAGGCTTTCCACGACAGGGAAAAACCTCTCCGCTGTTTTTACAGCACGGACGCCAATACAAGGCCGCACTTTCACCGCTGCATCGAAATGCTGTACATCACCCAAGGAAAGGCGGAAGGTATTGTGGACGGCACCCATTTTTTTGCAGAAAAAGATGATATTGTCTTTGCAAGGCGATGCGCCGTGCATTCTTATTTTGCCCGCCCGCATTACCACGACATTGTCATCATCGTCAAAGAAGCGTATGCGGACGATTTTTCCCCCGCTCTCGAAAAAGCCACCTTGCCTCCGCTCATGTCAGACAAAAAGTTCAACCGCACACTCCTTGCCGATTTCCTGCGTCTGTACAGACTGCAGGACAAAGACCGGCAGTTTCTGATAAAAAAAGGACTGGTGGACGTGATTTTCGGAAATCTGCTCGCCCACTATCCGCGCCAGAGCGTTGCCCCCTCGCCCAATCTCTCCACCATCGTATCCGTACTCGGATATATTGACGACCATTTTGACGAGGAGATCACTCTCGATTCCATCGCCGCGGAATTCGGATACAACAAGTACTATTTTTCCCGGCTGTTCAATAACTACATCGGAGACAGTCTGAACGGCTACATCAATATGGTGCGGGTAAACAACGTTATCTCCCGCGCCAGAAAGAGCGACAGCAATCTTTCCGAAATCATCTTTGACTGCGGGTTCGATTCCATGACAACCTTTTACAGAAACTACTCCCGCTTTTACGACAAGTCGCCCACGGAAGTTATCCGCACATAGTGCAACATAAAACAAGAAAACACGCAAAAGCGTACGCTTTTGCGTGTTTTCCTTTAAAGCAGGAGCGGTACAACAGTGCCGCTCCTGCTTTTTACTCTTCTATAGAATTGTGTTTTTTACGATGCAAGCGGAAAAAGATCTTGGAAATTTCCACCGCAACAAGCGGGAAGAGCGAAAGCCCGATACAGATGAGCCATTCTTTCCACGTGAGATACTCGAGCCGGAACAGCGTCATCAGCGGAGGCACAAATACGACCAGCGCAATGATCGCCGCGGATGCCATTAAAGCGAAGAACAGATAAATATTCCTGCCCTGTCCTCTCTTGAACACCGAATCGTAATTGGATCGCTGGTTGAGCGCGTGCGAAAGCTG
>CASFBD010000162.1 GCA_949292885.1 uncultured Bacillota bacterium
CAAAGAATGGGGTCTTGGCAGAAGTACCCATACGGGTGACCGGAAGCCGCAAAACACCGCGTCCGAAGTAGGAGGCAAGTGCCCGGGCACCGTAGGTCTGCTGTACTGCCTTGAGTTTTTGAGCAGCAAAGTCCAGCGCCTCCTCCCAGCTTGCCTCACGGAATTTTCCTTCTCCCTTTTCGCCTACACGGATAAGCGGCTTTTTCAGCCTCTGTTCTCCGTACAGGATATCCGGCGCGTGAACCCCGCGAAAACACGCTCTCCCGCGAGGCGATTCGCGGTCAGGTTCTACTTTTACGATTTTTCCATCTTCTACTGTCAGAACAACTTTACAGTTTCCCTGACAGATACCACAGGTTGCTTTTATTTGCATAAAATCCCTCCAGAAAAGCTATTGATAAAAATTATAGAATATCCATGGGAAAAGTCAATCTGTATAGATTTTACTGATAAAAGGGAAAAAGAAGATAGATAAAATCATTTTGATTTAAGATGAAAGGAGAGATGTTGTTACAGTAGCTGTTTCTTTAAAAATATGCTACAATAGGAAAAAACATAAGGAGGAAAGTTATGAGGATTATCATTTCTCCTGCTAAGAAAATGAATGTGGATACCGATAGCCTGCCCCAACAGGGATTGCCGGTGTTTTTATCAAAGACAAGAATCCTTTTGCAGGAGCTGCAAAACAAGGATCTTCCGGAACTGAAAAAACTTTGGAAGTGCAGTGACAAACTGGCACAGACAAGCTTTGAGCAGCTTTGGAAGATCAAGCTTGAGGGCGTGCTGACTCCAGCAATCTTAGCCTATGATGGAATTCAGTACCAGCATATGGCACCTGCGGTGTTTAATGATCAGGAGCTTTTGTACATTCAAAACCATCTGCGCATTTTGTCCGGATTTTATGGAATGGTGCGTCCGATGGATGGGGTTTCTCCCTATCGTCTGGAGATGCAGGCAAAGCTTGCGGTACAGGAAAGTCGGGATCTTTATGATTTTTGGGGGGACAGCATTGCAAATGAGCTGTTTTCTCAGACAGATACCATCATCAATCTTGCATCGCAGGAATATAGCCGATGTGTCAGCCGTTATCTGAAAGAGGGAATCCGTATGATTACCTGTACTTTTGGGGAAGAGATTGACGAAAAGGTGATAGAAAAAGGAACACTGTGTAAGATGGCACGGGGAGAGATGGTGCGTTTTATGGCAGAAAACCAGATCGAACAGCCAGAAAAGCTGCGTGAATTCTCCCGAATGGGATATTGTTTTTCCGAAAAATATTCGGACAGTACAAACTATGTTTTCTTAAAAGTAAAATAAGCATGAGATAGAAAGGGGTATTTGTTATGCTGGAACCAAACACCAAAGCACCTGATTTTACCTTACCAAATCAAAACGGAGAGATGGTGAGTCTGTCTGACTTTTTGGGGAAAAAGGTGATTTTATATTTTTATCCAAAGGATAATACACCGGGCTGCACCCGTCAGGCATGCGCTTTTGCAGCAGCCAATGCAGAGCTGGAGGAAGCGGGAGCTGTTGTCATCGGAATCAGCAAGGATTCGGTTGCATCCCACCAAAAGTTTGTGCACAAACAAAATCTTCCGTTCATTCTGCTGTCTGACCCGGAGCTTCAGGCAATTGAGGCTTATGGAGTATGGCAGGAGAAAAAGCTATATGGCAAGGTAAGCATGGGTGTTGTGCGCACCACCTACCTGATTGATGAGCAAGGTATGATCGAAAAGGTGATGTCAAAGGTAAAACCGGATACCAATGCTGCTGAGATTCTGGAATATTTAAAACAGTCAAAAGCATAATTACAAGATAAAAAGGAGCAGTCAAAGACTGCTCCTTTTTGCTGCATTATTTTTCATGGGAAGAACATTGTGGATTGGTCATCTCAAAGCGGTCATCAATGTTTTCTGCTCCCCAGTCGCACATCAGTTCCAGAATAGGAGAAAGCGAACGTCCCTTAGGAGTGATGGAATATTCGACCTTGGGAGGCACTTCGGCAAATACTCTTCGTTCGATCAGACCATCGTTTTCCAGCTCCCTAAGCTGATTAGTCAGGGTACGCTGGGAAACCTGTGTAATCTGTCTCATCAATTCACTGAATCGTTTGGTTCCGTCACGAATCAGACAGTCCAGAATCAAAGGCTTGCATTTACCGCCGATCATTTTTAATGTTACTTCCATCTCGCAGGTTACCTGTATTTTATCCATAATTCCTCCATGGTGAAATTCCGGGAGAAGTGAAGATGCGGGAAGAACGTGCAAATTTGCGGACGGCGGCGGCCGCTGCCGGCTACACGCCCCGCGAAGAGGCGGCCAATGCTCTGACGCACGGGCTCGCGGCGCTTCTTTCCGTCGGCGGGCTCGTCTGGATGATTCTGAGGGCGGTGCGCGAATCCGCCGACGTCACGATGATTGCCAGCGTGAGCGTTTTCGGCGCCGCGATGATTCTGCTCTACACGATCTCGACCCTCTACCACGCCGTTTGGCAGCCGCGCGTCAAGGCCGTGCTGCAGGTGCTCGACCATTCGGCGATCTATCTCCTCATCGCGGGCAGCTACACGCCCTTTTGCCTCAAGGTGCTGGGCGGCACGCTGGGAACCGTGCTCTGCGTCGTAGTGTGGACGGTGGAGCTGGCGGGCGCCATTCTGCAGCCTCTTCTGCTCAAGTTGAGCGACAAGTTCAACTGCGCGCTTTATCTCGCGCTCGGCTGGTGCGTCGTCGTTGCGCTGAAGCCCTTGATCGAGGCGCTGCCTTCGGGCGGGCTCTGGCTTCTCGCGCTCGGCGGGGCGGCCTATTCGGTGGGCGTGCTCTTCTACCTCTGGGAGAAGCTTCCCTTCAACCACGCCGTCTGGCATCTGTTCGTCGTTGCGGGCACGGCGCTGCAGTTCTTTTCGGTGCTCGGCTACGTCATTCCGCTCGAATGAGGATGTCGGAAAAAGCGAAACCCCGAAGCGGAGCGACCGGTTCGGGGTTTTTCAAAGGGCGTCCTGAAGGACGCCCCGCTGCGTTCGGATCAAGCCGAATTAGGCGGCCATCGCCTTCACGCGGGCCGAGAGACGGCTCTTGTGGCGGGCGGCGGCGTTGCCGTGGAGGACGCCCTTGCGAGCCATCGCGTCGATGACGGATTCGGCCTTGCGGAAGGCTTCCTTGGCGGCTTCCTTGTTGCCCGCGGCGATGCACTTGCGCACGGCCTTGATGGCGGTGCGGTACTGGCTGCGCTGGGCGGAGAGGTGGAGGTTGCGCGCAACGGTCTGGCGGGCGCGCTTGCGAGCTTGCTTGGTGTTAGCCATTTTTCTTTAGTGTCCTTGCCTGAATAAAACTGACGGCGATGGGATTACACGCTGCCGGTCGCCGCTGCAAACCGTCGGATGCCGCACAAGGGGCGGAAATCCGTCGGAATACTCCATGCCGTCGGCGGGCTCGGCCGTATATAGCGAATTCGCTTTTCGATGTCCGTGCGCCGCGCCGGGGATCGGTAGAATGCCCGAACCGCTTCGACGACGTCGGGGCGCATCGAAATGCGGAACCTCGAAAAGTCCTAAACTATACCAAACTTCGTGGCTCAGAACAAACGGGACGAGCCGTTTTCCAACATCCAGCGGCTTTGCGCCCGTTCTTTTATGTCTTTGTTGAAATCCGCCGCCACGATTTCGGCCCTGACGCTCGTTTCGCGCATCACCGGAGTCGTTCGGGACATGCTGATCGCGCGCTTCTTCGGCGCGACGGCCGCGACCGACGCCTTCTACGTCGCCTTTCGCCTGCCCAACATGCTCCGGCGCCTTTTCGCCGAGGGAGCCTTCCAGCAGGCGTTCGTGCCGATGCTGGCCGAAGTTCGATCCCGCGACGGGGGTGAAAGCCGCCGATTCATCGATCATGTCTTCACGGTGCTCGCCGCGGCGGTTTTTCTGACGAGCGTGCTCGGGTGCCTCGCTTCGCCGCTTCTCGTTTGGGCGATCGCTTCAGGGTTGAGAGAGAATCCCCAGGCGTTCGATCTTGCCGCCGCGCTCACGCGCTTCATGTTCCCCTACATCGCGTTCATGAGCCTCGTCGCGCTCGCCGCGTCGATCCTGAACACCTTGAAGCACTTCGCCGTTCCGGCGGCGACGCCCATTCTGCTCAATCTCTCCTTCATCGGCTTCACGGTGCTCCTCGCGCCGCGGCTCGACGAGCCCATCTGGGCGCTCGCCTTCGCCGTCATGGCCGGGGGCGTCCTTCAGCTCGCGGCTCAGTTCGCCGCGCTCGTGAAGCTCGGCGTCGTCGTGCGTCCCCGCGGCATTCGCGAAAG
>CASFBD010000163.1 GCA_949292885.1 uncultured Bacillota bacterium
ATCTCTCTCAAACTAAAAGGAATGAGCCCGGTTGGGTACCGAACTCACTACCAAACATTTTAATTTAATTTTTTGTCCAAACTTTGGGGTTCACTTCATACGGCACGGGGCTTTTTCCGCACGGAAAAGGAGAAAACCGTTGCGGCAGAGATCGAGAGAAAGGTTTTGACAAATTACGGCAAAAGTTCTGTTTGTGTGACAGAAGGCGTCATATGTACATATTGACACGTTATCCATATTTATTTTATAATAGAGATACAGATGTGTCGGGAGGGAAATTGCATGGAAATGCTTTTGTTGGATGCGCGCACACAAACTCTTGTGGAAGATTATGTGCCGCAAGGAGAGATCCTTGAAGGGTTGGTCACGTTTTTTTCTGTCTTTGCGGACGCGACGCGGCTGCGTATTTTGTCTGCATTGGCAATCACGGAATTGTGCGTGACAGATCTTTCCAGGGTGTTGCAGATCAATCAGACAACGGTCTCGCACCAACTTCGTTTTCTGAAAAATATCGGTATCGTACGGAGCAGCCGGATCGGGAAGGTCATTTTTTACAGCCTCAGCAACGATACCGTCAACGATATTCTGCTTAAAGGAGTGGAATTTTTAGGATATTGATCCTGCAAGGGCAACGCATAAAGTTGCTCTTTTTTATTGCAAAATCCCGTCGGGTATTGTATAATATTCTAAAAGAAAACCACTTCACTATAATATATGAACGAGATCCAGGAAAAGTTAAAACTTCTGCCCGATTCCCCGGGTGTCTATATTATGCTCGACAAAGATAAAAACGTCATCTATGTCGGCAAGGCGCGTATTCTTAAAAACAGGGTGCGGCAGTATTTTCATTCTACGCTAAAAACGGAAAAAGTGGCGGCAATGGTTTCCAACATTGCCGATTTCTACTATATCATCACAAAATCCGAGATAGACGCGCTTTCCCTGGAAAACAATCTCATCAAAAAATATAAACCCAAATATAATATTCTTCTCAAGGACGACAAGACTTATCCGTATATCAAGGTCGCCCTGTACGAAAAGTACCCGTCTTTTTCCGTTTCCCGCAAGCTGAAAAAGGGGAGTAAATATTTCGGGCCATATATGGGCGGTGTACGCGTCCGTGATGTTTTGGAAATTGTCAATATGGCGTTTGGGGTTCGCATCTGTACAACAGCCATTACGGATAAACCCAAAAAGCCCTGTCTGAATTACCATATCCACCGATGCCCCGCGCCGTGTGCGCACCTCATTTCCGAAGAGGAATATGCCGAGCGTGTCAAAGCGGCGATGCGCTTTCTGGACGGCGAGGATGCGGACGTGGAAAAGCTCCTGCGCGAGAAGATGACTTTCTACGCGGAAAACGAACAGTTCGAGCTCGCACTCGACTGCAGAAATAAACTGGAAATGCTGTCTAAGATCGCCTTGAAGCGCATCACCGCGCTCAATCGGGACATCAATGCGGACGTCATTGCGTATGTCAGCAACAATCTGTATTCCGCTGTCAACGTACTTATCACGCGGCGTGGGATCATGCAGGGTGCAAGTACGTTTGCAGTCGAAAACGCGTCTTCGGACGGAGAAGCGCTCACTTCTTTTATATCGCAGTATTACGCCGCGCATGAGATCCCGGATGAGATCATTGTGCAGGATTTCTGTGAAACGGCGCTTTTAGAAGAGTATTTCAGGCAAGCGCACGGAAAAAACGTCAGCGTTGTGTCTCCAAAACTCGGCATCCGAAAACAGCTTTTGGATATGGCGGCGAACAATGCCTCCGAGTATCTGGAAAAAGTGCTTGACAAAATACGCCACAAAGAGGATATGACTGTTCGGGCGTGCGAGCGGCTGCAGGAGGTTCTGCATTTGTCGCGTTACCCGCGGCGCATGGAGTGTTATGATATTTCCAATATCAGCGGTGTGGACAAAGTGGGCTCGATGGTTGTATTTATAGACGGAGAGTCGGATCGTTCGCAGTATCGGCGTTTCCGCATCAAGACGGTGGAGGGGGCAAACGATTTTGCCAGCTTACAGGAAGTTCTTACTCGCCGTCTGGCAAAGCTGGGAACAGAGGAAGAAGATCATTTCCCCAAACCCGATCTCGTTATCATCGACGGCGGCAAGGGGCAGCTCTCAGCCGTGCAGGAAATATTTGAAAAGTGCGGCGCACAGGGGATCGACCTTATTTCTCTTGCCAAGAGGGAAGAGGAGATCTTTACGACGGACAGCAAAGAGAGCATTTTACTGGATAAGAGGGATTACTGCCTGCAGATGTTACAGCGCATCCGCGACGAGGCACACCGCTTTGCCATTACCTTTTTCAGGAATATTCACAGCAAGCAGTCGCTGACCAGTCTGTTGACCGAGATCCCAGGCGTGGGAAAAATAAAACGCCGTGCGCTTACGGAAAAATTCGGTACCATCGACAGGATCATGCGTGCATCCGTAAAGGAACTTGCGGAAGTGGATGGGATCGGAGAAAATCTTGCTGCCGTAATCAGGAAATATTTTGAGGAAGAACTTTGATGAAACAGATGCGATACAAACTCATTGTTTCCGATTTTGACGGAACTCTTCGCGGCAGGGATGGCGGTGTTTCGTCAGAAACAATTAAAACAGTAAAGAAATATGTTGATGAGGGAGGTGTTTTTGCCCTCTGTACCGGCAGAATGCCAAAATCCATTTTGCCGTATGCACGTCAACTTGGATTGAAAGGTCTTGTTGTTGCCTATCAGGGCGCCATCATAGAGGATATTGACAGCGGTAAACTTGTCAGAGACGGCAGGATCCCTGTTTCCGACGCTGTCGAGATGTGTGAGTTCATGCAGAAAAACGGCTGGCATATTCATGTCTACGACAACGACGACCTGTATGTCAACATGGATGACGATTTCCGTGTGTGGTACGAAAAAGCGTGCAACGTATGCGGAATTTTAACACCTTTTGATATTTCGTCCGTCGTTCGGGAAAAGAATATTTCACCGCACAAAGTGATTGTTATTTGTCCTGCGGAGCAAAGAAGCGGTGTTTTGAGCGCTTTGACAAAACGATACGGCGACAGATACTATGTCACTTCAAGTACGGATAATCTTGTCGAGCTTGTTCAGCGCGGCTGTGACAAGGGAGGGGCGCTGTCTTACCTTGCGCAGCATTACGGTATTCCTCTTGCACAAACGATTGCCATAGGGGACAATCTGAACGATCTGCCCATGGTGCGTGCGGCAGGGTTAGGCGTTGCTGTGGAAAACGGGGAGAAACTTTTAAAGCAAGAAGCGGATTTTATCACCCGTTCCTGCAACGAGGACGGCGTGGCGTATGTAATTAAAAAGTTTGGTTTGGGGGAGAATGTATGAACGAACAGGAAACAATATCGCTGGAAAGTTTTTGTTCCGCGCTCGATCTGGAAATTGTTTTCGCGGGCAGGGGACGTGTGATGCTTTCCTCTTACAGTGTTACCAGGCCGGGGTTGCAGCTTGCCGGATATTTCAAGTATTTCGACGCAACGAGGATCATGGTGTTCGGGAATGCGGAATATGAATTTCTGCGCGATCTTTCTCCGGAGGAGCGGCGCGAACGCGTCAAAAAACTTCTTTCCTATGAAGAGATCCCTTGCATTATTCTTTCCCGCGATCTTCCTGCCTTGCAGGAGATCATTGAAGAGGCGCGTTTGACGGGTCTGCCCATTTTGCGTACGGCAAAAGTGACGACGGCGCTGATGAACGATCTGTTTTTTTATCTGAACAAGCGCCTTGCGCCTTCCACAACAATCCATGGGGTGCTGATGGATGTTTCGGGCGTGGGTATCTTGCTTACGGGGCATAGCGGTGTGGGTAAGAGCGAAACAGCTATGGAGCTGATCAAGCGCGGACACCGACTTGTCGCTGATGACAGCGTAATTATCAAGCGCGTTGCCGATTCGTTGATCGGTTCTTCTCCCGAACTCATACGTTACTTTATGGAACTGCGCGGGATCGGTATTATCAATATCAAAAATATGTACGGGTCCGGTTCAATCCTGAACGAAAAAGAGATAGAACTCGTCATGGAACTGGAAAACTGGGTGGAAGGAAAGGAGTACGATCGTCTCGGCGACGGAACATTGTACGAAACCATACTCGGCAGAAAGGTGATGAAGCATATTATACCGGTCAAACCGGGCAGAAACCTGTCCATCATCATCGAAGTGGCTGCGAGAAATTTCCGTCTGAAAAGCATGGGCTATGACGCGGCGCAGGAGCTTATATCCCGCACGATCGGCAG
>CASFBD010000164.1 GCA_949292885.1 uncultured Bacillota bacterium
ACAAATTACCACTCGATGACGGAAACGTCTGCGGGATGTTCGTTAAGCTCTTCGGAAAACACCTTTCCGTTTTTGATGTGGATCACTCTGTCCGCCATCTGCGTGATGGCCTGGTTATGTGTGATGACGATGACAGTCTTTTTATTGTTGCGGCAGACATCGTGCAGCAGTTTTAAAATTGATTTACCCGTCTCGTAATCGAGCGCGCCCGTCGGTTCGTCGCACAGCAGGAGTTTGGGGTTTTTGGCGATGGCGCGCGCAATGGAAACGCGCTGCTGCTCCCCGCCGGAAAGCTGGGCAGGGAAATTGTTCATACGCTCCGCAAGACCGACGTGCCTGAGCGTTTCGTCCGCATCCAACGGATTGCGGCAGATCTCTGAGGCGATCTCCACGTTCTCGCGCGCCGTAAGGTTTTGGATCAGGTTGTAAAACTGAAAAACAAACCCCACATCGTAACGCCTGTAATCGGTAAGTTTACGCTCGTTGAATGCGCTTACCTCCACTCCGTCCACAAAGATCTTGCCGTCCGATACCTCATCCATGCCGCCAAGCATATTCAAGACCGTCGTCTTTCCCGCGCCGCTCGGCCCCACGATCACACAGAACTCCCCTTCCCGTATGGAAAAGGTCACCCCGTCCGCCGCATGGATCTTGTTGGTTCCCATCGTATAAACCTTGCTTACATTCTGAAATTCTACAAACTCCATAGCAACCTCCTGTCACGTACCGTCATCTCCCCGCTTTCGTTTGTCACGGGAAAATATGACAATACCGCAAATAATTTCCACTAAAAACTATTACACCTATATTATATGCTTAAGACCTCGCTTTGTCAAGGTGCAGCTGCCGAAAATACGGTGAAAACCTATCAAAAAGAAATTACACCCGCCTGTCACAAAACAGCGCACGTCAAAACGGAGGGGAAGGCAACTTTGCCCTCCCCTCCGTTTGATTATGCGCGATCTTCGCGTCTGTTTGTAAAGCGAAGGATCCCGTTTGCAAAGACCGTATAAACGATCAGCCAGATGGCCGCCAGTGCAATGACGATGTAGGTGATGATTGCCCCTACACTGCGATCGCCCATAAAGATAGCGGACACGAGGTTAAAATTGAATGCGCCGTACAATCCCCAGTTGACTGCGCCGAGCAGTACAAGAATGTACGATACAAGATTTGCTATGATCATTTGGCTACCTCCTGCACACAGTATGCGCAGAAGATTACAAATCATACGCGCCACTCCCCTGCGAAAAATGAACGGATCTGTGCATCTGTAAACTCGTCCATCCGTTGACCCGCCAGGCGCGCCTTTTCCCACTCTGCTGTCTTTTTTACGGCAACAGAAAGAGGGGTATGCGGGAGATCGGGAAAAAGTTCGCGCAGTTTTTTTGCGCGGAGACGGAGCTTCAGCGTTTCATGCGGCGCATTCCCGTCCTCCTCTTTTCTGATCTCCGGGCCGCCCCGATAACGGGAATACAATTCCGCCAATCTCTCCGTACTCGTCCCTCGTGCCGGCGCAACATTGTAGGAAGAAGAGAGAACAGGACGTTGAACCTGTTCCGCCGCAAGCAGGAGATAGGCGCTCAAGACATCCAGAACGTGCTGATACGGGCGCACAGACAAAGGGTGACGCAAAGCCACCGCTCTGCCCGCCGCGGCAGCGCGGGCACAGTCGGGTAAAATGCGGTTTGCCGCAAAATCACCGCCGCCGATCGTGTTTCCCGCCCGAACCGTAGAGAGAGCGGGAAAACCCGGGAAACTGCGGCGATAACAGCCGGCTGCGAGTTCCGCACAGCTTTTGCTGTTGGAATACGGATCGAATCCGTCCAGCCTGTCCGTTTCTGTCAGCATCTTCTTACTCTCCGCATACACCTTGTCCGTTGTTACGACAAGCACGCTCTCCGTTCCTCCGCAAAGGCGGACACATTCGAGAAGATTGACCGTTCCCATCACGTTTGTTTCATACGTTTGCGCGGGAAATTTGTACCCTTCGGAAACGAGCGCTTGCGCCGCAAGGTGAAAGACAAACTGCGGCTTTACGCTGTCAAACACCTCTTTAAGTTGAGAAAAGTTGCAAACGTCCCCTTCAGAATGCAACAAAATGCTCTCGTTCCCGCAGAGACGGAACATAGACATCTCGTCCGCGGGAAGAGAGTAACCGAACACCTTTGCCCCTGCCAGATGCAGGATACGGCACAGCCAGCTCCCCTTGAATCCCGTATGTCCCGTGACAAGTACTCTTTTTCCGCGGTAAGCGGAACATATTTTTTCGTAAATTTCCATGGCATCTCTCCGCATCCGTCAGCGCCGAAAGAGTTTTTTTACTGCCGAACGCCGCCTTGTCCCCTGCGGGAACACTCTGTCAAAGAGTGTTTTGCGCTCTTTGAACCTGCCCTTTTTATCGCAAGATCGCATTTGACCTGCATAGGCAGTTTTTTTCGCCTCAGCCCAAAATTCTTCCGCATACGGACAGGCGTCACCCTTCCACGGCACCTTTGCGCTCGTAAAACGGACAGCAAGGCTCCCTTTATCCTGCACAACAAGGTATTGCGGCAGGTCCGAAAGGAATTCCGCCGCCTTTTTTGCCGCCCGACTGTCCCATCCCGTTCCAAATGCACCAAGGTCTGCAAAGCGCAGGACAAAGACACCGTCGGCGCATTGTACCGACCTGCCGCAATGCGCGTCCCAGATTTCTGCCGCATCCGCAAGCAGCAAGACGCGATGTTCCAGCACCAGCGCGCCATCAAACCCGCTCGTTTGCAGAGGAATGGATACAGCCGTCAGCACTTCCCTTTCCTCGCGGGAAAGGGACAGCGCGTCCGCTTCGTCCAAAAAAGCCCGAACATCGAGAAAGCGCAGGGAAACGTTCTTCCTGCCCTCTGTCATCCGCAGAAATTTTTCCTTATCCTCCCCGGTAAACCGTTCGCCGAAGGCGATAATGTCGTACCGTCTGCCCGCATTTGCATGGGAAAGAAAGGAAGAAAGAGTGACTGCAGCCAGCGCGGCGCCGTCGCCGTCCGCCCGTAAAAACACGGGTACCCCGTCCTCAAAAGCGGGCGTTAGCACTGTACGCGGAGATGTGTTTTCAAACAAAACGATGGGCAGCTGCGCCGTTTTATATCCGCCCTGTTCTTTCAAATGCGTCAGCCAGATCCCGAACAGGCGCTCGCCCAAATGCCCGGGCGCACGGCGTTCCGCCGCGGAATACCCCGCCATGTCGCGCACGGCGTAAAACTTTTTCAAGATACCGAACAACCATTCGCTGTAAGAAAGGAAAAGTTCCCTTTTCATTACGAACATATTGCAGGTGTACAGATAATGCCCGCTCAGATATTTTTTCGCCGCGGGCAGATATTCGGGATACTCTTTTTCAAGAATACCCAGCACGGCGTCGAGATCCTCCGCGTGCAAAAACTCCCCGTTACAGTATTGCCAGTATACAGACTTGACGTAATAGTTAAGCGGAACGGGAGCAACCACATCCGCATTCTCAGCAGCGGTACGAACTTTCTGCCCGTCGGTCAGGCAAAATTCCGCGGCCGTGCGTGCGTTGAGATATTCCCTGCGGATCAAAGGACACGCCTTCCCGCGCGCGGAAAAATCAAAATAACGGCGGTAATGAGCAAACCCGTAGTACTGCGCGTCCACTCTCTTCCATGCGTAGTACTGAGTGAGCAGTTCGCAGTATTCGTTGGCGCGTTCCGCCATAAAGACGTCCTCCGCGTCCCCTTGCAGAAGTTCGTGCACGATCTCGCTCTGACGCGCAGGAACAAAGATTTCGTTTTTTACCTCATAACAGGGTTTGTGCGAGGAAACAAAAATTTTCAGTCCGTTCATGCCCGCCTCCGCAAAATGTTTTTCTCTATCTTAACAGAAACACACGTTTTTTTCAAGCGGAATTTGACTGCCACGTTTAAAAAGGTACGTTTTCGCGCATACTGACAGTGCATTAAATTCTTTTGGGAGGCAATCATGTCCGCAAAGAAAAAAGTAAGAACCCTGACCGAAGAACAGTACAACGAGTATCTGATGGCACTCAAAGACGAGCGCCCGACCATGCTGATCGACAAAAACGGAAAGCGCGTCCCGCAAAAGTGATCGCGTAAAAAAACAGGCCGACGTCTTGAAGTGAACCCCAAAGTTTGGACAAAAAATTAAATTAAAATGTTTGGTAATGAGTTCGGTATTGCACCGGGCTCATTCCTTTTAGTTTGAGAGATATC
>CASFBD010000165.1 GCA_949292885.1 uncultured Bacillota bacterium
ATTTTCCGCCATGTGCGTACTCTGCTCATCATCCTCGTGGGGGAAACCATCTTCGGTGCGGACAGCCTTGCGGACGCGTTTACCATTCTTTCGTCCGTGTTCCGTCCGTACGGCGGCGCCCTCTCCTCGCTGGGGCTGGACTGGCAGGAATGGCTGATCGCTCTGCTGGGCATGGCGCTGATGCTTGCCGTGGGAATCGTGAAGGAGCGTGGCATCAGCGTGCGCGACAAAATGTCGCAGGCTGTCCTGCCCGTGCGCTGGGCGTCCTATCTCGCCGTTGCCGTGTTCATCGTAATGTTCGGCGCGTACGGCGATCTGTACTCCGTCGTCCCGTTTATCTACGGAAATTTCTGAAAGAGGTGCGTTTATGGAACTTAAAAAAAAGCGCGTCGCCGGGCGTGTGATAAAAATATTTGTCTTTCTCGCTTTGTTTGTAGCGCTGCTGCACGGCGTGTCCTATCTTGTAACGCCGCAGAGGGAGATCCGCATAGCACGCACCCGTTCCCAACAGTCACTGCGCGTTTTCAATGAACCGCAAAATTCGCTGGATGTACTCATTTTCGGGCACAGCGGGGCGTACAGTGCCATTTCTCCCATGCAGATGTACAAGGAACACGGCATTGTTTCTTACGTCTGCGCTCAGCCTTTGCAGCTCCCGTGGGAATCCTCCCGCTGGCTGAAAGGATTGCTGGAAGTGCAGTCGCCCAAGCTTGTCGTGTTTGAAACGGATCAGCTGTTTTACGACAAGCAGACTTCCGTGGCGCGCAACTCTTTGGAGAACATTTTTTATGATACGTTCCCCGTTT
This sequence comes from uncultured Bacillota bacterium, assembly GCA_949292885.1. Taxonomy (GTDB): domain Bacteria; phylum Bacillota; class Clostridia; order Christensenellales; family Borkfalkiaceae; genus Borkfalkia. Next base: position 807 of record CASFBD010000165.1, read on the forward strand.
TCCGCAACCATGCCAACTGGAAAAAATGGTTCGGAAAGAACAAGAAAGGGGAGCGTAACCTCTACAAGGGATACTATTACAATACGAAAGTAAAGCCGTATACGGGCAAAAAACAGCTTGTTCCCACGGACAGGACGTACAAGATAGGCAAACGCCACCTGCAGGCACTGGAAGAGGTGTACGAACTGTGCAGCGAGCGTGGGATCCCCCTGATGCTGCTCGAAGTCCCGTCCGTCATTGTGTGGGATTACAGCCGATACAACGCAGTCAATGCCTATGCGCAGAAGCGGGGAGTGCATTTTACAGATCTCAATCAGCATTTGGAAGAGATGAAGTTCGATTGGAAAACGGACACGCGCGACAAGGGCGATCACCTCAATTATTTCGGGGCGCAGAAGGTGACGGAGTTTCTCGGCAGGGATCTGAAAGCAAACTACGATCTTCCCGACCGCAGGGCGGACGAAAATTATTCCGCATGGAATGACGATCTTGTCCGCTATGAAAAAAAGATCAACGGAGGAAAATCATGAGCCGTATCAAAAACGTTTTGGAATATCTGGAAAACAGTGCAAAAAAGTTTCCGGATAAGGTGGCTTTTGCCGACGAAACAAAGCAAATGACATATGCACAGGTGCTTTGCAAGGCGCGCAGCGCGGGAACGTCGATCGCGCGCCGTGTTCCTCCTCGCACGCCTGTTGCTGTTCTTGGACCTAAAAGTGCGGATACGCTGTGCATTTTTCTTGCCTGTGTGTACGCGGGGTGCTTTTATGTTCCCCTCAATCCGCAGCATCCTGCCGCGCGCAGGGAACAGATCCTCAGCACGCTTGGAACGCCTTTTTTGTGGGCGGCGGAAGAATGCCGCTCCCTGATCCCCGACTCTTTCCCGCAGGAACGCCTGCTTGTCGGAGGGGAAAAAGAGGACGACGCCTTGCTCGAATCTATCCGTCGCGGACACATCGACACCGATCCGTTGTATGTGCTTTTCACTTCAGGTTCCACGGGCACGCCCAAGGGGATCGCGGTGTCCCACCGCTCGGTCATCGACTTTATCGAAGAATTTGTCCCTTTGTTCGGAATCGGTGAGAACGAAGTGTTCGGTAATCAGGCTCCCTTTGATTTTGACGTCTCCGTCAAGGACATTTATTCTTCCCTCAAAGCAGGCGCTACGGTGCAGATCCTTCCCAAACGGCTCTTTTCCTTTCCCGCCATGCTCGTCGATCACCTCATCGAACGTAAGGTGACGACGCTCGTCTGGGCGGTGTCCGCCCTGTGCATCCTTTCCACGTTGGGCGCCTTTTCCTACAAAGTGCCGCAAAACATCCGCAAAGTGCTGTTCAGCGGGGAGGTGATGCCCGTAAATCAGCTCAACGAATGGAAAAAAGCTCTGCCGGACGCAATGTTTGTCAACCTGTACGGCCCCACGGAAATCACCTGCAACTGCACCTATTACATTCTCGGGAAGGGGGCGTTTTCGGGCAAAACCCTCCCCGTGGGCAGGCCTTTCCCCAACGAGCGGGTGTTTTTGCTGGGAGAAGGGGATGCTCCCGTCCCTGCAGGATATACGGGGGAGATCTGCGTATCGGGTACCGCGCTGTCGCTGGGCTATTACAACGCGCCCGAAGAGACGGCAAGGGCGTTTGTGCAAAATCCGTTCAACCGCTCCTTTCCCGAAACCGTGTACAAAACGGGCGATCTGGGATATTTCGATAAAGAGGGAAATCTCTGCTTTGTGGGACGAAAAGATTTCCAGATCAAGTATCAGGGGCACCGCGTAGAGCTTTCGGAGATCGAAAACGCTCTTCTTGCTTGCAAAAACGTGCGCCGCGCGATCTGTCTGTTCGACGCAGAGGCGGAAAAGATCTGGGCATTTTACCAGGGAGAGGCGGAACCTTCCGCGCTGCGCGTGGCGCTGCGTTCCCGTCTGCCCTCGTACATGGTGCCTTTCCGCTGTGTGTCGCTGGGTTCTTTCCCGCTGACTGAAAACGGGAAGGCGGACAGGAGAAAATTAAAGGAGATGATCAGCTATGCACCGTGACGATTTCAAAAACGTGGCAACGCCCGCGTACATATTTGATACGGGCGTCCTAAAAAAACGTGTACAGGCTATCCGCAAAGCGCTGGGCAGGGCAAAACTTTGTTATGCCGTCAAAGCAAACCCCTTTCTTATCGGAGAATTGCAGGAACTGGCGGATTTTCTGGAAGTCTGTTCCCCCGGGGAATATGAGATCTGCGAAAAACTGCATATCCCCGCGGAAAAGCTGGTTCTTTCGGGCGTGTATAAATCGGAAGCGGACGTGCGCCGCGCCCTGTCCGTCTGCGGTGCGCGCGCGACGTACACGGCAGAATCTTTGTCTCAGTTTTCCCTGCTCTGCCTGCTTGCCGAAAAAAAGCGCCTGCGCCTTCCCGTACTTTTGCGACTGTCCTGCGGAAACCAGTTCGGCATGGACGAAGCCGCTTTATGCGGCATTCTGAAAGAGAGGGATCTGCCTGTAAACATCGTGGGCGTGCAGTACTATTCCGGTACGCAAAAGCGGATGGATGCGGTAAAAAGAGAGGTTCAGATGCTTGCGGAATTGTGCAAATCGTATCCATGCCTGCGCCGCGTGGAGTACGGTCCCGGTCTGCGCGTCTCGTATTTCGCGGGGGATGCCCCCGAAGATGCGCCGGAAGAGTTTTCGCAAATGCTTTCGGCATTTCCGCCCGAATGTGAGATCGTCGTCGAACTGGGAAGATATGTTGCCGCCGATTGCGGCGAATATCTTACGCGCATCGTCGATTTAAAAAAGAATGGCGGAACAAAGTACTGTATCGTGGACGGTGGGATCCATCATCTCAAATATTACGGACAGACAATGGCAATGAAACTTCCGCCCGTCGCGCAGCTGCCTGAACGTGATGGGGCGAAAACAGAGTGGACGGTGTGCGGCTCTCTCTGTACCGCAGCAGACGTTCTCGTCAAAAACCTGCCCCTTGTGCAGGCGCGGGAGGGGGATGTGCTCGTCTTTTCCAAGACGGGTGCCTATTCCGTCACAGAAGGGATCTCCCTGTTTCTCAGCCGCCCGCTGCCGCGAATTTATAAAAGGGAGGGGGAAACGCTCACCCTTCTGCGCGACTTTATCAGAACAAGTCAAATCAATCAAAAGGAGCTAACTATTGAAAAGTCAAGCAAAAAAGAGAAAGAATTATAAAAATTTTTGGAGAAAAAAAGAGCACGACGAAAAAGCGGGGTAAGCCGC
>CASFBD010000166.1 GCA_949292885.1 uncultured Bacillota bacterium
CTGCGCAAAGCACGGGATCAAGCTTTGCCTGGAAAACGTACATTGGGCGATGTACAACGCGCCCGGGATCTTTGCGGGGATCAGGGAATATTTTCCCGATCTCATGGGGGTGTTCGATGTCAAGCAGGCGCGCCTGTCCTGTTATCCTTATCAGATGTATATCAAGGAGATGGAAGGGCGTATCGCACACGTGCATCTTTCGGATGTGGATGAGTGCGGAAAGATTTGTCTGCCCGGAAAGGGGACGTTTGATTTTGAGGAATGCCTCCGCCGATTGAAAGACGCAGGTTTTGACGGGGCGGCGCTCATTGAGGTATATGCGGGGGATTACGGGAAATACGAGGAACTCAGGCGTTCCTGCGATTATTTGGATGAGATCATTTATAAAATCGGGTAAGCAAGAAACAAGCGCTTTGTAAAAAACAGCCGCCAATCTATTTTAGGCGGCTGTCAGATGAAATTTTCTTCTTGTATCGCAAACGAAACTGCAGAGTTAAGTATTTATTGTGCTTGTTTTTTGTACGTCTGTGTTCAGAGCAAAATGTGCAGAAATTATGACCATGATCGCAAAGACAAAAAAGGTGAGCACAGTCGTCAGAACTCCCAGATACAGGTCAAATGTCAAATAACTTACAGAATCAGGATAGAATTCGTTGTAGGGCGGAAGGGTTGCCAGTTTGTAGAAAGTGAAAAAAAGCGGCACAAAGGCAACACAGACGGCTATAATGCGAATCACTGAAAAAATAATTCCGCTTATTTGGGGCTTGTCAATTTGTTTTTAAAAAAAGAGCTGAAATTCTTTTCATTAAAAAATATGCGTAAAGTTTCTTGCAATTGTTGACACGATATATTTTTTGTTTTAAAATAATATAGATAAAAGATTCAGAAAACGGAGGTTTTTCAATGAATTTCAGGAACAAGGATTGGCGCAACAGTATGCGTCTGACCGTCGATTTCAATTACATGATGAAGAAATTCATCGGCAATGACGGATTCAAGGATTCCGAACTCAACGAGATGAAAGAGGCTGCGGCCGATGCGTTCGATTACGTTGCGGACAACCGCGGCAAAGGCATGATGGGTTGGGCGGAACTTCCGTACAATCAGAAAGAGATCGTGGAGGACATTCTTGCCACAGCAAAGGAAGTTCGCCGCAAGTTCAAATATTTTGTCGTGCTGGGCATCGGCGGCAGCGCCCTCGGTCCCATCGCCGTATTCAATGCTCTCTGCCATTTGCACTATAACGACCTGGCTCCTTCCAAGAGAAAGGGCCCTAAATTCTATGTCGAGGACAACGTCGATCCTGAACGCATGGCTGCTCTTCTCGACGTTATCGAGCCGGAAAAGACCTGCTTCAACGTCATCACCAAATCGGGCGCAACCAGCGAAACGATGACGCAGTACCTCATCATCAGCGATATTTTGAAAAAAGTTCTCGGCGATAAAGCGAGCGAAAACATTATCGCTACTACCGACGAGAAGAAAGGGAACCTCATCAAACTTGCCAAGCAGAACGGGTATAAAACTTTCTATATCCCCGACGGCGTGGGCGGACGGTTTTCCGAGCTCTGCCCCGTGGGGCTGCTCCCTGCGGCGGTGCTGGGGCTGGACATCAAAGCGATGCTTGCGGGCGCGGCGTACATGGATGGCATCTGCAACAAGCCTTCCGTTGCCAAAAATCCCGCTCTTGCTTGCGCAGTGCTCCAGTACATGGCGATGAAGCGCGGCAAAAACGTCGGCGTCATGATGCCGTATGCGGACAGCCTCAAATTGATGGCGGACTGGTACTGCCAGCTTTGGGCGGAAAGCCTCGGTAAAAATGTTACGTTGGACGGAAAGCCTTGTAATGTGGGACAGACGCCTGTCAAATCTTTGGGCGTGACTGATCAGCATTCCCAGGTGCAGCTGTACACGGAAGGGCCTTTCGATAAAGTTGTCACTTTCCTTTCTGTCAACAATTATCGCAAAGAGGTCGCCATTCCTCACGGCTGCGAAGATATTCCCGACGTTTCCTTCCTGGGCGGCCATACGATGAACGAACTCATCCAGGCGGAAAACAAGGCCACCGCGTATGCGCTTGCAAAGGCGGGCAGGCAGAATTATACCATCTATCTTCCTGAAGTCAACGAGTTTACGCTCGGCGAGCTGATGTATCTGTTTGAGCTGCAGACCGCATATGCAGGCGCAATGTTCAACATCGACACGTTCAATCAGCCCGGTGTGGAAGCGGGTAAGCAGGCGACGTACGCACTGTTGGGCAAACCCGGTTACGAGGCGAAGAAGAAAGAGCTGGACGATGCTCCCCAGGCGGAAGAAAAATATATTGTCTGATAAAAAAGAAAATTCCGCGGATTCTCTTTTCCTATAGGGATTTTTTAGACAACATAAAAGGATAGCAAGATTTTGCTATCCTTTTTTTTGTACTGCAAACAAAGCCAAGAGGCGGAAGACAGGGCAAGCAACCTGATCAGTATGGTGGAGTATTACATTCTGTTTAAACAATGGCAGGGAAACAACAAGAAAATCTAACAGAAAAGAATCAAAACACGTCTTGATTTTGTGATGTGGGAGAGCTGCTTGCGGCGCTCAAGCTTCGCGACAGTAACATTTTCCTTTAGGGATTTTTACTTACTGAAACAGAATTTCTGCTGCGGCGTGCAACCGTGCGCAGGAAATGTTTGACAGTCCAGCCCTGCAGGGGGTATAATATTGCCAAAGATTTGATCAGGTGAATACAGTGGAACAGAAAACGGTCGTCGTGGGCATGAGCGGCGGAGTGGACAGCTCGGTTGCCGCGCTTCTGCTCAAAGAACAGGGATACAACGTCATAGGGCTTTATATGGTCAACTGGGAAGAGCAGGGCGAAAACGGCTGCTGCACGGCGGAGACCGATTACGAGGATGTACGGCGCGTCTGCAACAAGATCGGCATACCGTACTATACGGTCAATTTTTCCAAGGAATATGCAGAGCGCGTTTTTTCCTATTTCCTGCGCGAATATGAAGCGGGCAGGACGCCCAATCCCGATGTGCTGTGTAACAGGGAAATCAAGTTCGGCCCGTTCAAGGAATATGCGATCGGGCTGGGCGCGGATTACATCGCCACGGGACATTACTGCGACATCCTGCATGAGGGAAATGTGCATTATCTTCTCAAAGCGGCAGACGAAAACAAGGACCAGACGTATTTTCTTAACCAGGTCACGCAGAAACAGCTGGAAAATGTTCTGTTCCCTTTGGGAAAACTGCAAAAGCCGCAGGTGCGCGCCATTGCCGAAAAATACGGGCTTTCCACAGCTGCTAAAAAGGACAGCACGGGAATCTGTTTTATCGGCGAGCGCAATTTCCGCAATTTTCTGCGCGGGTATCTGCCAGCCCGTCCCGGGAAAATGATGACGCGCGACGGAAAGGTGATCGGCGAACACATCGGGCTCATGTATTACACGCTCGGCCAGCGCAAGGGGCTGGGCATCGGCGGGCAAAAAGGAGAAGAGGGCGGCCGCTGGTTTGTTATCGAAAAAGATCTGAAAAATAATGTCTTGTACGTCGCGCACGGTGACGAGAGCGAACTGTATACAAATTCCTGCTTCGTTTCGGGCATCAACTGGATCCCGGGCATTCCGCTGGAAGAGGAATTTGCCTGTACGGCAAAATTCCGTTACCGCCAGAGCGAGCAGGGCGTACGCGTAGTGCGGCACGGGGAAACACAGGCGGAAGTCATTTTTGATGTTCCCCAGCGCGCGGTCACGCCCGGTCAATACGCGGTCTTTTATTGCGGCGAGCGCTGTCTGGGCGGCGGAGTTATCTGCGGGGAAAACGCAGCGGAGTAAAAAACGCTTTGCAGAGTACTCTGCAAAGCGTACATTGCTTTTATTCGGCTTTTTTCTCTTCGAGGCGGCCTGTCATCAGTTTTTTCAGCTTTCCGCCCGGTTTTCTGTCTATGAGAAGGGCGGCGGCAAACAGGAAACATCCTATTGTGCAGACCAGCATATCATTGAGGGTATCGTACATCCCGATGTCCAGATAGCCGCCCAGC
>CASFBD010000167.1 GCA_949292885.1 uncultured Bacillota bacterium
TTTTGTTATTATAAATTCAATAAAAAATAAAGGAGGCCGACGGCTGTGCCCGAAAGGACTCCGTAGACGATGATCGGCCCCGCAACAATAAACATTTTGGCGGCAAGCCCTGTGATCAGCCCTTCCGTTTTGAACTCGAGCGCGGGCGAGCACACGCTGTTTGCAAACCCCGTGATAGGCACGATGGAACCGGCTCCCGCCGCCTTTCCGATCCTGTCGTACACTCCTAAACCGGTGAGCAGGCACCCAAAGAAAATAAGCACCATAGACGTGGTGCCCGCCAATTCTTCGCCCGAAAGAGCGAGCACGTATTCCAAAAACGTGCGGATGAACTGCCCCACACAACAGATCAGCCCACCCACAATAAAAGCGCGGAAACAGTTGTGCAGATGCTTGGTGGGCGGTGCAAACGAACGCACGTACGCCAGATAATTTTCGTTGATGTTCTGCGGCGCCGGTTTTTTTGTGTTTTGACCCGTGTGCGGCATATCAGCGTTCCTCCTTCGCGGAAAAAGCGGGAATACAGCTTTCCTTTTCGTCCGGCGTTTTAAATTCATGCCGGGGAACAATTTTTCTCTTCATACCGCTTATTGTTGCTCTTTCCGCAAAAAAATATGCGCCCGACACACTGTCCGGCGCATATTTTTATGGACGCAGTCCCAAAAGCCTTTCTCGCTTGCGCAAAATGCGCGGAAGCATGACAAAAAAGGTGGTTGCCGTAACGATGCCCGCCACCGTATCCGCGATCCCCTCACTGTAATAGATACCCGAAACGCCGAACGCATACGGGAGCGCAAAGCAGAGCGGGATCAGCAGGATCACCTTTCTCAGGCAGGCGAGAAAGATGGATATTTTAGCCTGATTGAGCGCAACAAACACGTTTTGCAGCGTCATCTGCGCAAAGAAAAAGACGGTTCCCGCCATAAAAAACGGGGTATATTTTTTGAGAAGCTCCATGACGGGCGCACTTGCACTGAACAGGTACCCGTAAACCTGCGGCGCAAACAGGGATACCGCCCACACCGTTCCCGATCCGCACAGAGCAATGAGCGCGACGCGTTTGACCGCCGCGCGGATGCGCGCAGAATTTCCGGTACCGTAATTGTAACTGATCAGCGGCTGAACACCCGTTCCCAGCCCGTTCAGCGGCAGACAGACGATCTGTACCGCGCTGAGCATGACGGTGAGCGCCGCAGTATAGTCGCTGTTACCGCCCGACCACTTTGTCAGGTTGATATTGAACACGATCTGAATGGCACTTTCCGTTACGCTCATGATAAAGGGAGAAAGCCCGAGCGCACAAATTTTAAGAACGGTACGCAAAGACGGGAGCATTTCCCGCGGAGAAAAGCGGAACAGGCTCTTTTTGCGGAAGAAGAAGGACACCACCCAAACAGCGGAGATGCCCTGCGACAGCACTGTGGCAAGCGCTGCCCCCTCCACGCCCATCCGAAACAAAAAGATAAAGAGCGGATCGAGCGCAATGTTCAAAACCGCGCCGATGGCAACGGTAAGCATGGAGGCGACGCTGAACCCCTGCGCCGTGATGTACGGGTTAAGCCCCAGCGAAAACATAACAAACACCGAACCGCACCCGTACACAAACAAATACCCGCGCGCATATTCAAACGCGTCGTCCGGCGCCCCGAACAAGCGCACCAACGGCTCACAAAAAACCAGCACCGCCGCCGTCAGCAGGACGGAAAACACGCACAGCATCCCCACACACGCATTAAAGACTTTGTTTGCGTTTTCCGGCTTTTGCTCGCCCAGAAAAATAGACGACAGCGGCGCCCCTCCCATCCCGACAAGATTGGCAAACGCGCTGACAATGAGAGTGATGGGAAAGACGACGCCAAGCCCTGCAAGCGCCTGCGTCCCCACGCCCGCAATATTGCTGACATACATCCTGTCAACAAGATTATACAGCAGATTGATCAGCTGCGCCAGCACCGCCGGAACGGTAAGACGCACGATCAGTTTTCCTACGGGATCCTTGCCCAGGTCGATCCCTTTTTTTATCCTTCCCGTCATGTTTTTTCCAAAAAAGAAGGCGCGCCGTTCGCGCGCCTTCTTCATCAATTACCCGCCAACAGAGCGGGGAACAACCCGCTGATGAGAATAGCCGCCATACACACTGGAGCAATGTAGCGGATCATGATCTTATAATACATCCTATACCCTTTCCTGCGCATTCCGATCTCATCGATCAGGCTTTCCGTATCCGTGAAAAATCCCGCAATGATACACGTCCCGATCGCCACGAGCGGCATAAGTACGCTGTTGGAAGCAAAATCGAACATATCCAAAATGCCCTTGCCCCCAAGGGAGATCATGCTCAGCGGTCCGAAGCCAAGCGACGACAGCACACCCAGAACGATCATTGTTCCGAACACAATGACGCACGCAACCAGGCGGCGCAGATGCAGGTTTTCGCGCAATACGGCAACAATAGATTCCGCCAGAGAAATGGAAGAGGTGAGCGCCGCAAACAATACCAACACGAAGAACACAAAGCCGATGATCCTGCCCGCGAACATTCCGTTGAACACCTGCGGCAGGACAATAAACATCAGCGAGGGACCGGAGGAGTTCATCGCATCTTCCGCAGCAGCGCCGCCGCCCGTCACCGAATAAATGGACGGAATGATGATAAGCGCCGCAAGAATGGCAAACAGGGTGTCGCAAATGGAGATCTGCCTGCCGCTTTTCTGGATCGATGCACCCTTTTTCATGTACGAACCGTACGTGATCATAATAGCCATGGCAAGGGACATGGAATAGAACAGCTGTCCCATCGCCGCAAGAAGCGTCTGCGGGCGGAAATCCTTAAAATCGGGCACAAACAGCTTTTTCACACCTTCCAGGGCACCCGGCTGACACATGGCATAAATCGCAAGGAACAGCGCAAGGATCGCCAGAACGGGCATGAGGATCTTGCTCACACGTTCGATACCTTTCTGAACCCCGAATACGACGACGAGCACCGTTGCAGCTGCAAAAATAAGGAAGAACAGAATAGGTTCCCATGTATCGCCTGTAAAGGCGCCGAAATACCCGCTTGCCGCCGCATCCGAAGAAAACCCTGCGGTATCTCCGATGAGGAATGCCCACATATATTTGAGTACCCAGCCGCCTATGACGCTGTAATAGGGCAGTATGATGATGGGAACGACAATGCAGACAAAGCCGAACCACTTGAACTTTTTGTTCAGTTCCGCAAACGCGCCGATCACGCCCTTGCCCGTCTTTCTGCCGATGGCGATTTCCAGCACAAGCAGACAAAAACCAAACGTTACGGCAAGCAGAATATAGCACAGCAGAAACATTCCGCCGCCGTACTGTGCAGCCAGATAGGGAAATCTCCACAGATTTCCCAAACCTACCGCCGAACCGGCGGCAGCAAGCACAAAGCCGAGCTTGCTGGAAAAACCGGCATTTTTCTTTCCTTCCCCTTCCTGTTGCGAAGAATCCGGTGCGGAATCCTCCGCAAAATCCCCTACCAAGGGCTTCTGTTCTTCCGTCATAGATATACTCTCCGATCGTTTATTTTGCCTTTTCAGGCTCCTATACAGTATTTAGCTTTTTCCTATTTTAATAGAAAAGGGAAATTTTGTCAATCCCCTTGTCCGGACAAAGGAAAATCGTCCTCTTTTTGTGCAGACGTATCCTCTTTTTCCTTTCCATAGAGCGCCCCCGCCTGCTCCGCGGGCGGGATCTGGGCAACGTCCTCGTCCTTCTCTCCGCTCTTTGCCGAGGGAAATCGTCTGAAATAACTCTTTGTTTCGCGCGCCACCACCCCGGACAGCAACAACAACGCCACGAGATTGGGAAGTGC
>CASFBD010000168.1 GCA_949292885.1 uncultured Bacillota bacterium
CGCGGTGTATCAATGGTTTGATGCACCGCTATTGCGTTTGTTTTGGAAAAATCTTTTTTCCAAAAAGGGAAAACAAATCTGATTTTTCCGCAAAGTATTGACAACGCACCTGGGGTATACTATAATAACACGGTGGTTCGGAAAAATGTCCGAGGCGGAACATGAACGTTCCGAATGCAGGAGAGAGTATGAAAGAAAAAATAAAAAAAGAGCTGAAAATTTTTTGTATTATGTTGGTTTCCGCGGTCATTTCGGCTGCGGGACTGCACATTTTTATCTATCCGTCAGACTTTGCGCCGTGCGGCGTGGACGGGATTGCAACCGTTTTGCAGGAAGTGTCCGGCGTCAACGCGGGTATCTTTACGTTTGCCATCAATCTGCCGCTTTTGGTGGCGGCGTGGTTTGTCCTGAAAAAGAGGTACGTCATCTACACCGTTTTTTATACGCTGGTCACTTCCGGACTGCTGATTTTGTTCGGGGAGCTGAATGTGTATCAGTATGTAAGCGAAAAGGATATGATCCTTCCCGCGATTTTCGGCGGGATCGCCCAAGGCATGACGGGGCTCATGTTAAGGATCGGGGCGTCGGCAGGCGGGGTGGACGTGGTGGCGTGTATGCTCCATAAAAAGTTCTTGCATAAGAACATCGAAAACATCATTGCTCTTCTGAGTTATTTCATCGTCGCAATTTCCTATTTTGTCTACAAAGATCTGAACAGCATCCTGTTGTCCGTCGTCGAGATCTTTGTATGCGAGAGAGTGACCGAACTGTTGCTGCGTGACAGGCGCCATGCCGTTAAATTTGAAGTGGTTGCAGACGAATCGCACCTTAAGGAGATCAGAAAGGCCATTTTGTACGATCTCAGACACGGTGCAACGGTGGTGAACGGCAGCGGAATGTTCACGGGGGAGAAAAAAAGTGTGATCGTCTGCATTGTCAATTACAGGCAGATCCCCGAATTTTTGGAAATGATCTCCAAATTTCCCGATGTTTTTGTGTCCTATTCGGACATTATGGGAATACGCGGAAATTTCGACTGGCGCAAAGAGGAAGAGCGCCGGGAGGACAAACTGCTCCGGGAAAACAGGCAGGTGTTGGAAGAACTGGGGGAAAAGAAAGCAAATTAAGCAAAAAGTGCTGTACGGGTTAAGGTTTTTTGACGAGGTGCGGGAAAAAGAGATTTGCGTGCGAAGCTGAAAGGGCGGTCGGGCCGTTTGTATTTTTATGATACGGAAGTAAGGCAATTTCCGAGAAAAGGAAAGCGGGCAAGATCGGTTTCGTTCCGCAAACATAGAAAAATTGAATGACGGGATCGCAGGCAGGGCACGCCGGAAGGACTGAAAAGAATAGCTTGCGAAAGATCTTTGAAAGAAAACGACGCTGCGTTTTAAGAAAAAAAGTCCGGGTGCTCCCGGACTTTTTTTCTTTCGGACGATTGCTCCGCGAAAAGGGATGGTCAATGAAAAAAAAGGACAGTTTTCATGCTTTTTATGGAAAAGAGAGTGAAAAAGGGCGTTTTTTTCATGTAACGGATAAGGAAAAACAGCTTTATTTTTTCGTTTAGTTAAGCAACTTAACATTAAATTTAATGATTGACAAGAAAAAAAAGCGCTATTATAATGGATTTATAAAAAAGAAAAAGACAGTTTTTTGTTAGAACAGAAAGAGGGGAATGATGAAAAAAATATTGATCGTGTTGGTCCTTGTCACCGCATTTGCGCTTTCGGGATGCGGGCAGGAACAGGCAACACCGCCCGTTGATGTACCGGACGGAGAGTATTCCGTCCGCCTGGCGCAAGAGTCCGTCGATCTGCTCGCGGGGGAGGAAGATGCGTACATAGAGGTTGCGGAATTCACGAAAGACGGGGAGTTTGCGGATCCGGCGTATCTGCAGTATTCCGTGTCCGATCCGGACGTGGTTTCCGTGGAGAACGGCAACCTGAAAGCGCTGAGCGCGGGAGAGACGTCCGTCAGGGTATTCTGCAAGGACGCGTCCGACGAAATTACTGTGCGCGTGTGGGAGCGTGCGGCGTCTGCAGAGATCTCGGAAGACACGGTGCGCACTTACGGAAGGACGTACGAACAGGACGGCGGGATCGTGGTGGACAACGTAAATTCCGGCATAGGGTTCGCTTTTTACGGCACGCAGTGTAAAATACAGATCTATTCGAGCGCGGCACAATATATCCGTTATTATATTGACGACGACAAAGAAGGGATCCGCGTTCCCGTTTCCAGACTGGGGCTGCACACGTATTCGTTTGCCGACGGTCTGGAAGAAGGCATCCATCGCATCCGCGTGATGAAAGCGACGGAACAGAATATGTGGGGAACAAATTTCTCCTTTCGCGTAATAGGGATCGAGACGGGGCAGGAGTGCAGTCTTCTCAGCCGCCTGCCCGAAGAAGAGGGACTGAAGATCGATTTCTACGGCGATTCGATCACGGCGGGGCAGGGAAATCTTGCAGAGTCGCCTGCGGAATCGATCACCGTGGCAAATTCGGACGGGACGCAGACGTACGCCGCATTCACGGCAGAAGCGCTGGGGAGCGAATCGAGTTTTATCGGTTACGGCGGGATCACGGTGAAGGCGCCCAAATATTACGGCACTGACATCACCATGTACAGCATCTGGCATTGGTATTCCACGCTCAACAGGCAGGAATATCCCGTGGATCCGGATACGGATTTCGTGGTCATCAATCTGGGCACGAACGACGCGGGCGTGGAAAATTACGACGTGGACACGTTTGCGCAGGATTATCTTTCCATGCTGAACGAGATGTCGGCGGCGTATCCCAAGGCGAAGTTCGTCCTGTGTTACGGGATGATGGGCACGACGTTTTTTATCGAACTGGGCATCCGACAGGTGATCGAAGAATTTTCGGGGGAGGCGTATTATTGCAAGCTGCCCGTAAACGTTCTGGGTGCGGGGTCGCATCCTACTGTGGAAGGACACCGCGCGGCGGCGGAGACGCTTATTCAGTTTATCAGGGAACTGTAAGCGCCGCGTCCGCGCAGGCGGAGGGGCGGCGGAAAAAAGGGGAAAACTCTTGCACTTGTGCAAGGTCATAAAAATTATAGGAGGGGTTATGATAAGAACAAAATTAAGCTGGATCGCGGGACTTTTACTCGTTGTCTGCTTGTCGTTGGGCATTGTTGCGTGCGGCGATACGTCGGAAAAAGGGCCGACCTCGCTGAGCATCGCCAACAAAGACGCTCTCACGGCGGAGTGGCTTGTCGGGGGTGCGGACAGAACGATCGAAGTGTCTATGGAACCCGATTCGTTCACGCTTGAAAACACGCAGGTCACGGTCACGTCGGGCAACCCCGACGCGGTGGAAGTATCCGGCACAACGCTCAAAGCAGTGGGGGCAGGTACGTCCGTCATCACCGTTGCGGCGGGGGAACTTACGGACACGGTGGAAGTTTCCGTGCGGCCCGCGCTCAACTCCGTTACCGTCACCAACAAGGACGCGCTGACGGCGCAGTGGATCATCGGTTCGGCCGACCGCACGGTGGAGGTCGCGCTGGATCCCGACGAATACTATACTCCCGAAAACACGCAGATCACAGTTACGTCGGGCAACCCCGACGCGGTGGAAGTTTCGGGCATGACGCTCAAAGCGGTGGCAAAGGGCGAATCTCTCATCACCGTTGTGGCGGGCGATAAGACCGATACGTTTACTGTCAGTGTAGAGATCGGTGTTCCGCAGATCACGTTTGCGAAAGAAACGATCGAGCTTTTGCAGGATACCCCCGCGTATCTGATGGACGGGCTTACCGCAACTTCCTGTGACGGAAC
>CASFBD010000169.1 GCA_949292885.1 uncultured Bacillota bacterium
CTGCGCCTTGCGTGCGTGCAAATGGCATATATCAAGCGGCGGAGCAATCTGGAAATGCTGAGAAATAGAAGCGAAAACATAGACATAAATGAAATCGCACTGTCGGTAAAGGAATCTTTGGGGTGTCTTGCGGACTGCGGGATCACGACATCGTTTGTAGGAAATGCGAGCGGAGAGTATGACGCAAAGATCTGTATTTTTCTCTACGAATTTTTCGAGGAGTGTATAAAAAAAGCATTTCCCACGCTTTCGGGCGTGATTGTAAAACTTTCTGCGGGGAACGGAAAAATTGCGCTTCGTGCGGTGGTAACGGACGCGGCAGGCTCGGCAAAGGACTTTATTGGTGGAGAGATAAAAAAATGCAACGGCAGTGTGACGGTGACGGCAGAAGACGACAGCCTTTACGAAACATTGATGTTTGAAACGGGAGGTGCGGAAAGATGAGTTTTATGACAGCGCCCTCGGTTTTGCAAAAAATAATTCTCATCGGAATTTTGCTGACGACTGTATTTTCGGCGTGTGACCTGTACCTTTGTGCAAGGCGCAAAGGAAAGCCCTATTTAAGTGCGGTCATGCAAGCGATTGTGTTTTTATTATCGGCATTTTTGCTTGTCAACCTTGCGGTGTATGTCGACGAAAAAGAGGTAGAAAAATATCCATGGCTGTCAATGCAAGTGGTCAAACTTCCCGCATGGCTCTTTGTTGCGGCGGAAACGGCAATGATATTGCTGTGCGCCGTGGCAATCGTTATGGGATACCGATCGGACAAACGTCATGTTTCGAGAATGAGCGTGAAAGAGAGTTTTGACAATCTTCCGAGCGGGATCTGTTTTTACGAAGAGAGCGGACTTTTGCGGCTTGCCAATGTGCAAATAAAAGAACTTTGCCTGAAAGTAACAGGAAAACCGTTACTCAGCGGCGCGGAATTTTGGAACACGCTGACGGCAGGGCAGCCGATAGAGCCGAACGAACGGATAGAAAGCGACAAAACGCCGATGATCAGAACGGACGACGGCAAGGTCTATTCTTTCGAGCGGATAGAGCACCAAACAGACGGGAAAAAGGTCTATGAAATCGTGGCGACGGACATTACGAGAAAATACGAACTGAGCGAGGATTTGTCAAAGAAAAACAAAGAGCTTGCCGCGCTGAACAGGCGAATGCGAGCATACGGCGAGAACATACAAAAGCTGACGGCGGAAAAAGAAACGCTGAACGCAAAGATCCGCATTCACGACGAACTCGGAAAACTGCTTCTGTCCACGCGAAAAAGCCTGTCCGAAGATTTAACGCCCGAAGCAAAGCGCGAACTTCTTTCGGCATGGAAAACAGACCTTTTGGCAATGGGCAGCGCGAGAAGCGAAAAGGTAACGGACACATACAGCGGACTGTATGCGGCGGCAAAATCGGTTGGGGTGACCTTGAAAATCACGGGCAGAAAACCCGAGGAAAAGCAATTAAAAAAGATCGTGGTGACCGCGGCAATCGAGTGTATCACGAACACCGTCAAGCACGCAAAAGGCAACGCGGTAACCGTGACACTGACGGAAAAGGGCTCGTTTTTGGAAATAGCGGTGACAAACAACGGCGAGCCGCCGAAAGCGACAATCAAAGAAGGCGGCGGATTTTCTTCGCTTCGCCAGTTGGTAGAGCGTGAGGGCGGAGTTATGAAAATACAGAGCAGACCGTGCTTTCTGCTTCAAATCACACTGCCCAAAGGAGAGAGCGTATGAAAAACGGAAAATACAGAGTGTTATTAGTCGAGGATCAGACCATTCCGACGCAATTATTCGAGCATTTTATCCAAACGTCGGAGCGGTACGAGCTTGCGCGCAGTATCGAGTGCGCGGCATTTGCGGAAGTGTATTGCATGACGGGCGAAATCGACATCGTGCTCATGGACGTGGTGACGGCGGACGGCGCAAGCGGACTGGACGCGGCGGAAAAAATCAAGAAGAACGATCCGAATATCAAAATCGTAATAGTTACGAGTATGCCCGAGTGTTCGTATATCAGCCGAGCAAAAGCACTCGGCGCAGAAGGCTTTTGGTATAAGGAAACGGGAAAAGAAAGTCTGATTTCCGTAATGGACAGGGTGATGCAGGGTGAGATCGTCTATCCCGACGGATTGCAGGTGGTGAATATCGGCGTGGCAAAGAGCAGCGAATTTACCGAAAAAGAGTTGGTTGTACTAAGGCTCATGACGGGCGGATACAGCAATCAGGAAATTGCCGACAAACTGGGCGTGTCACTCAACGCGGTCAAAAAGCACATTTCCAATATGCTGGAAAAGAGTTGTCTGCGCTCGCGTACCGAGCTTGCGGTCAAGGCGCGCGAAACGGGTCTTGTGATATTAGAAAATACGGACGAAGACGAATAAGAGAAAAGTACGGGAAAATGTGATTGATACGCTTGTATTGACGGGAGTTATGTGAGCATTGGAAAAATTTATTTTTAAAAATTTGCAATTATGTATTGCTTTTGTGCGTACAATAGTGTATAATATTGGTGAAATCGAATAAAATAGCAACAGGAGGAAACAGTTATGGCAAAGTCGTCCAATTTATACGCAAGAATCGAACCGGAAGTGAAAGAGCAGGCGGAGACTATTCTGGCAAGCCTAGGCATTCCTGCATCGAATGCGATCACGATGTTTTATAAACAGATCATCTTGCAAAGAGGTTTGCCCTTCGAGGTGAAGCTTCCCAAACATCCTCTGGATATAAGCGGAATGACTGAAGAACAATTTGATGAAGAATTAACAAAGGGATACGATGATATGAGATCAGGTCGTATTCGGTCTGCCGACCAAGTTTTTGCCGATATTCGGGGAAGATACAAGGGATGAAACACACCGTATTGATAACAGACCACGCGGCGAAAGATCTGCAAGGTATTTTTGACTATATAGCAAACGATTTAATGTCACGGCAGAGTGCATTTGGTCAATTAGAGCGTTTGACAAAAGAGATAGAATCTTTGGACGAAATGCCGGAAAGATATCATAAATACACCAAAGAACCGTGGACAAGCCGCAATCTTCGTGTCATGCCCGTTGATAATTATTTAGTATTCTACATACCGAACGGAAAAGACAAAACCGTAACGGTCATTCGCGTCATGTACGGAAGGAGAGATATCGACGTGCACCTGAAAGCAGAGAGCGAAGAACGGGAAAAATAAACAAGCAGTATGAAGAAAGGTAGATAAAGCGGAAAGAGAGCAGTCGCAAAAAAAGCGGCTGCTCTTTCCTTTTGCCGAAAAACCGAAAAAATACGGAAAATTTTTGAAAAAAGTTGCCCAAAGGTACCCGAACGGGTATTGTGCAGGGTAAGAGAAATTTTTATAATAAAGTCGCAGAATGAAGAAATGTAGCTAAGGAGAGGGAAAAAGATGAAAAGAGCGGTTCTTTCGATCAGAAGCAGACTTATTTTGGAGGCGGTAACGCTTGCTTTGAAAAGGGCGGGCATTGCCGTGGAAAAGACTTCTTCTCAAAGCGCGCCCGAAATTTTGCTTGCGTGCGAGGCGGCAAAAGCGCACCTTCTCGTTATGGACGTGACGAGAGACGGCGAGGGAACGTTTGATTTGAGAATGCAGACGGTAAAATCCGTCAAAGCGCAAAACCCCGACATCAAGGTCGCTCTTCTGTGCGACAAGGTGTCCGACGCGGCAATCGCGGACAAAGTCAAGTGCGCCAAGGAAGAGGGGGCGATCGACGCGTTCTTTTATGAATCCGTCCCGTCCGAC
>CASFBD010000170.1 GCA_949292885.1 uncultured Bacillota bacterium
ATAACACAAATTGCAAAGCAAATTGCATTGTATGGCCCCTGCGGGGGGGCAGGTGCCGCACGAGGGCGGCAAAGATCAGGCGGCCCGATCTTTATAGGTCAGGGATCGGGAACCACGGGATCCGTCGTCGGAGGGACAACAGGTTCCGTTGTCGGAGGAATGGAAGCCTGTGCGCAGTCGGTGCAGATGTCCTCGGCGGTCGCGCCGCTGCAGTTGACGTAAGCGTCGCCCACATGAGCGGTTGCGCCGAATTCTACGGGAACTTCCACGCAGATGTTCTGGCTGATGGTGAACACGCACGAGCCGTTTTTAATGCCGCCGCAAACCGCAAGGCCGGGCGTGACGGTTGCATTGCCGCAGCATTTGGTAAAGGTAGACCCCGTCCGTGCAAAAGGCGTTACCGTTACGGGTACGCATACCGAAGACATCTGGTATGCTACGGTAGGGCAGGTCTGTTCTTCTGTCTGATTGATTGCCATAATTTCTTTCTTTTTTCAAAGTTGATGGCGCAGCGTCCTGCGCCTCACTCTACAATGTATGTTTTTTTCGATAAAGTTGTCACAGGTGTAAATCCGGGCGGAAAAATCTTGCTTTGCGACAGCAATATCTTGCGGAAAAATCGCAAAGAGGTGTCATTCAAAAGACAAAGGCTTGACAGGCAGGTGAAATTGGTATACACTGAAACGGTAAATAAATCTGCGATGCCGAGTGTCCGCCGAAGGGCGGGTGAAAAGGGAAACCGGTGAAAATCCGGTACAACAGCCATTACTGTCAGCGGTTAAAAAAGGCGCAACGCCATTGAACGAAGAGTTTGAGAAGGCGCGCCGCATCCGTAAGGACCGCAAGTCAGGAGACCTGCTCGGCTTTCGTTCGGAGAACATTCTTGGGCAAACGGAGAATGCGGCCGACAATTCTTTTAACCATGGGAAAGAAGGGGCGTCCGCATACTTTTGCGGGCGTTTTTTGTTGCCAATCTTCTCGATTTATTTGCAAAAACAAAAAAGGAGTAAAAAAATGAAGAGAAGACTGGCACTGATTCTCGGCGCGGTGATGCTGTCGGGAATGCTGTTTTTTGCCGCCGCGTGCGCAAAGAACGAGGAAAAAACGGAGGATGTAACCGTATCTTACAGAGATCTGACAAGCACGGGCAAAGAGGAAAATACCTTTGCGCAGCTGTTTGCCATCGAACATTTTACGGACGGCGAAAAACGCGAATACTCGCAAATTGAAATTTACGACAAAGACAAAGCGCTCAATTCTTCCTGGCTGCTCCTCCCCGAAGGGGTAAAAGGCGTGGAAAATGTTCCCGAAAAGATGCAGGTGATGACCTCGCAGGACCGCGCAAACATCATGGTATCTTCGGCGAGCACGATGTCCCTGATCAATGCGATGGGCGCGTTGGACAAAGTTCCCATGACCACGTCGGATACCACCTGGCGTATCGAGGAGATCAAACAGGCCATCGAGGACGGCACCGTGCAGGAAGTGGGCAAGTACAGCGCCCCGGATTATGAAAAGATCCTCACCATCAGTGCAGAAAAACCCGTTACTTTTGCGGTTTTTTCGACCATGATCGACTATGAACCCGAAGTGGAGGAAATGCTCTCCGAAAACTGCAATATCCGCGTTATGCGCGATCAGTCTTCTTCGGAAAGCCATCCTCTTGCCAGGACGGAATGGATCAAAATTTTCGGCGAGATCTTCGATATGCGCAAACAGTCGGATGCGGTGTTCGATGCGCAGGTGGATGTACTGAATAAAACTCTCGAACAAATCGGCGATATTCCCGAAAGCGAAAGAAAGAGCGTACTCGTCTTTTACACAACCTCTTCCAAGGACACGTATTATGTGCGCAACGCGGCGGACTATGTCACCGAGCTCGTATCCCTTGCGGGCGGAAAGCAGGTGACGGAGATCGGCGCGGGAAAATCGGGCAACACAAAAATGGATCTGGAAACGTTTGTGGATACCTGCTCGCAGGCGGACTACGTTTTGTATAACTGGACAAGCGGTGCTTCCGGCGTGGAGGACGAAACTTTGCAGGGGCTGATCGACGCGCGCCTGGGCGACTGGTTCAAACAGTTCAAGGCATACAAAGAGGAAAACGTGTGGAGAACATCCAACGATTTCTATCAGAAAATGGATAAAATGGGAGAGATGGTCGCGGATATTTATGAAATGCTGTACGACGAAGATGTTTCGGACAATCTCACCTATGTCAACAGGCTGACAAACGAGCCGGCAGTTGAACCCGAACCGCAGGATCCGGAAAAGGAAGGCTGTTCTTCTGCAATGGGTGCCGGAAGCATACTCTTGATGTTGCCGCTTCTCTGCACTGCAGGTTATTTTTTAGCAAAGAAAAATCAGGCGAAGGATGAAAGAAGAAAGTAAAAAGATTTTCCGCTGGAATATTTGTTTTGCGGTGCTCGCCGTGTTGTTGTTTGCCGCGGTGGTGGCAAACATCTGGGTGGGCAGCGCAAACATTTCCGTGGGGGACGTATTCAAAATTTTATTTACGGACGCGTTTCGGGGCCAGTCGGTGCATACCATCGTCTGGAATATCCGTATACCCCGATTGACGGCCGCCGCCCTTTTGGGCGGCGCGCTCGGCGTTTCGGGGTATCTCATCCAGACGTATTTCCGCAACCCCATTGCCAGTCCCTTTGTTTTGGGGATCTCATCCGGGGCTAAGATGGTGCTGGCGTTCGTTGTCGTCATAGCCACCAATTTCTGGGGCGGGATGAGCGGGGTCAGCATGGTTTTGGCGTCTTTTGTCGGTTCTCTTATTTCTATGGGATTTGTGCTTGTGTGCGCGGGGAAGACCAAAAACATGGCCATTCTGCTCATCATCGGCATCATGATCGGCTATATTTGTTCGGCGGTCACCGACCTTATCATCACATTTGCCAAGGATGAGGAGATCGTCAACCTCACATACTGGTCGATGGGCAGCTTTTCGGGCAAGGACTGGGAGGATGTCGCCGTCATTGCGGGCTTTGTGCTGACTTCCTTTTTGGGGACGCTGTTGCTTGTAAAACCTATTTCCGCCTTTCGTCTGGGCGAGGGCTATGCGCAGAGCATGGGCATGAACGTCAAGCTGTTCCGCGTGCTCATCATACTGCTTTCCAGTCTTCTTTCGGCGTGCGTGGTGGCATATGCGGGGCCTGTTTCCTTTGTGGGGATCGCCGTTCCGCATCTGACGAAAATGATGTTTTCCTCTTCCAAACCTTCGGTGATCCTTCCGGGGAGCTTTCTCTTGGGCGCGGTGTTCTGCCTGGTATGCGACCTGATCGCGCGCACGGCGTTTGCGCCTACGGAGCTTGCCATCGGCACGGTGACTGCCATTTTCGGTGCGCCCGTGGTCATCGGAATGCTGCTTTCGCGGCGCAGGAGGGAAGCATGAGCAAACTTTCTGCAAAAGATCTCAGCGTCGGTTACAGCGGTAAAGTACTCATCGGGGGGATCGATCTTTCCCTCAATGCGGGAGAAGTCGTCACCCTGATCGGCCGCAACGGCGCAGGCAAATCCACCATTTTAAAGAGCATCACGCGCCAGCTGGAAACGCTGGGCGGCACGGTGTATGTGGACAAGACGGACGCAAAAACCCTTTCCAATAAGGAATTTGCCACAAAGTTTTCCGTCGTTCTCACAGAAAGACTGAAAACGGAACTGATGACCTGTGAAGAGGTGGTGGAGGCAGGCAGGTACCCGTAC
>CASFBD010000171.1 GCA_949292885.1 uncultured Bacillota bacterium
CGTATTCGCCATAGGAGCGAGGCAGTTCGTGGTGCAGGAAGCTGCGGAGATGATGGTATCGGAAGGTTTCAGGGTCTTCTCGTTGACGCTGTAAACGATGGTAGGCAGATCGTTGCCCGCGGGAGCGGAGATAACAACTTTCTTAGCGCCTGCATCAATGTGCGCCTGGCTCTTTGCTTTGGAGCAGTAGAAGCCCGTGCATTCGAGAACGACGTCTACGCCGATTTCGCCCCAAGGCAGATCCTTTGCATCTTTCTCGGCATAGATCTTGATTTCCTTTCCGTCAACGATGATGGAATTTTCCGTAGCGGAAACCTTGTCCGCGAGAGCATATCTGCCCTGTGCGGAATCATACTTGAGAAGGTGTGCGAGCATTGCGGGGCTGGTGAGGTCGTTGATCGCGACGACTTCATATCCCTTAGCGCCGAACATCTGACGGAAAGCCAGACGACCGATACGGCCGAAACCGTTGATCGCTACTCTTACATTAGCCATTTGAATTATCCTCCATTCAGAAAAAATTTTTTTGTTTGGTTGTTTGTCTGTCAACAGTTATATTATAGCAAATCGGCAAAATTTAGTCAATAGTTTCAACAAAATACTTTGATTTTCAAAAAATTTGTAGAAATTGCCACATTATTTAAGATTTTCGGGGTTCAGGCACTGCAATTCTTCGGGAACAAACAGCCCGTCCTTACGGATGAGAACGTCGTCGAACCAGATTTCGCCGCCGCCGTATTCGGGGCGTTGGATGAGCACCATATCCCAGTGCACACTGGACTTGTTGCCGTTGAACGCATCGTCATACGAACAGCCGGGCGTAAAGTGAATGGAACCGCAGATCTTTTCGTCAAAGAGAATGTCGAGCATGGGGAAAGTGACAAACGGGTTGACGCCGATCGCAAATTCACCGACATAGCGCGCACCCTCATCCGTATCCAGCACGGCATTGAGCGCTTCCGTATTGGAAGAAGTGGCTTCCACGATCTTGCCGTCCTTGAACACAAGGCGCACGTTTTCATGCTTGATCCCCTTTTCCTGCGTGGGAGCGTTATACGTAATGACACCGTTGACGCTGTTCTTGACAGGAGCGGTATACACTTCGCCGTCGGGAATATTCATGTGGCCGGCGCACTTGATGGCAGGGATCCCTTTGATGGAGAAAGTGAGATCCGTCCCCTTTCCGACCAGGCGGACTTTGTCCGTCTTCTGCATCAAAGCCTGCAGTGCGTCCATCGCCCTGTCCATCTTGGAATAATCGAGGGTGCAAACGTCAAAATAGAAGTCCTCAAACTTTTCTGTGGGCATTCCCGCATTCTGCGCCATGGCGGGATTGGGATAGCGCAAAACCACCCATTTTGTCTTTTTTACGCGGATCTCGTGGTGTACGGGGAAAGAAAAATTCCTGTCATACGCCTGCATTTTCTCTGCAGGCACATCACTCAGTTCAAACGTATTGTCCCCGCCGCGGATACCGATATAGCAATCCATGTCCTCCATGCGGTATTTGGCATACTTGGCGCGAAGCTTGGCGTGCTCCTCGCTTGTTCCCATCAAAAGCGACCTCTCCACGGAAAGGTCTACCACCTCCACAAACGGAAAACCGCCCGCCGCAAACACCTTTTCCACGCACGCGTTGACCAGTTCGTGGTCGATGCCGCGCGCTTCGATCAGCACTTTTTCGCCCTTCTTGCATGCCACCGAGTAGTTGACAAGTACGTCTGCAAGCTTTTCGATCCTCGGATCTCTCATTTCAGCCTCCTGAAAAATCTGCGGCAACGTTTTCCCGCAGAAAAATTTTTTTACGACAATATTATAATACTTTAGCAAAAATTTAGAAAGCAAAATAAAGATATTTTTAAAATTATATTGCTTTTTGCGCGGATTTGTTGTAAAATAGATAAGGATAAAAATTTACGGAGGAACTATATTATGCCTTTGGTAACATCTACCGAAATGTTCAAAAAAGCGTACGCGGGCGGCTATGCCGTGGGCGCGTTCAACGTTAACAACATGGAGACCATCCAGGCGATCGTGGAAGCGGGCAAGGAATGCAATTCCCCCCTCATCCTGCAGGTTTCCGCAGGTGCAAGGAAATACGCCAACCCCGTATATCTGAGACACCTCATCGCCGCTGCCGTCGAAACGACCGGTCTGCCCATCGTCATGCACCTCGACCACGGCGCAGATTTTGAATCCTGCAAATCCGCCATCGAGGACGGGTTTACGTCCGTCATGATCGACGCATCCCACCACTCCTTTAAAGAAAACATCGAGATCACCCGCAAGGTCGTCGAATACGCACACGACCGCGGCGTTGTTGTTGAAGCGGAACTCGGACAGCTTGCCGGTATCGAAGACGCCGTCAACGTCAAAGCGGAAGACGCCTGCTTCACCCAGCCGGACGAAGTTTGCGAATTCACCGAAAAAACCGGGTGCGACTCCCTTGCAATCGCTATCGGGACAAGCCACGGCGCATATAAGTTCAAGCCCGGCCAGAAGCCTCAGCTGAGATTCGATATCCTCGAAGAAGTCGGCAAGAGACTGCCCGGATTCCCTATCGTCCTGCACGGCGCATCTTCCGTTCCGCAGGATAAAGTGGCACTGATCAACAAGTTCGGCGGCAAGATGCCCGACGCTATCGGCATCCCCGAAGAAATGCTGCGCAAAGCCGCTACCATGGCAGTCTGCAAGATCAACATCGACTCCGACCTGCGCCTTGCCTGCACTGCGGCGATCCGTCAGCACTTTACCGAGCACCCCGACCACTTCGATCCCCGCCAGTACCTCGGCGATGCGAGAGCAGCGATCAAAGAACTTGTCAAGCACAAGATCGTCGACGTTCTCGGCAGCAACGACAGGGCATAAAAGTTTTCCGAAAATTACAGGGACTGCATTCTTGCAGTCCCTTTTTTTGCCCGCCGCAAGACTCACAAAAAGTTTTCCGCACGCATACAATGTGGCATGGCACAAAAAAGATACGATCGTCTGCGCGCAGTCTTGTACGCAAGAAAATGGGCGTTTTCCAGAAACCCTGCCTATTACAGTTTCAATTCCCTCGGCGGAGACTGTACAAACTTTATTTCGCAATGTCTGTTTGCCGGCTCCGGCGTAATGAACTATACACCTGTTTTCGGCTGGTTTTACCGTTCCGCCAACGACAGGACGGCCTCCTGGACGGGCGTGGAATATCTGTACAATTTTCTCACTTCCAACCGAGGCGACGGCCCGACTGCACAGGAAGTCTGTGCGTGCGACATACAGCTCGGGGATGTGATCCAGCTTGGACGGGAAACGGGAGATTTTTACCATTCCTGTCTCGTTGTGGGATTCCGCGGAGGCGTACCGCTGGTAGCGACCCATTCTTTTGACGCCTACAACAAGCCGCTCACACGCTATGTTTTTGAACAGGCGCGTTACCTGCACATCACCGGCGTCAACGTGCCGCAGGACAAACAAAACCACCAGTGAACTGGTGGTTTGCACAGACCCTAAAAGGGTTTAATACCGGCACACCCGTCAACGGGTACCGAAATTTGGCAACGCATCACT
>CASFBD010000172.1 GCA_949292885.1 uncultured Bacillota bacterium
ATGCCGAGCACCGCGCCGAACAGCACTGCCGCGCAGGGCCAGATGATCCATGTGCGCTGCCATTCCATTGTGTAAAAGCTCCATCCGAGGTAAACTGCCGTGACGATACACCAATATACGGTTGTAATGGTTTCGTTTCTTTTCTCGGCCATTTTTTTATCCCGGCTGTAATCTCCCTCCTCCAGAAGCTTCTGAAAAGAGCCGAAGATCACGCAGGTACGGACAAGGAAGAATACACCTGCTGATACAATGGTCAGACAGAAGATGACCCCGCAAATTGCAAGCATCCCGTCTTCATCAAGAACGCCCAGTACAAACACGGGAATCGCGCTGAGGATACAAAGCCCTACGCCGATCACCAGGGAGATGCCGTGAGAGGGCTCATATCCTTTTTTTCGCTTTTCCACAGTGTATTTACGGCATCTGCGTCGGCCTGCGTTGCCTCGCGGTCTTGTGTTTTTTGATATAGCGCGTCTACTGCTGCGGCAAGTTTGTCAAATCGGTTCGTAACAAAAAAGTGTTCTCCGACGCCTGCTCCGACGAGGAGAAAAAGGGTAAGGATTACGGAGAGAAGTGTTTTTACCATGAGCTTCCCTCCGGCAGACGGATTCGGAAAGTCCGGTATTTTTCGCCCTTACATTGCAAGTAGATCTTACCTGTTCCGTCGAGGGTCAGGACAAAAACATTGCGTACATTTTTGACGCCCTGTTCCCGCAAGATCTCTTTAAAAAATTCTTCGCTTGTTCCCGTCAGGGAGAGATTGTGTCCTTCAAATTTTCCGTCGTCTATAATAAGCACGGGCAGGGAAATTTTCTGTTCTTTCGGGCTGTCCTCGCGCGGCATTACGGAAAACTGTCCGTTTGCCTCATACAGGGCGTACGCCGCTTCGTCAAGGGAAAACATTCCGGCTGTTCGCATGGACTCGATGAGGTCGGATAGGTCGAGGTGATTTTTCTTCAGCTGGGAAATATCTATTCCGTTCTTGTTGATGACGACGGAAGGTTTTCCTCCGATCAAAGCCTGGAATGGCTTGAAACCGAGATTGACGAGCAGCATCAGCTGGTGCAATAAAAAGATGGTTACAATGGATACGATCCCGTACAGCAGGGGAATCGAGCTGTCCGCCATCGGAATGCAGGCAAGTTCTGCGATGAGCAGTGTGATGACAAGTTCAAAAGGTTGCATTTCACCGATCTGCCTTTTCCCCATCAGCCGCATGACGACGAGGAGGGCGAGAAAGATGATGGCTGTCCTTAAAATGATCAGTCCCATACCAAAAGTTTGCCGCCCGAAAAAATTTTTATGCGCGGCAGCGGGATTTGCTTGCTTTTACCGTAAAATTCCGCTATAATACATTCATTAAATGCAGAGTAGCCAAGGCGCGTTAAGTGTTGCGAAACGGGACGTTGTTCGCAAACGAAAGGATTTTTCCTGCGGTGCCGAGGCGCGTCCGTTGCAAGGATAGCCGCCCGTGCGGGGGCGCACTGTTTTTCCTCGGACCTCTCCAAAAACGGGAGGTTTTTTTCTATGTTCGCAAAGTTGTTAAGTTCTTTTTCCGCCGCGATGTTTACGAGGTCGTTTATGTCGCTCAGCGCCGCCAAGAAGATTGCTTATCTGTCCGTGTTTACCGCGATCGCCGTTGTGATAAACACGATCTCCATCGACATTACACCCAGTTTCAAGCTCTCTTTGACGGCGACGGTCGGGTTTATCTGCGGCTGTTATTTCGGGCCGGTCGGCGGGTTTGCGGTCATGTTCATCGGCGATGTGATCGGCGGTTTTCTGGCGGGATTCGTGCCTAGCCCGCTCATCACGCTCGGAACGTGTATGTTCGGGCTCGTACCCGGCATCATCGTCCCGTACTGCAAGTGGAATCTGGGTGTCAAAGTCGTCGTCAGTTTTCTCATCTGCGCATTGATTGCAACGATGGGCCTGAACGCCTACGGCACTTATCTGTTCGCCGGTAACAAATACACGTCTTATTGGGCATATCTTCTTATTGCGCGTGTTCCGCAGCTAGCCGTGACGTTTACCAATGCCTTTATTTCTTATGTAGCGGCAAAGTTTTTAAATCGTTCTGGCATTCGTTTCAAGATTTTCTGAAAAGCAGTTTGACCCATCGCGGCTGCGCCAGTCCCAAAGCCAGGAAAAACAGTCCTTCGGCAGCGACGAGTATGGTTCCGCACAACAGCGTGGCTGGCAGAGTGGGCAAAAGTCCGAACAAGGCATTTTTCAACAGAATACCGAACAGGCAGGCGGGCAAGATTGCCGCCGCCGAGCAAAGAGTGTGCTTTTGAAAGCGCACTTTTTCTTTGCTCTTTTTGGAAAGGAGAAAGAAATTCAGAGCCATTGTGATGCACGAACTTGCCGTCATGCCGATGAGCAAGGCGTAGATCCCCGCGATCTGAGGCAAAAACCATACGCACAGCAGGGTTGCCGCCGCCCCCGCAAAGAAGAAACCGCAGGTCTGTTTTTCGCACCCGATGGAATTGAGTGCACTGGTGGTGATCATTCCCAGGCTCATGGGGAGGAGCATGAAACAGCAGTTGTGGATGATTTCTCCGCCCTGTCGGCTGGAAAAGAGCAGGATCCCGATTTCATCTCCCAAGACGAAGAGGGGCGGAATAAGTGCACAGGCGATGAGTGTCGTGATCTGCAGGGCGTGTTCGAGATTGACGCGCATTTTGGTGTGTTCCTCTCTGTAATAGTTTTCCGCAAGTTCGGGGACCATGACGAGAGAAAGAGAACCGATGAGCGTAGCGGGAATGGTGAGCACCGGCATACACATTCCCATCGCGATGCCGATCTCGCTCATTGCCTGTGCATTGGTCATGCCTGCGGCAACCAGCCGCACGGGCAGCAGCAGGGAGATCACGGAATTGATCAGGGAACCCGAGGTCCTCATTCCCGTAATGGGCAAAGCGGAAGAGAGCAGGGGGCGGAACTGTCTGCGCGGATTTTTCAGACGTCCTCCCTTGACAAAATACCAGATCCCCGAAAGAGTGAAAGAAACGAGATAGGAAAGCACTATGGCGACCGCCGCCCGCTTTGCGCCGTCCAGAACGTCTGTCATAGCGCTTACAAGCACTACCCCCGCAACGATCATGGTCAGTTCTTCCAGAAGGTCGATGATGCAATAGGGCATGAATTGCTTGTTTCCCCAAAGAGCTCCGCGGATGACTGAGTAGACAGAGTTGAATACCAGAGAGGGCAAAAGGATGAGCAGGACTGCCATACAGCGGGGATCGGAAAAGAGGAAATCGAAAAATTCGTGTCCGAAATACAGCAGACTGAATGCCGGAACGGAGAACGCGAGCGCACAGACAAGTGCGGCAGTCACAACAGATTTCTGCGCATAGGCGTTGTTTTTTGCTCGGTATTTTGTGATCAGGCGGGAAACGGTGAGAGGGATCCCGGAAGCCGCGGCGGTTGCAAGCACGGCAAAGACGGACAGGGCGATCTGATAGATGCCCACGCCTTCCGGGCCGAGCGTGCGGGAGAGGATGATGCGGTATAAAAAGCCG
>CASFBD010000173.1 GCA_949292885.1 uncultured Bacillota bacterium
CATTTGCCGCTGTCCGCGGGGTTTTTGGAAAAAAACGAAAGAAAAACACTTTGCGGCGCTTGGACGTGTTTTTGCAGGACGTATGCCGAAAAACGCAGCATTTTTGTTTTACGGGAGGAAAGTCGGTGCAAAAAGAAAGGCGGTTTGGTGTGCGGAGAAAATTCTCAGACAAAAAGTAAAAAGTCCTTGCATAATGGTCTGGGATAGGATATAATAAAGCGGAATCCACGAGAGGGAGCTTTGTTTTGGTTTTAGACGTCATTTTTAAAGTGCTGCAGACCATTCTTACGGTCATCACGGTGCTTACCATTTATAAAACTGTATATAAAGTGATCGGCTTTTTCTTCAAGGCGCGGGTGTATCCGGAAACGGAGAACAGGCATAAGTTTGCCGTCATCATCTGTGCGCGCAACGAGGAAAAAGTCATCGGCAACCTGCTGGACAGCATCCACGCGCAGAACTACCCGCAGGAGCTTCTGCAGGTGTTTGTGGTGGCGGACAACTGCACGGACGACACGGCGCGCATCTGCCGCGAAAAGGGCGCTGTCGTGTACGAACGCAACGATCCCGCGCACGCACGCAAGGGGTATGCTCTGCAATACGCGTTCGAGAACATCCGCAAGGATTACGGCGGAGTGGATTTTGTGGAAGGCTGGTTTATTTTCGATGCGGACAACCTGTTGCATCCCGAGTATATGGCGGAGATGAACAAAGCGTTCGATACGGGCGAATTTGACGTCATCTGCGGTTACCGCAACACCAAGAACTTTGCCACAAACATCATTTCTTCCGCGTACGGGATCCATTTTTATCGCAGCAGTTTTTCCTATCATCGCCCGCGCCAGGTGCTGCATACGTCCACGCATATTGCGGGGACGGGGTACGTGGTGCGTTCCAAATGGTTTGAAGAGGGCTGGAAATGGACTTGCCTTACCGAAGATACGCAGTTCACATACGAAGTTGTTTCTCGCGGCGGAAAGATCGGCTATTGCGAAGCGGCGGAATTTTTTGACGAACAGCCTACGCGGCTGCGCGTTTCCATGCGCCAGCGTATCCGCTGGGCGAAGGGCAGATTGTACGCCTTTTTTGTTTATGGGTATAAGCTCTTTGCGGGGATGTTCCGCAAAAAGACAAACAAATGGAGCTGTTACGACATGATCTTTTACGGGTTCCCGTACGGATTGTTTTCGGGACTCGTTTCTATTGCCACTTTTCTGGCGGCGTTTATCGGCGTGGCGGTTTCTGCCGGCTGGCAGGGGATCGCGCAGGAATACTTCACCTTGCCCGTATTAAAGACTGCGGGCATTGCACTGGGTGTATACTGGGCGCAAGGAGTGGTGACGGCGCTTTTGGTTGCCATCCGCGAGCGGAAAAAGATCCATTGTCCGCTGCCCAAACTCATCTTTTACATTCTCTTTTTCCCCTGGTTCGACCTGATGGACATTCCGCTGTCCATCGCGTCGCTGTTCATGCACGTGACGTGGCGCAGGATCGTCCATGAGGATACGACGCGCGTGGAGGACATTGTCCCCGAAAGTGTGGAGCGCGCCCGTGCAGCTCGGGAAGAAGAGGCAAAGCCTTGCGGCGATGAGAATAAAGAGTGAAAAAACAGGGCGGGCGCCTCGGCGCCCGCCTTATAGATTGCAAAAAAGGCAAAAACCTTTCCGAAAAAAATATTTTTTTAAAAAAAGTCGCAAAAGCGCGAGCAAAACCGCTTGACAGTATTTTGCATATAAGATAAAATTTATTGAGTAAACAACGGAAGGCGTCTATGGTACGCTTTTCATGCAATATAAAATCAGACAAGGAGAACAACATCATGAAGACCTACATGGCAAACGCCCAAACGGTAGAGAGAAAATGGTATGTTGTCGACGCAGCAGGCGTGCCGCTTGGAAGACTTGCTTCCAAGGTCGCGGCCGTTCTTCGCGGTAAAAACAAACCCACGTTTACTCCCAACGTCGACACGGGCGACTTTGTAATCGTCATCAACAGCGACAAGGTGCTTCTCACCGGCAAGAAGCTGGACGACAAATTCTACAGATACCACACCGGCTACATCGGAGGCTTGAAGGAGATCTCTTACCGCAAGATGCTCGCAGAAAAGAGCGACGTTGCGGTCTATGAAGCTGTGCGCGGAATGCTCCCGAAGAATTCTCTCGGCAGGAAGATGATCAAGAAACTGCGCGTGTACAAGAACGGCGAGCACAACCACGAGGCACAGAAGCCCGAAGAGCTTAAATTATTTTAGTGAGGTGTAAGTATGGCTAAACCTACTTTGAAAAAGAAATTGCAGTTCTGGGGAACGGGCAGAAGAAAGAAGGCTATTGCCCGCGTTCGCCTCATTCCCGGCGGTACGGGCAACATCGTCATCAACGACCGCGCCCTGGAAGATTATTTCCCGCAGGGGACTCTCCAATACATCGTTAAACAGCCTATTGTTCTGACGGCTACGGAAACCGCTTACGACATCGTCGTTAACGTGTGCGGGTGCGATCCGTCACGGCATCTCTCGCGCGCTGATCACGGCGCAGCCCGAACTGCGTACCGCGCTGAAAAAGGAAGGATTCCTCACCCGCGATCCGAGAGCAAAGGAAAGAAAGAAGTACGGCTTGAAGAAAGCACGCCGCGCTCCTCAGTTCTCCAAGAGATAATTTTCTTCGGACGGAACGAAAGCAAATTTACCGCCGCGCCTTGTGCGCGGCGGTTTTTTCTCAACGGTTTTTCCTGTCTATCCTGTGCGAGATGGCGGCGTGCCGTTCGAGGAAGGAAGAGGCACGCTGTTTCCGCATTTCCGAATCCTGAGCAGGCGGTGCCGTCTGCGGCGGGGCGGGCGGCGGAGTCGGCGGTTCCTCTTTTTCTCCCCGCAGGGCAGTCAATGCGGAAAGCAGGTTAAAAATCCCGAATTTATCCATGCAAACTCCTCCTTTATTATTACTTTATGCGCGGTTGAAGAAAATTTTCATCAATTTTTTATGCTTTTTAATTGCGTTCGACTGCTTTTTGAGATATAATAGAGGGGTATATCGGCATATTTGCCGCAAGGGGTAATTTACGCCGCAAGGCAATACAATCATCAGACCAGTAAGGAGTCATTCTTTATGCTGAAAAACGGAAAAAAACTCATGTTGCTGCTGTTGGCGCTCTCTCTTTCCGCGGGGACGTTTGCGGGCTGCAACAATACCGTCAAAAGGGATCCTCTTCCCGGCTACGAATCCACCGACAGTGCCGCGCAGTCCAACGGCGGGTTTGTCGTCAAAAAGGATAACTGGTACTACTTCATCAACGGGGTGGAAGATTATACGGCGGACAACACGTTCGGAAAGGTTGTCAAGGGTTCGCTCATGCGCATTTCCGAGGAGAACCTCGCCAAAGGCGCGTACACGGAGGCGGACATTGTTCTTCCCGAACTCGTCGTCGCGCAGGACTTCACGTCGGGTATCTTTATTTATGGCGACTACGTTTACTACGCTTCCCCCAACAGAAACAAGAACATTGAGGGACAGGTAGAAACTTCCTATCTCGATTTCCGCCGCGCCAAACTGGACGGCTCTGAAACGATGAACGGATACTATGTTCAGCTTTCGGACAACACCACCGCCTACCGTTATGTGGAGGAGGAGGGTACCGTCTATCTGCTGTACGTCGATTCCGCCAAATCCGAGATCCATTCCCTCAACACCCAGACGGGTACGGATACCGTTCTCGTTTCCGGATACACGGCTTATTCCTTTGACACGGACGTGACTTCTCCCTATGTCTATTATACGATGCCCGTTGCCAAAAAGCTCACCTATCCCAATACGTCCAACGAATCTTATAACCAGCTGTACAGGGTCAGCGCTTCCGCAACCGAAGAGGATGCGGCAAAGCTCGATCTTTCCGACGGTTATGTAGATAAGGACAAAAAGGAAGGGGACGAAGGCTATATGATGGAGTACGTCAACTGCGGCCAGCTCGTCCTGGACGGTATCGGCACGGCGTACGATCCCACTCCCTTCAACCTGGATTATAAAGAGGGCGTCGCAATGAACAGCGAGCAGGGCTACACCTATTCGCTCGTCAAAGTGACGGACGGCAGGATCTATCTCTCCGTCACCAACCTCGGCGAATCTTCCGCTGCGTTCGTGTATGCGTTTGACAGCGCGGACATCGGTGAAAACTGGAACAGCATCACCGCAAACCCTAACCTTGCAGGCGCAAGCGAGGGTGCGTTGCAGCCCATTGCGGCAAGCACGACCAACGCCACTTCTTCCGCTCTGTATTACACGGAAGGGGAAGATCAGTACTATATCTATCTGGATTCCAACAACGTCATTCAGCGCGTGAAAGTAGGAACGGGCAAAGATTTTGTGGGAGAAAAGGTGGCTCTCGCCAACCAGCAGTCGGGCGCATCCCTTCTGTATCTGGAAGGGGATTACCTGTATTTCTCCAACTCCGGAACCAACGGCAAGGCGCTGTATCGCATCAACTATAAGGGTGCCACGCAGGAAGATTACCAGAACTTCCCCAACGAACTGGACGAAGATTACACCCCCACAAAGTATCTCGCGCTCGATTACAACTCTTCGTGGTACGCACCCGAAGTCGTGGACGGATACCTGTTCTTCGCGAATGCGGAATCGTATGCGGACAGCTACGTGTATGTGTTGGAAAATCCCGAGGATAACGACACGCTGAAAGTGCTCAACGACCATTATGAAGAGGTGCAGGACGCCTTTACGGACATTTCCGGAAAGTTCTCGGATGCTTCCAATGCCGCCAAGTATTATTTCTATACGGGCGACAAAGACATTCTCGATGAGGAAGAGCATAAGAGCGAGTACAACGCCGAAGATTTTGAAGTGTTCGACGCATTTGTGGAAGGCAAGTCTTCTCACGGATTTACGTTCGATTTCAAAGACGACGCGGACAAGGCATACAACGTGCAGAGTTACTTCTACAATGTGCTCGGCAAAGTGACCGACGACGATGCGGAAACGATTGCGGATTCCCTGACGGCGGATCTCTTGCTTACGGCAGAAGAAGAATAAAGACAAAAAGCGGAGCAAAAAGCTCCGCTTTTTTATCGTGTTTTGCAAAAAAAAGAAAAATCGGTCGATTTTATATAAAAACAGCATAAATACTCAAAAAAATAGCGCGAAAAGATAAAAAACGCTTTACAAGCACAGGGTTTCTGTGTATAATAACTGCGAAAAAAAACAGAGTGCCTGCGCGTAAATTTCTGCATACTGCACATAACAGCTTTCGCCGTAATATAATTGTAGAAAACTGCGTTTTCGGGCGGAAGCTTTTTGAAAGGCGCAACGAGGTGGAAACAAATGGCAAAATATAAAAAATGTCCCAGATGCGAACTGAATTATATAGAGGAAGATAAAGAATATTGCGACGTGTGCCTGGCAGAATTGCAGGGCAGCAAGCTGAAATTTGCAGACCTTGACGACGACGAGGAACTGGAAAAGACGGAGCTCTGCCCCGTCTGCGGCGAAAATTATATGCGCCCCGGCGAAAAGATGTGCGACGAGTGCAAAAAGAACGCCGAGTACGAGGAGGAAGAAGACATCGATCCCGAAAAGGACGAAGAATGGCGCAACTATTTGGATGAAGAGGCGGATAATCTTGTCATGGAAAGTGACGGGGTCGACATCGGCGAGGACTTTACGGACGAAGATTTCGACGACGAGGAGTTTGCCGACGATTACGTGGAGGAAAGTTCGGAATCCGAGCCTCTGGACGATGCCGACTTTTCGGACGGGGATTTCGATTCTCTCGACGACGAGGACGAAGACGAGGACGAGGAAGAGGACGAGGACGACGATTTTTAAAAACATTCAGCCCGCACGACGTGCGGGCTGATTTTTTTGGCGCTTTAGCATAAATAAACCCCCAGTTTTACTGGGGGAAGGCAAAAGAACTTCAGTAAATAAAAACCTCTGTGTTATAATAGTGAAGGTTTGGCAGAATAACAGGAGGTTTTTATCAAATGAAGAATGAAATTAAACATACAGCACATTCGACATACAGATGTGAATATCATATAGTCTTTGCACCCAAATACAGGCGAAAAGAAATATATGGACAACTGAAAAAAGATATAGGAGAGATTATACGGAAACTCTGCAACGAGAAGAAAGTGGAAATAATCGAGGCAGAGGCGTGTCCGGATCATATCCATATGCTGGTAAGTGTGCCACCGTATATAAGTATAGCACAATTCATGGGATTTCTCAAGGGAAAAAGCACGTTGATGATATTCGACAGGCATGCGAACTTAAAATACAAGTACGGAAGCAGAATTTTTTGGTGCCGCGGGTATTATGTGGATAC
>CASFBD010000174.1 GCA_949292885.1 uncultured Bacillota bacterium
CAAGTTCTGCAGCACCGTCGATGTCGGCGGAACCGTAGCTGCAATCGTCTGCGGAAAGTTCGCTCATTTTCTCATCGAACAACTTTGCGTCCTCGGACGTAAGCCTAGAAACGAGGAAGTGCGCTTCGGAATCTGCAACGATGACGGAAAGGATCCCGTCGTCGTAGGAAAAGACGGAATCGGAAAGTTTCCTGACTTCTTCAACAGCGCGTTCAAAGCGCGTCTGATTGTCGGAAGCTACCATCATGCTTGCGGAGGCATCGATGATCGCAATTTTTTCGTTTTTGGAGAGACCGGAGTAAGCGAGTATGGCCGGCTGCGCCATCATAAGTGCAAGGCTGACCAAAATAAGCAACTGGCAGAGGAGAATGAGAAGGTTGCGCAGTTTGCTGATCGGGATCCGGTTCTTTTTGTATTTCAAACTGAGTTTCCAGATAAACGTGGTGGAAACGAGTTTTTGTTGATAGTTGGGGCGCAGAACGTAAATGAGGATCAGCACAGCCAAGGAAACCAATCCCAATAACCCCAGAGGCAGTAATAAAGTCATTCCAAAATACCAGTTTTCAATAGTTCGCCGAAAAGTACTTTTTCGATAGGTCGGTCTGTCGTTACGGAAATAAATCCCGCACCGCGGGAGGAGCAGAAAGTATTCATATCGGAAAGGTAGTCGTTGAGAGCTTCTTCATAAGCAGACTGCATTCCGCGGGTGATCTTCAGTTTCATGTTCCGTTCGTCCATGGCGTCCACGGATTCACTGTCCAAAAGATTGATGCGCCCGGAGTAGGCGGGGTCGCGCTCTTCGGGAGTCATGATCTGAACAAGGAGCACCTGACGATTTTTGTAAGAGAGAAAGTCGACGGCTTTTTTCCAGTTGCTTTCCGTAAAAAAGTCGGAAATGATCACGCTGAGACCGTTATTGTTTGCAATGTCGGGGCAGGAAACGATTGCTCGTTCCAGATCCGCGTCCTCTTCAAATTGTATTTCCTGGAATCTGCTGACAGAGCGGAAAAAAGAGTTCTTGCCGACGATGAGCCCGTAAGGGTCTTCGGCGATGTTTCCGCGGATCATCCGGTAAGTGAGCTTGTCCATGTTGTGTACGGACAAAAAGCCGAGCGCGGCGGCAAATGCCATCGCGTAGGCGGCTTTCTGTTGATTGACCTTTCCCATGGATGCGGAGCAGTCGAGAAAGATCTGCGTGTGCATCTGTCTTTCGTCCGTAAACAATTTCAGAAAGAATTTTTCAAACCGGCTGAACAGATTCCAGTCAATGCGGCGTATATCGTCGCCGAGCATATATTCGCGGTAATCGGCAAACTCGACTGTCTGACCGTAAGTCCGGACAAGGTGTTTGCCGCCGAAAAAGCCCGAAAGATCTCGCCGCAGATTGAGGGCGCAGGTCTCCAAACGACTGAAAAAATCATCGTTCAAGTAGGGAACATTCATTATTTTTTACCGAATAAGCGTTTTTTCTTGTCTTCGGCGGGAGTAACCACTTCAGCCTGCATTTCTTTGTCTACGCCGAATCTCTTGCTGATTTCGGCAATGATCATCTTGATGATCTGGTCGGGAGAAACTCGTTCGGCGATCGCTTCAAAGTTGAGCTTCAGACGGTGCCTGAGAACGGGATAAGCAAGTTCGTTGAGGTCGCTGTAAGCGACGTTAAATCTGCCTTTCATCAACGCCTTTACTTTTGCCGCGGAGATCAGAGACTGACCTGCGCGGGGGCTGGCGCCGAGACGGACATACTTCTTTGCAGCTTCGCTGGCGCAGTCACTGTCCGGATGTGTTGCGGAGCAAAGTGTCATGGCATAGCGCATCACGTCTTCCGCGACAGGGATCTGGTTTGCCGTGGCGCGCATTGCAAGCAGCTGTTCGCCGTTGCAGGCAGCTTCTGCAACTTCCGCCATCGTTTTCTGTGTCATGTTGACGATCACCATCAGCTCTTCCAGGCTGGGGTTGGGGACGAGAAGTTTGAACATAAAACGGTCCATCTGCGCTTCGGGCAGAGGATACGTTCCGTCCTGCTCGACAGGGTTCTGCGTAGCAAGGACAAAGAAAGGTTCCGCCATTTTTCTGGAAACACCCATGACCGTCACGGTATGTTCCTGCATCGCTTCCAGGAGAGCGGACTGCGTTTTCGGCGTGGCACGGTTGATTTCGTCCGCAAGGATGATGTTGGAAAAGATAGGGCCGGGCTGGAAGTTAAACGTGGAGTTGCCCTTTTCGTCTTTCACGATGATGTTGGTACCGGTCACGTCCGCAGGCATCAAGTCCGGCGTAAACTGGATACGGGAAAAGGGAAGGTCGAACACTCTTCCGAGAGAGCGGACAAGTCTGGTTTTACCGACGCCGGGAACGCCTTCGAGAAGGACGTTGCCGCCCGCGATCATTGCGATGACGGTGCCTTCCACCACTTCGTTTTGTCCGATGACGTCGCGCCTGATCTGCGCAAAAATATTTTCGCACTGTTTGCTGAATTGCTGAATGTTTTGCTCTGTAATCATGATTTTTTATGAACCTTTATGAATGAAGTATGGTGCGTATATAAACGGTTGTCCGGCGCAGATAGCGTCAGATGCTTCCGAAATATCCTTCGATAAAATCTTTAAGATAGGGAGGGAGTTCACCGCCGTTATTGATGATCTCCATGGCCATATCATAATAAATGTCGTAGACGTCGCGGTAATCGGTGTTTCCGTCGATGATCTGGTTGTTGTCAGCCCATCCGCCGCCTGCACCGTCGCCCTGACCCTCGCCGTTGCCTTCGCCTTCCTGGCCGCCCTGGCCGGTGCCGCTGCCCTCGCCCTGAGAGCCGTCTCCGTCGCCTTCGCCGCCGTCTCCTGCGTCGCCGCCGGTACCGGCGCCTTCGTTTTCGTTTGCGTCGGGCGCATTTTGATCGTAGTCGCCTTCCTGATCGTTGTCTACGATGTCGCCGTCTCCGTCGCCGTCTGCTTCGCCGATCTCTTCAAAGATGGCTGTAACGGAAAGGTCGGCGGTGATGTTTCTGTCCTCGCGTTCCATGGATTTGCTGCCATCGCTCCAACGGACAAAGATCCAACCATCTTCCGCAACGGCAATGACGGGTTCCGCGTTTTCTCCGGGGGACACGAGCTGATTCATCGGACCTTCGATCTCGCCGCCCTCTTCCACCAGGTAATCTACGGCAAGCAGACTGTCCCTGACGGGGTCGTTGATGTCGGGAGAAGGAAGTATTCCGAGCTGTGCAAGTCCCGATACGACGGTCATTCCCGCGCCCGCAACAAGGGAGATTGCAAGGAGTATTGAAACACTTTTGTGCAGTGCAAATGCGGGGAATGCGCTTTTCACACTTTCAGCCTGAACACTCTGAATATGTTTCTGAGCATCTGCCCGCTGCAGCTGTGCGATGGGAGACTCATCTCCTTTGAGTTCCATCATTGTAATCGTGCGTTCTTCCAGACCCATGCTGTCGATCCGGCGGATAACCTCGTGATCG
>CASFBD010000175.1 GCA_949292885.1 uncultured Bacillota bacterium
CACGGTAGAGATTATGATGCGTCCGGAGAACCTTTCGTTCGAGAAAACCGCTCCTGATGCAAACCGTATGGAATGTGTTCTGAAAGACGGATCTTTTCTTGGAGAACGTACGGAATGGCATCTTTTCTCGGTCAATGATCCCGTGATGGTGTTTGAGACGGCTTCTCCTGCAAGAAAACCCGGACAGACTTATGAACTGTTTATTCGTCCGGAACACATCATTGTTATGAACTGATCCCCTGTCCGGGTATTTCCGGAATGGGGGATCAGATATCTTTGCCTCGGTTCAAGTGTTTTTCAGAATTCCAGAAGTGCTGCTCCCGGACACTCCAGGTGGAACCGCGCTGCGGTTTTCCCTTCGGGAGTTGTAGAAATGGTGACTTCGGATTCCGGTGTGGAGGAAAGATCGTTCCGGCTTTTCAGGTATGCAATCTCCCGGCGGTCCGGATAAGGATGACTTCCCAGCCGTTTCCATTCCTCGGCAATGTTGTTCTCTCTGGAATCAATCCGGAAAAGGATGGGGGCGGAATATGACCCGGCGGGCAGTTCCACACTGATCTCAATTGGTTCCGGATGGTTGTACGGGAGTGCTTCCGGATAGAGATAGACGAGTACTTTCCGCACACCGGCCTCTTCGGTTGCAATCGCTCCGCGGAACGCGTCTCCCCCGGTACAGGCGATACGCGCCGTCCCGAGACGATTCAGCAGCTGATGCGCCTTGTAGGCCGGTTTGCGCAGGGAATGCAGAGTGACATTGCGAACGTCCGTCCCGTCAATGGTAACACTGCCCGATCTGACTTCATAAAATCTCGTCAGCAAATTGATGACTGTAGTCTTTCCCGCACCCGTAGGCCCGACCAGAGCAATGCGCTCTCCCGGACGAACATGAAGATCGAAATGTTCGAGAATGTTGATCCCCTCTTCATAGCAGAAAGAAACGTCGTTGTAATCCACCTTACCCTGCACATCTTTCAGTTCCACGCTGTTTTCCCCGTCCGCTATGCTGACGGGAGCGTCGATGGTTTCAAAGACGCGTTCGAGGTTAGCAGATACCTGCGCCAGGTTCTGAATGATGGCGGAAAGCTGCGTCAGCGGCGCGGAGAACAAGCCCATATAGCTCAAAAAGGCAATGACTACGCCCGTCGTGACCCCCATAGTCCCGCCCTGCATGAGAAGAAAAGAGATCGCATACAAAAACAGTGTTCCGGCGTTCCAGAAAATCCCGACGACTGGCCCATTGAGTTCGTTGCGGCGCACAATTTTCATCCAGGTATCCGCGCAATCTTTTTGCAGGTCGTGGTATACCTTTTCGTTAAACTCTGTGCGATTGTAATTCTGGATGATCTTTTCGCCCATGATGGATTCCAGAATGAACGCCGTGCGATTGGAGCCCTTTGCGCGGTTGTAGCGGAACAGTTTCCGGATCGCCTTTCGGATGAGCATAACGCCAACCGTAAGCGGAATGATCGCCGCATATACGATAAGCGTCAGCACGGGACTGAGCACGAGCATGAACACGGTAACAACAACGATCTTGACAATGTTCAGGATAAAATTCATCAGGTAATTGATGAAAAAGTCCGCAAGCTCAGTAATGTATTCGGTAACGCGGACAACGATCTTTCCTGAAGGTCGGTTGTCGAAATAGTCGAACGGGAGCTGCTGCAATTTATAAAAGATGTCCTTGCGGATATCGGCGATGATCCCATGCCCCGCACGCCCGAGACTCTTTTGCTGAAAATAGGTAATAATGATTTCCGCAAAGCCGCAGATAACAAACCCGCAGACTGCCAGAATAAAGGTCTTGTATTCCCCCGTTGCGCTGTATTCGGGAATGGCGGTATCGACGATCATTGTCAGCAAGAGCGGCGTGACCATGGACGAAACCACGGCAATGAGCATGACCACCAGCACAAAGGCAAACAGTTTTTTGTGCGGCACCGCATAACGGAGCAGGCGCTTCAGGTTTTTGAAATCAATCTTTTCCTGTGTGACGACTTCGTCCTGGAAATATGTATTTCTCTCGGCCATGGTTCAGCCCTCCTTGACAGAAGCGAGGATCTCATCCGAAAAATCGTCTTTTTCGCCCTCTTCTGCCGTCTGCATCCTGTAGATCGCCGCAAACCTGCCGTTTGCCGCAATCAACTGATCGAACGTACCGCGCTCGATGATCTCGCCGTCCTGCATATACAGGATCTCGTCGCAATCGGCAACACTGGAAACGCGATGCGCCGCAATGAGGAGCGTCCTGTCGGGATAATTTTCCTTGATCCCTTTCATGAGTTTGCGCTCGGTGGAAACGTCCAGCGCGCTGGACGCATCGTCAAACACGAGCACGGGAGCATTTTTCAACAGGGCCCTCGCAATGGAGATCCTCTGTTTCTGCCCGCCGGAAAGGCCCAGGCCCTTTTCCCCGACGATGGTTTCAAAACCCTGCGGCAGAGCGCGGATAAACCTGCCCGCCTGCGCGAGATCCGCTACCCGCATGACCTCTTCCTTTGCCGCATACGGAGAATAGAAGGCGATGTTTGCATCGATCGTGTTGGAAAACAAAAACACATCCTGGAACACATACGCAAATTTATTGCGCAAATCGTCCAGCTCAAACTGTTTTATGTCCTCGCCGTTGATCTCTATGCAGCCCTGCGTCGCATCGTAAATACGAACAAGAGATTTGAGCAGAACGCTCTTTCCGCTGCCCGTACCGCCCATGATCCCCACTTTCTTTCCGTAAGGAATACTGAGAGATACATTTTTGAGGATCTGCTTTCCGTCTTCCGTAACGGAAACGTTTTTTACCTCGATATTGGGGAGTTGGCGGATCTTGTCCGGTTTCTGCGCCTCGGGGATCTTTGTCTTACGCTCCAAAAATTCGCGCAAACGCTCCCCGGAGACGATGCCGTACTGCATCTGGTAAGAAGCATTGCTGATCTGCGTAAGATAATCCATGATGCGAAGGACATATGTAACACTTGCCGTCATGATCCCCACGCCGAAATGCCCCTGAAACACCATCAGCGTTCCCACAACGATGGTCACGATATAGGCGAACTGACGGATGGAGTTGAAGATCATGCCATACCTTGCCGAAACATCCGTCTGTGCCCAATAGGCATTGCGCAGATCTTCATTTACTTTATCGAACTTATTCTCCTCGTAATCTTCGTTGGCGAAAGATCGGACAAGCCGAACAGCGTTGATGTTTTCCTGCACGTTGAGGTTAAGCGCCGCATTACACGTGCGGATCTGCGTAGATACACGCCGCGCCGCCTTCATATACCGCACCAAAGCAAACAGAAGAACAGGCGCCATGACGGCGGGAAGAATAAGCATATACAGGCTGTTCATTGCCAGCACGATACAGGTAACGATCAGCACAAAAAAGCCGTCTCCGATCAGCAGCAGGACGCGGCTGTACATTTCCTTGAGGAACTGGCGGGTGAACAT
>CASFBD010000176.1 GCA_949292885.1 uncultured Bacillota bacterium
TTTCTTCTCTATACTAACGATTTTCTGTGAAAAAAGCAACTGATTTTTCAAAGATATCCTTAAAATTCCCACTTCGTCGCCCGCCTCTACGGGAAGGTTCAGCGTTTCAGGCAGCTGTTCTTCGATTCGGATCTCCTCCGCCTCCCTCTCAGCGAGCGGATAGAAAAAGTCCTCTTTGCAACCGCAGCGACAGGTTTTTCCGCTCCTGCCGTAAGTTCCTGCACGCGCTCCGCAACCACTTCCGGCGAAACGGGCTTGATCAGATAATACCTCGCCCCTTTGCTGAGTACGCGCGCTATGATCTCATCGTCCGAAAATCCGCCCGTCGCAATGATCTGCACGGCAGAGTGCGATTCCTTCAGTCTTTCCAGCACCCCGAACCCGTCCAATCCTTTCAGAACCAATCCTACCACAGCTACGTCCGCCTCCGCCGACGCAATGATGCGTAAGCCTTCTTCCCCGTCGTCCGTCACGCCGCACACCTCAAAACCTTCCCTCTTTAAACATTCCGCAATACTTTGCGCCGTTTCACCGTTGCTTTCCAGCACGGCTACCTTCTTGATGCCCATGCCCTCTTCCTCCTTCCTGTATTTTTGTGTCCTCATTATACGACTTTTTTATCCGTTTGTGAAGTGAATTTTGTACAAATATGGAAAAATTATTTACATATTTTGTACGATAAAGAGGAAAAATGGCGAATTATGTAAAAAATTACTTTTGTGTTTCGCGGAAGTTATTCAAAATCCACGCAGGGCGCCCTTCATCGGCAATTTTTCGCCAAAAAATTTTGGAGGTTTACACGGAATAATCTTTCCGTATCGGCGACGGAATACCCTGCACCGAAGAAAAGAGAGCGCATTTTTTCCTCTTCCTCAAAATTTCTGACGCCCGCGGGAAGGTCGTCCGTTCCGAAAAAATCCGACCCGAAACAAAATCCGCCGATGCCGAATTTTTGCACGGCATGATCTGCATGACGAAAAACATCCTGTGCATCCGCCTTACCGCCGGTCAAAAATTTCCCCACAAAGGTAATGCCGATCATTCCGCCGCCATCCAGGATCTCTTTGGCCAACGCGTCGCCGATGTTGCGAAAGTGCGGATATACAGCATTAAAACAGGTGTGAGAATTGACGGCCGGCGCAAGCGAAAGCACCTGCGCCATACTCTGCCCGCTGAGGTGTGCGCAATCAATGAAAATCCCCTCTTGCGCTAATACCCTGACCATTCTCTTTCCCCGCTCGGTCAGTCCTCCTCCGTCCATGCACCCGCCCGCAAGTTTATTGTCACGATTGTGTGTGAGCGATACGCACACGGGGCGCCAGGAGCAAACCTCTCCTATGTTTTCGTCGTTCAGCCAGGAGGCATCTTCCAAAGACAGATACATCCCCTTTTTTCTGTTCGCAAAAAAACAATGCACGATCGTACGCACCTGTTCAAAAGTCCTGCCACCTCCGTACACGGCACACACGCAGGGCGACGCCTGCTTCAAAAGAGAAAGATCGGGTTGCTCGCAGAATGTGAGCAGATCGTTGTGAAAA
This sequence comes from uncultured Bacillota bacterium, assembly GCA_949292885.1. Taxonomy (GTDB): domain Bacteria; phylum Bacillota; class Clostridia; order Christensenellales; family Borkfalkiaceae; genus Borkfalkia. The sequence goes on from CASFBD010000176.1 coordinate 1,539, forward strand.
TCGCTAACCATATTATTATAAATATGTCGCGCACGCGTGCGCGGTGTCTTTTTCAGACATTCCCGCGCAAAAACACTCCGCGACACTTCCGTACAAAGCATAAAAAAAGGAACGCCCGAAAGCGTTCCTTTTTCACATTTACGTTGTAGTATCGGGGTTGGTCTCCGTTCCCGAATCGGGCAAAGGCAGAATGACCGATGCGCCTCCGTCCGTGATGACCGTGGAAGGAAGTTTTCCGTCCCATTTGGCAAGATATTCGATGTATTTGAGGTATTCCGTGATCAGCGCCACTTCCTCCGCCGTCTTGCCTTCAAAATCGATGGTGTATTCTACACTCGGCGTTCCGTCCTCTGCCGTGATCGTACTTTCCGTCACTGTAAAGCCGAGAGCGCGGGCAACTTCAACGGATTTAAGACGAATGGAACGAGCCTCTGCCTGCGCGATCTCTATCTGCGCCTGTGCGTCCGCCTTTGCCGATTCAATGCGCGCTTCCGCGTTGAGTTTGGCAACTTCCAGTTCTTTTTCCGCGTTGACGATCGCCGTTTCCTTCTCGTACTCGGCTTTCAGCTTTTCCTGCTCCGCGATCATTTTGTCTTCCACCGTCTGTTCAAACGCATCGCTGAAATCAATGTTGGTCAAAACAACCGCTTCAATATTCACATAATAGTTTTCGTCCACACTCGATTTGATCGCCTCTTCCACTTCGGGCGAAATGGTCGCGCGCGTTTCGATGATCGTCATTGCCGAATACGCGGAAAGCGTAGACTTCGCCTTTTCCACGGAAATGCTTAAAATGCGGTTTGCAAGTGTGTCCAGCGTTCCGTAATGATTGGCGATCTCGATCGCCTTTGTCGTGTCGATCTGATACTGCACGGTCATGGCAATGTCCATGGTCTGCGCATCCTTGGAATACGCCGACGCCGTGATGTCCATGTTCTGTACTTTGGCGTCGTAGATCTCGTACTTTTCCGTGATCCAAAAATCAAAGTATGTACCCGCCGTGCGGATGCGCGTTGCCTCGCCCATGTGTTTTACCACGGCCACTTCGCCTGCATCCACCGTACGGAAACTGAACGGGATCAGCAAAAACAGCACAAAGAACACTGTCCCCGCCGCCATCAGGATGATTCCCCGAACTTTCAAAGCTGCGGCGCCGCCTTTGATGCGCGAACGAATGCTCAGTCCGCCCGCCACAAAAGAACCGGCGCAAAGCAACACAAACAGGATGCCCAAAATTACGCCTATTGTCATATTCTCTCCCCTTATTCACATTTTATCTCGCGCGTTTGGGTTCGGGATATTCCACCCCGAAAGTATCCACCGTAACAGTTGCGATCGTCTGCGGCTGCAACGGCTTATCGCGCATATCCGTGGGCGTGGATGCGATGGCGTCCACCGTTTCCATCCCCTCCGTCACCTTGCCGAATGCGGCATACTGTCCGTCCAGGTGAGAAGCATTTTCGTGCATGATAAAGAACTGCGAACCCGCGCTGTCCGGCATCATCGACCTCGCCATGGAAAGTACCCCGCGCGAATGCTTGATGTCGTTCTGCGCAAATCCGTTCATGCGGAATTCGCCTTTGATGCTGTATCCGGGGCCGCCCGTGCCGTTGCCTGCGGGATCTCCGCCCTGGATCATGAATCCCTCGATGACACGATGAAATGTAAGCCCGTCGTAAAAATGATGTTTTACGAGCGAGATGAAATTGTTGACGGTATTGGGCGCTTTGTCGGGATAAAGTTCCGCCTTGATGACGCTACCGTTTTCCATAGTGAAAGTGACGACAGGATTCATATTTGTTTACTCGTATAATAATGTTGTTTGGATTTGACCGTTCTACGGGTCAACAACATTACTTTGGTTATATTGTTTGGAAAGGGTGCGGGGAAAACTTTTTCA
>CASFBD010000177.1 GCA_949292885.1 uncultured Bacillota bacterium
CCTTCTCGCAAATTTCGGCGATCTCGTCGAGAACGGCGGCCTGCTCTTCGAGGCGGTCGCGCCCGTTGAGCCGCTTTCCGATATGCCAATCCGATGTGTGCAGTATCCTCATTCCCTTTCGCCTGACCTGCCTGTACCGAAAAAATTCTGAGAAAAAGCCGAAAATAGCCTTGCTTTTGCGGCAAATTATTTATATAATAGTATAGCGTAATTTCCAAAATAAATCAAGCGTTGCGCGGAGCTTTTACCGATGGGATTTTGTTCTTACTCTCGCGAGTTTTCCCTCTCCTCCTACACGAGCGTGGAAAACCAATTCATCAACCAAGATATGGCGATGGCGGACGGCGACGCCGTCAAAGCGTACATATTCGGCTTATATCTATGCCAGAACGTGCAGGAAGATTACAGCCTCGCCGAGGCGGCGAGGACGCTGAACCTCACCGAGGAAAAGCTCATCGACCTGTTCCGCTTTTGGGAGGATTTCGACCTGCTGGAGATCGTATCCCTGCAGCCTTTTTCCGTCCGATATTTCCCCGCCGATTACGCCAAAGGCAAGCCCAAGCGCATCCGCACGGAAAAATACACCGAGTTCAATAAGGCAGTGCAGTCGCTGATGCCGAAAAAGATGATCTCCGCCTCCGAATTCATGAAGTATTTTTCCGTCATGGAAGAATATTCCATCAAACCGGAGGCAATGCTCCTCATCGTCCGATACTGTGTAGACCTGAAAGGCGAAAGCATCCCCGTCAATTATATTCTTCAGGTTGCCAGAAATTTCGCTGCGGAAGGCGTTACCACCGTGGAGCAGATCGAAAACAAACTTTCCGACTACCTTGTGAAAAGCGGCGATATCTCTTCCGTCCTGCGCGCCATGGGCTCTTCTAAAAAGGCGGAACCCGACGATTACAAACTCCTCAAAAAATGGACGGATGAATTCGGCTTTGAACTCCCCGTCATTACATACACGGCAAGCCTGTTCAAAAAAGGAGGACTTGCCAAACTGGACGAGGCATTGCAGGAACTGTACTCCAATAAAAAATTTACGGAAAGTGAGATAAAAGAATACCTTGCCCGCAAGACGGAGATCCGCGGGCTCACTCTTTCCATCGCCAAGGAACTGGGCGTCTATTGCCAGGTCATCGACACGTACACAGACAATTTTGTCAGCAAATGGCTTGCGGCAGGATATGAAGATTCTTCCCTCCTGCAACTTGCAAAATATTGCTTCCGCAGGGAGCGCAAATCCTTCGAGCGCATGGACGAACTGATCGCAAAGCTCGTTTCCCTGGGCGTCATTTCGGCGGACAGCATTATCAGCTACATGGAAAACGAAGCGCGCGAACAGGAGTTTGCGGGAGAAGTGCTGAAAGCGGCGGGGATCTCTAGACGCGTGAACAACTGGGACAGGGAGTGCCTGCGCAACTGGCGCAGCTGGAATTTCTCCGACGAGATGATCCTGAAAGCTGCGGAAACGGCGGCGGGAAAGACAAGTCCCATGCCCTATATCACTTCCGTACTCTCTTCCTGGAAGTCCAAAGGCATCTTTGCTGCCGAACAGCTTGCAAAGGAACAGCCGAGAGAGACTTACTTCCAGAAACAACAGCGCGAAGAGCACGACGCGGAATTCCGTAAAAAGGTGCAGAATTACTATTTCAACCTGCGCGAACGAGCCCGCGACATTGCCGACCACTATCTGAAACGCGCACGCGGCAACGCGGCATTCCGCAAAAACGAAGAGGAGATCAAGAGTACGGAGATCCGCCTCGCCAAAGCAGAGGCGCTCGGCGGCGATACGTCCGAACCCGCCGCTGCGCTGAAAACCCTGAAAAGCGAACGCGCCTCTCTTTTAAAAAGTATGCAACTGACCGAAGAAATGCTTGTCCCCTCCTACCGCTGCAAAAAATGCAACGATACAGGCTTTGACAAAAACGGTAACGTGTGTTCCTGCTACCGGGAATTTGTGGAAAACGCAAGCGACGAAAAGAAACTTGCCAACATTCTGGACGTCTATTCCAACATCGATCTTTAAAAAAGCACGTCCCGCATTATGCGGGACGTGCTTTTTTCACGGAAAGGGAGCTCAAAATTTTTGCGCTCCCTTTCTTTTTATAAATTTTTGATTTTTTCGCAGAAAGGGCGCATTTCTTTCTCTCGCAAATCGAGATAATAACATCTCCCGTTATACCCGCCCTGCGTATATCGGATGAGGTTGAACCCATGGTAATCCGGCTCGCATTTGACCAAAAGCCTCTCGAAAGGAAGTTCTTTACCCCGCTCTCCGTCAAAGAGAAGTTCCACCCACGTCCCCTTTTTCAATTCTTCGCGTGTGAGCGAATCTATACTCACGCCGAATGCGGGCATGGGAAATGCGTCTTGCGTCATATCCTCCCACGCGGACAGCACCTCATCAAATTTTTCCGTACCTGCGGCGTATTCCTCCGCCTTTCCTTCTCTGTATATGCGTACCGCGCGTGCCTGCATCGCTTCCGTCTGAATTTCCATCATAAATTCGCCTCCTGTCTGTATCATCATTATAACAAATATAAACCTCCTTTTCAATCAAAAAGATTTAAAATTTTTGAAAACTTTTTTATATAAAACTGTTGACAAATTTTAAAAAACGCGTATAATGTATAGCAATCCGAAAAAAGGAGGAAATCGCATGAAAAAGAACATGTACAGTCTGATGCTCGCCGAAGACGTGATACGCGCAATCGATTGCCTTGCTGAAGAAAAAGGGACAAACCGTTCCAATCTTATCAATCAGATACTCGCGGAATACGTTTCTCTGACGACACCGGAAAAAAGAGTTCAGAACATTTTCGATATTATAGAAAACGTATTGGGAAAACAGAGCCAGCTCCTCTATTCCCAGCCGAGCGACATGACAATGAGCATCAAAAGCTCCTTGCAATATCATTACCGCCCGACCATCCGTTACGAAGTGGAAATGTACAGAACGCCCTCGCAGACCATAGGTCAGCTGAAAATTATTTTCCGCACGACCTCTTCCGAACTGCTTGTGGAACTGACCCGCTTCTTTAAAATATGGATGCAGCTGGAGGACATCTACATCCGAAAATTCTTCCCGAAAAACGCCATTCAGTACGGCATGGAAACGGGCAGGTTCCTCAGAACGTTTGCTCTGCCCAGCCATCTGGAATATTCGGAAGAACAGACAGGCAACGCCATCAGCCAATACATCGCCTCCCTGGAGGAGCATCTGAAAGGAGGTGAAAACTCATGAACGCACAGAAATTTACCAAAAAGGCACTGGAAGCCATCAATTCCGCGCAGAGCATTGCGCTTGAAAACCAGAATATGCAGATCATGCCCGAACACCTGCTGTACGCCCTCGTCGACCAGGAAGGAGGCCTGATCCCCCAGCTTCTTAAAAAGATGGGCAAGGACACGGACAATCTCCTTGCGCTCATCGACTCCGCCATCGGCAAGATCCCTGCGGTGAGCGGCAGCGGAAGAGAACCGGATAAAATATATATTTCCCCTGTCACCGACAAGATATTCAACGCGGCGGAACGTCTTGCAAATTCCATGAAAGACGAATACGTTTCCGTCGAGCACATCATGCTCTCTGTCTTTGACTATGCCACGGACGAGATCAAAAACATCTTCCGCTCGATGAGCATTACCAAGGACGATTTCCTCAACGAGCTGAAAAAGGTCAAGACAGACCGCGTGACCAGCGACGAACCTGAAAACACCTACGACGCGCTGTCCAAATACGGGTTTGACCTTGTTCAGCGCGCCAAGGAACAAAAACTTGACCCCGTCATCGGCAGGGACAACGAGATAAGAAACGTCATCCGCATCCTGTCCCGCAAATCCAAAAACAACCCCGTACTCATCGGGGAACCGGGCGTCGGAAAGACGGCCATTGCCGAAGGTCTTGCCCAGCGCATCGTGCGCGGCGACGTTCCCGAAGGACTGAAAGACAAGACCATCTTTGCCCTTGACATGGGCTCGCTCATCGCAGGCGCAAAATTCCGCGGAGAGTTTGAAGAAAGACTGAAAGCCGTCCTCAACGAGATCAAAAAGAGCGAGGGCAAGATCATCCTCTTCATCGATGAACTGCACACGATCGTCGGCGCCGGCAAATCGGACGGCGCGATGGATGCGGGCAACCTGTTAAAACCTATGCTTGCACGCGGCGAACTGCACTGCATCGGCGCAACGACACTGGACGAGTACCGCAAATATATCGAAAAAGATGCCGCGCTCGAACGCAGGTTCCAGCCCGTTCAGGTCGATGAACCTACCGTCGAGGACACCATTTCCATCCTGCGCGGTCTCAAAGAGAGATACGAAGTCTTCCACGGCGTCCAGATCCATGACCAGGCACTCATTGCCGCAGCCACCCTTTCTCACAGATACATTTCTGACAGATTCCTGCCCGATAAAGCTATCGACCTCGTGGATGAGGCGTGCGCGACCATCCGCACGGAAATCGACTCCATGCCGACGGAAATGGACGACATTGCGCGCAAGATCATGCAACTGGAAATCGAGGAAATGGCGCTCAAAAAGGAAACGGACACCCTTTCCAAGGAACGTCTCTCTTCCCTGCAAAAAGAACTTGCCGAACTTCGTGACAAATTCAATGCCATGAAAGCGCAGTGGGAAAACGAGAAAAAGAGCATCAACGTCGTTTCCGACACCAAAGCGGAAATCGAAAAAGTCAACGGTGAAATCGAATCCGCTCAGCGCGCGGGCGACTACGAACTTGCGGCTAAACTCAAATACAGCCGTCTTCCCGAGCTACAGAAAAAGCTGGAAGAAGCGCAGAAAACAAGCGAAGGAAAAAAACAGCATACCCTGTTGCGCGATACGGTCACCGAAGAGGAGATCGCGCGCGTCGTATCCCGCTGGACGGGCATTCCCCTTTCCAAGCTGATGGAGGGCGAACGCGAGAAGATCCTGCACCTCGACGACATTCTGCATAAGAGAGTGATCGGTCAGGATGAAGCCGTCACCAAAGTGACGGAGGCGATCATCCGCTCGCGTGCGGGCATCGCAGATCCTAACCGTCCCATCGGCTCCTTCCTCTTCCTCGGCCCCACGGGTGTGGGCAAAACCGAACTTGCCAAGGCGCTTGCCGAAAGCCTGTTCGACGACGAACACAACCTCGTGCGCATCGACATGACCGAGTATTTGGAAAAGTTTTCCGTTTCCCGTCTGATCGGCGCGCCTCCGGGATACGTCGGATACGACGAGGGCGGCCAGCTGACCGAAGCAGTACGCAGAAAACCCTACTCCGTCGTGCTTTTTGATGAGATAGAAAAGGCACACCCCGACGTATTCAATATCCTGTTGCAGGTGCTGGACGACGGGCGCATTACAGATTCTCAGGGAAGAACGGTAGACTTTAAGAACACCATTATCATCCTTACTTCCAACCTCGGCTCTTCTTACCTGTTGGAAGGCATCGATGAGAACGGGAACATTTCCGAAGAGGCAAAAGACCAGGTTTCGCAGTTGCTCAAACAGAGTTTCCGTCCAGAATTCTTAAACAGACTTGACGAAATTGTTTATTATAAACCGCTTACAAAGGACAACATCACAAAGATCATCGACCTTCTGATCAAGGGACTTTCCCAGCGTCTGGAAGAAAAACAGCTGAAGCTGGACATCACGCCTTTGGCAAAAGATCTGATCATCGAAAACGGGTACGACCCCGTCTATGGCGCTCGCCCTTTAAAGAGGTATTTGCAGAGCAAGGTGGAAACACTGATCGCAAAGACAATGATCGCAAACGATCTGCAACCGGGCAATACCATCGAGATCGGTGCCAGAAACGGCGAATTTACCGTAAACATCCGCTAAAAAACAAAATCAGCCGCCCCAAAGGGTCGGCTGATTTTTTATGTAATGATCAACTGACAGAGAAGCATCAACACAGGAATGGTGAAGATACAGAGAATCGTACTCATCAGCGTGGAAGCTGCAGCAGTCTCCTTGTCCCCTCCGAACATTTCCGCAAAATTGAGCGCTATGGATGCCGAGGGCATGGCGGCGATCACGTACAGGGCCACCATAACATACGGATCGATGGGCAGCACGAGATTGACCAGCAACAGGCACCCCAGCGACAGGAGCGGCGAAAGAATGAGCTTGATCGCCGACGCAACGTAGATCTTCCAGTCGTTTACAAGGCTGATCGGGCGCATATCCGCAAGTCTGACGCCGAGAATGATCAT
>CASFBD010000178.1 GCA_949292885.1 uncultured Bacillota bacterium
CCGCAAAATACGGCATGGGATATACCCCTGAAAGACTGGAAACAGTGATTATCTCCATTTGCGGTGCGCGATGTCGCAGAACAAAATGTGTCAAAGACAGCGCCGCTTCAAAATTTACGCGGCACTGGAAAACAATTTTCTCCTGTGTATATTTTTCAAACGCCTTCTGAATATCCGCGCCCGCCACATTATATAGTCCGGAAAAAAGGTATCCGCGCGATTCGATGTAGGAAAACATTTCCGCGCGCGAACTTTCACTTGCCAGGTCGCAGGCGAAAAAATCGATCCTGCAATGCGGAAACCGCCCTACAAGTTCCTCCTTCAAAAGGGAAAGTTTTTCTGCGCTCCTGCCCGTCAGAAAGAGATTGTTTTCTTTTGCACAGGCGCAGGCAAACGCCTTGCCGATCCCGCCCGTCGCGCCGCTGATAAAGATAAAACGCTCCGATGCAAACTCATCCATGACATTTATTGTACCATATCCTGCTTCGTTTGTAAACATCTGCGAAAAAGATAGTGCAAAAAAGTTTACCTTCCCCAACGCTTGACAAAAAAAATGCAACCTTTTATAATATGTTAATAATTTCTTGCGGAGATTTTATCCATGCGTATTCTTGCCATCAACGATATTTCCTGTGTAGGAAAATGTTCTTTGACCGTCGCACTCCCCATCATTTCTGCGTGCGGCGTGACCTGTGACATCCTTCCCACCGCCATTCTTTCCACACACACGGGCGGATTTCAGGGATACACCTTCCGAGATCTGAGCGAAGATATTCCCGCCATCATTGCTCACTGGAAAAGTCTGCACCTGCAATACGACATCATCATCAGCGGATACCTCGGCAGCATTTCTCAGATCGAAATGGTAAAACAGGTAAAAAAAGACCTCCTCAAAGAAGGCGGACTTTTTGTTGTTGACCCCGTCATGGGCGACAACGGAATCCTCTACTCGCATTTCGACAAGCATTTTGTAGACGAAATGAAAGGACTGTGCAGGATCGCGGACATCATCGTTCCCAATTTGACGGAAGCCTGTTTCCTGACAGATATAAATTACGCAAACGTGACGGAAAAGGATTATCCCGCCATACTTGCAAAATTAAAGGAGCTTTGCCCCCGCCCTTCCGTAACGGGTTGCGACGTAGAGTGCAACGGCGCAATCCGCAGCGCAGTGTTTTACACGGACGACGCAGGCAAGGTGAAAAGCTGCGCCACAGAAAAAATCGAGGGAGCATTCCACGGCGCAGGAGACGTGTATGCAAGCGCTCTTGTCGGCGCACTCGCGCGAGGCGTACACATGGACAAAGCGGTGGAGATCTCCGCCGAATTTACAAAAAACATTGAAAAAGCAGTAAATTAAATGCCACAAAGGCTTGCTATTTTTGCAAAAAGAGATATAATAGAAATATACCTTATTGCTTTTATAAGGAACCTAAACAACTGAATCGGTCTGCGGTGTTCGGAGTACGAATTATCTTAATCCACATTGTAAAAAAGGGAGCGCTCCTTTAAATGGTCTGTGCCGATAGGCGAGGTCTGTTATTGCAACGGAAAGGCTGAAGCGGCAAGCGGCGCACCCACCTGCGAGAAGCGGGTTAACACTTTTTCGTACTGCGGCACAGGCGGATCTTTTTCTTTTATAAAAAGTTTTTTCACCCCCTAAAAACGCTTGCCATCCTCCTTTTTTTATGATATAATAATCCAGCAAGTTTGGACATGGCCTCATGGTCAAGCGGTTAAGACGTCGCCCTCTCACGGCGAAAACTGGGGTTCGATTCCCCATGGGGCTACCAAAAAGACACGCGCGGAAAATTCCGCGCGTGTCTTTTTTTGCGCTGTAACATTCGCAGCAAACTTTTTAGGTCAAAACAAAAACTATTTTACAGCATCGCAAGATCTCAAAGCTCCGTTTCTCCGCAAGTCAAACTTTTGTAAGCCCGAACACCATAAGAGCAAGCCCGACCAATGCTATCAAAACAAAGACAATCGTAAGCAAAGCCAATATTTTCTTTAATTTTTTAAACGCGGCGCAAACCGTGTTGCGATAATCGTAATACGGTTCCAGATAAGACAATATCGCTTTACACTCTTTTTTACTTTCCCATACAGGACCGATACAAATAAAACTGACGATAACGCCCCCGATCTGCAAGAACATTCCCAACGCAAGGAGAGGTTCTAATTCTTCCAATCCCTTCATTCCTGCGTAAACTATCATCAGTCCGCCCGCAAAGATCAAAAACAGAAAAACATCCCTGAGCACCGAATACCAAATAAACGTTTTTTTGGCTTTTTTGTATTCTTCCAGGTTTTTGTTCAGCCGTTCGTCCAATTGCGTCTTTTCCAACGCTTCCGCCCTTATTTTTTCTTCGCAAATTTTTCTGTTTTGTTCCTCTCTTCTGATAACCTGCTCTCTTCGTAATCTGACCGGAATCGGAACAAAGTCCCACTTGTAATCGGGACATTTTTTCATAATCTCAAGATCGGCAGTACAGTTGTAATCCGGATCCAGCTGACATTTGACGGAGGCATATTCCCCCCAGCTTTTGCAAAGCTGCGGGTATTTGGAGCATATCTGCTTTGCATATGCCAGCGGCTCTTCCTTTAACCCCACACTCATCATTTCGCGGATGACTTTCAGCTCCCCCTCCAGCTCCTTATCCAACGTCTCGTTCAAAGAACAGATTTCCGCGATCTTTTCGTAAGAACGTCTTGTTTCTTCATCTTCACACTGCGAAACAAATTTTCTGTACCAATCGTTTTTTATGTCAAATTTACAGAGAGAAAGTTCATACTCATCTTTCACTTTGACACTCGCCAAAAAACGCAGGCGCACCGCGGCCGGAATATCGTCCGTAACGCCTTCCAGATCACCAAACACTCTTTCATAGTTTCTGCCCTCTAGCGACTTTTTTGCGTTTTGCAGGCGCTTATTGACGATCGCCGTTTTGGCATCCACCACTTTGAGCTCCTCGTCCACGCGGATGAGAAAGCTCCTTTTGCTCTCTTCCAGCTTGCGTTCAAATTCCTCGGCATCCAGATGCTCTACATCCGCATCGATCTTGGCATCGATGATCTTGAGCATGATCGCACCGCAATATTTACACCTGTAATATCCTTCCGCATACTCCATCTGTCCGCCGCAGGACGAACATTTCATATCAACAAATTTCATTTTCTCCGCTTCCTTTAATATCTTTTGACATTATAACACAGCATATATCATATGTCAATATTACCTGTTAAAAACTTTTGTTAATTGATTTTTTTATATCATTTCGTTTGACTTTTATTCTGCTATTATGTTACTGTTATAAGGCTGTTCTTTTAAAGGAGTTTATCTTGGAAAAAAACTTTTTGCAAGGAAAAATACTTCCCGTTCTCATTCGGTTTGCCGTACCGCTTATGCTCTCCCTGTTTTTACAGGCCTTATATGGTGCCGTTGACCTCGTCGTTGTGGGACAATTCGGTTCCACCGCAAGTATTTCCGCCGTTGCAACCGGCAGCCAACTGATGGTTGCCGTCACAACAATCGTGACGGGACTGACCATGGGCGTAACTGTCCTGATCGGGCAAGCGATCGGAGAAGGAGATCCGGAAAAAGCGGGAAACGTTGTTTGCGGCATGATCAAACTTTTTACCGCCGTGGCAATCGTCATTACCGCCCTCTTGCTGATCTTTCCCAAACAGCTTGCCCTTATACTTCACGCCCCGAAAGAGGCGATGGAGCAGACAGTCCTCTACATCAGCATCTGCGGCGGAGGCATGGTCTTTATCACGGCGTACAACGCTATCAGCGGAATATTCCGCGGGATAGGAAACTCCGCAACACCCTTTCTTTTTGTCGCCATTGCCTGCGTCATCAATATCGTTCTTGACCTGGTGTTCGTCGCGCTGCTGCACATGGACGCCGCAGGTGCAGCCTGGGCTACAGTCATCGCACAGGCGTGCAGCGTTGTCTTTTCCCTCCTGTACCTCAAACGTAAAAAACTGCCCTTCCCCGTTAAAAAATCAGGCTTTTTCAAAAAGAATACAGTCAAGAGCATTGCCGCCGTCGGCGCTCCAATCGCTTTGCAGGATTTCCTCGTCAGCGTTTCCTTTCTGATTATCACCGCCATCGTCAACAACATCGGACTTCCGGAATCGGCAAGCATCGGAATTGCGGAAAAACTCTTTGTCTTTCTCTCCATCGTTCCTATGTCCTTCCTGTCCGCGCTCTCCGCATTCGTTGCTCAAAACATGGGCAACCATAACCCGCAACGAGCCGAAAAAGCACTCTTTCTTGCAAGCGCTGTTTCCTTTGCCTGCGGCGTTGCCGTGTTCTTCCTCACTTTTTTCGGCGGGCACCTGCTTGCACGCATCTTTACAAAAGATGCGGAAGTGATCCGAAAAACCGCACTGTATTTTAAAAGCTGTTCCTTTGAATACCTGATCATTTCTATTTCTTTTTGTATGCTCGGATTTTTCAACGGACTTCGCAAAACCGTCTTTGTTATGGTACAGGGACTTGTCACCGCCTTTGGCGTGCGCATCCCTCTTTCCTACCT
>CASFBD010000179.1 GCA_949292885.1 uncultured Bacillota bacterium
GATGAGTATGCCACTTACGAAAACAGAGTGGTGTATTCTCTGATCGATAAGGCCATACACTTTCTCGATCTTCCCGCCGAGTATGCGCGCGAAGGCGTAAAAAATCTGTATGAATCGTATTTTCAGAGCGCTGTGTTCAACAAACTCGATCTCGTGCGCATTTTCGACACCGATCTTTTCCGGAACAGCTGTCCCGAATCCTTTGCCGATTATGAAAAGCTGTTCCGCCTGCGCTGGAAACTTACACAGCTGCGGGGCAGTCATTTTTACAAGATGCTTTCCCGCGCTCCGCGTTTTACGGGCGTTCCGGAAGCGACCAATCTGTTTGTGCACAATCCCGATTACAACGGATGTTTCAGGCTTTGGCGTTCTTTGGATGAGTTTTATGCGGGGCTTTCCCTGCTTACGCAGGCGCAGCAGCGTTCCGTGTATGCCGCATTCGTTTTTCTCGCCATGGTATCCTGTTATGTCCGCTTGGGTTTTGCCGTCGAGCGGGACGCGTCGGTCGGGGAGATCGACAACGATTTTTCCGTTCGGGAATTTTGCCTGAAAAACGAGGATTTCAACGTGATCCTCAGTGCGGATACGGACAAGATCACCGTGCTCGTGCAGTGTGCCAAGACGCATTCTCAGCAGACGAGTTTGATACATCTGCGCACGGATGTGTCCGAGGAAGAGCCTGCGGCGGATGGTTTTACGGTCAGCTTGCACCGCACGGAGTACCGCGATAATGCCGCCTGCGTCGTTCCGGGGAACAAAAATTCCTTGAAAGATCTGGAATCCATCGTCCGTTGCACTGTTCTCACGTTCGCCGCGGACAAGGACATCTACGGCAGGGTTTGTCTGGTATGCGGCAGCAACCTGGTGGAGGACAGGGAAAGATTTTTCCGCTGTCCCGATTGCGGAGCCGTATATACGTTTTTGGGGAAGGACAAGGTCTGGCTGAATAAGTTCAGCGTCCTTTCAGGCAGCGAAAAAAAGTAAAAAATATACAAAGAGGCAACGGCGCGGAATATATTCCGCGCCGTTGTCTCTTTGTTGTTATTTTTCACTGACGTATACCGCTTTTCTGATCGTTTTCGGACAAGGAGAATAAAAAATCCCGCCGCAAAAGCGGCGGGATGGGTTGGTTCAGGATCAGTTGAAGATGCGCACGCGCGTCACCATGTCCAGCTTTTTGATTTCCTCAACAAGTGCGTCGGAGGGCTTTGTATCGAGGTCGAGGAGCATATACGCCTTGTCGCCCTTGGACTTGTCGATGATGTTCGCGATGTTGATGTTTTTGGAAGAAAGCAGGGTGGTGATCTTGGAGATCACGCCTTCCACATTGGCGTGCATGATGGTCAGGCGGCACACGCTGGAACGGGGGGAAGCCACGTCGGGGTAGTTTACGCTGTGCGTGATGTTGCCGTTTTCGATGTAGTCGACCAGTTCTCTGGCGGCCATGGCAGCGCAGTTGTCCTCCGCTTCGGGAGTGGAGGCGCCCAGATGCGGTACGCAGATGATGTTGTGTTCGCCGATAAGTTTGTCGGAGGGGAAGTCGGTGATGTAGCGTTCAAGTTTTCCGCTGTGCACCGCTTCGAGAACGGCGTCCTCATCCACAAGCTCGCCGCGAGAATTGTTGATCAGTACGCTGCCGTCCTTCATTTTGGCAAACGTTTCCGCATTGAACATCTTTTCGGTGGAGGGGGTCAACGGAACGTGGACGCTGATGAAATCCGCCTTTTTGAGAAGGGTGTCGAGGTCGGACATTTCCGTGGTGGCGTAGAGATGCAGGGCGCCCTGAACGGACAGGTAGGGATCGTAGCCGATCACTTTCATGCCCAGATCGGAGGCTGCGTTTGCAACCATCACGCCGATGGCGCCCAGGCCGATAACGCCCAGCGTCTTGCCCGTGATCTCGTGTCCGACAAATTTGGATTTGCCCTTTTCCACTGTTTTGGAAATGCCTTCGGTGCCTTTGAGTGTCTTTACCCAGTCGATTGCATCCACGATCTTTCTGCCGCCGAGCAGGAGTTCGCAGAGCACAAGCTCTTTGACGGCGTTTGCATTGGCGCCGGGCGTATTGAATACGACGATGCCCTTCGCCGTGCAGTCGGGGATGGGAATGTTGTTCGTGCCGGCACCCGCGCGCGCAACGGCGAGCAGTTCGTCGTTGAGCGGGTAGTCGTGCATATTAAAGGAGCGCAGCATAATGCCGTCGGGGGCTTTCACGTCCGCTGCAAAGGTATATCCGGCGGGTAACTCTTTTTCCGCCACTTCGCTGATCTCGTTGAGTTTCAGAATTTTAGCCATGGTACACTCCTTATGCGTTTTCCAGTTCAAATTTCTTCATGAATTCCACAAGCTTTTTCACGCCTTCCACGGGCATTGCGTTGTAGATAGAGGCGCGCATTCCGCCCACCAGCCTGTGACCCTTGAGGGTGACGAGCCCGTTGGCTTTTGCCTCTTTTACAAATTTCTCGTCCAGTTCCTTGGAGGGGGTGACGAAGGGAACGTTCATGATGGAACGGTATTCTTTGACCACGCTGTTGGTGTAGAAAGAAGAGCTGTCGATGAAATCGTACAGGAGTCCCGCTTTGTAGACGTTGACTTCGTTGATGGCTTTCACGCCGCCCAGCTTTTTGAGATGGCGCAGAACGAGGTTCGCCATGTAGATGGAGAAGCAGGGAGGGGTATTGTAGAGGGATCCGTTGTCCGCCTGCGTTTTCCATTTGAGCATGGTGGGGCAGATGGGCAGGGGATTTTCGATGAGGTCGCGGCGGGCGATGACAATGGTCACGCCGGCCGGGGCGAGGTTTTTCTGTGCGCCTGCATAAATGACGCCGAATTTGGTGACGTCCACTTCGCGGGAGAGGATCTCCGAGCTCATGTCGCACACCAGGGGCGCTTTTGTTTCGGGGAATTTAGCGTATCTGGTCCCGAAAATGGTATTGTTGGAGGTGATATGTACGTAGTCCGCATCGTCATTGTAGGCGATCTTGTCCACGTCGGGGATATAAGTGTATGTTTTGTCCTCAGAAGAGGCGATCACGCGCGCTTCTCCGTAGATCTTGCCTTCCTGCCATGCTTTTTTCGCAAAGTTGCCGGTGACGATATAGTCAGCCTTTCCCGTGTGCATCAGGTTGAGGGGGATGGCTGCAAACTGCTGGCTTGCGCCGCCCTGCACAAAGAGCACGCAGTATTCCTGCGGAATGTTCATCAGCTCGCGGA
>CASFBD010000180.1 GCA_949292885.1 uncultured Bacillota bacterium
TGGGACAGTTGGGGAGTTTCACTGCAGCCGCTCAAGAAACGGCTTGCTGCCTACCGGCGCATAAAGTTCGCAGTATATTCTGTTTTGGCGGCTGTACTGATCTGGGCATTATTTTTCTGTTTACGCTGTGTATTTTTATCTTGCCCGGATTCCTTTTTCAGGAGATCGTCATTTGTTTGCTGCTGTTTTTGCAGCTTTTTCTTTCCGTTGTAAACGTCACGCTTTTTTCCATGAGCAACATGGTGTTCAGTTTTTCCATGCTGAATATTCTCGGCGAGGCGGGAAACGTTTTTTCTGCGGAAATGATCGACTTCTGGCTGATCGGCACCTATGTTCTGCTGTATGCGGCCTTTGTTTATCTGCTGGTGCTCATCAACAAAAAATTGCCTGCAACGGGAACGTTTGTCTTGCAGGCTGTGCCAATGATCCTGTTTTTTTATCTGCTTTCCGCGTTGGCGTCTTTCGGTCTGTACGATGTGACGGTACGGAATTTCAGCCGTGCCGATCCGGAAGATCCGTTTTATATTTTTAACGACGACGCTTATCTGTGGGAAACGCAGTTTGTTACGGCGGCGGCTTACAGGAAATTCGGCTCTTACGGATTTTATACGAAAAATTTTGTCAATTTTGTTACTGGGGCGCGCGCGGAAGTCACCGCGGAAGAGCTTTATGAAAATATCAGCGGATTAAACAGGTATTTTGAGGAAGGGGAATGGAACAGTTCCCTGCCTGTATATGACAGGTTCAGCGGCATTATGACGGGCGGTTATGCGGGGAAAAATGTTGTTCTGGTCGTCATTGAATCGGGCGAGTGGTACGACATCAATCCGGAGTATACTCCTACACTGTACGCCCTGGCATCGCAGGGGCTTGCCATGACCAATTACTATGCCCGCGATAAGACAAACCATTCGGAAGCTCTGTCCATACTCGGAAGTTATCCTGCGGACATCGACAATTCGGTCGTGCCTTCTTTCAGTAATCCGGAAGGACTTTTAAACAATGATCTTGGTTTTACGTCCGCAAATATTCTGTCCGAACGCGGCTATACAACCAATTATTTCCACGCAAACGACGGCGACTTTTACGGCAGAAATTTGACGCATAGCAGTCTGTACGGGTTTGAAAACACCCATTTTCTTGAAACGATGGATCGTTTGCAGGGACATTACGACAAAAACGGTGTCTTTCAGGACTTTGACCGCGACAGCGAGATGGTTTCCCAGTATCTGGACGAGTTTACGAAAACAGACAGCGGCGACAGTGCGTTTTTCACCATGATGCTTTCGCTGATCAGCCACGGAAATTATCTCGATCTTGTCAACAACGGCGATTACACGGCAGACCTTTCCGATGCGCGGAAGGAGGCGTTGTCCGAAAAGTATGTTGTTAAAAATCTGGAACCCTATTACGAGATCATCAATGGCTATCCGAAGACCTATATCGACGATAAGTTTGCCATTCCCGTCAGCGAGCGGGACGAGAAAGGGGAGCTTACAGATCTTTATCTGCAATACAAGCGGCATCAGGCTGGTGTGATGGATCTGGACATAGGATTGAACAGGCTCATCAACCATCTGAGCGAGATAGGAGAGTTGGACAATACGGTTTTTATCTGCTATGCCGATCATTGCAGTTATTACGGCGATATGCAGTACCCTCTCAAGGGTGTGAAAGAGGGCGAGTTCTGGAATACGCACTTGTATAACATTCCCTTCTTTATCTGGACGGGGGATATGGATCTGAACGTTAAAAATATTTACGAGGACGTCGCGTACACCAACGAGAGCAGTTATTTTACGTCCGTGTACGACGGGGAATTTTATTACGAGATCCGTCACGACAGCAATTCCGGCATCGGCGGAAAGCGGGTGGAAAAAGTTTGCTCTTCCTTTGACATTCTGCCCACCATGCTCGATTTGCTGGGGGTGGACTTCAATCTGAACCTGTACCAGGGCAGAAGTATTTTCCGGGAAGGGACAAACGCCTTTATCAGCCGTGAATCGGGCATCTTTACACAGCATCTGTATTTTGACAGCGAGATCCTGTATATGGACGCGGAGCTTCTTGAAAACGGGGACTGCGTTTCCTATGACGGGCAGCTTGTGTTGCATCCTGACGGGAGCGTTGAAACGGAGCAACTGGGTACAAAGAAGTATTACGCCGCGGAAGAGGTGCTGGGCAACATCTATGCGAGCGAGGATGGTAAATATCTGTTTGCAGTCGTTGCCGAAGGAGAGGGATTCCTTCCCGATTCCGCCACGAGGTTTCTTCTGAACGTCAATCGTTACTACGAGAAACAGGAATACCTTGAAAATATGTACCGTTACGATTATTTTGCGTATGCGGACATCAATGAAGTGATCCGCTGAAACAGCGAGTAGGGCAAGGCCGCACGTTGAAAAACGTGCGGCTTTTTGCTATAAATCGGTAATTTTTTGTCATGATAAAAAATAACCGATTTGTTTTTGCAAAACTGTTGACAAAAAAATATTTTTTCTTAAAATAAAGACAATCCAAAGAGTGAGGGTTTTTTTATGAGCGTATTCCGATATGGCTTGCGTTATTGGAAAAAGCATATTCCGTGTGCGGTGTTTTGTCAGATCATCGGTTTTATCGGTTTGACCATAGATATTGTCCTGCCCCTGCTTGGGGCCATGTTTGTGGACTATATCCTGAATTACGATCCTGCGGTGGCGC
Source organism: uncultured Bacillota bacterium (assembly GCA_949292885.1). GTDB lineage: Bacteria > Bacillota > Clostridia > Christensenellales > Borkfalkiaceae > Borkfalkia. The sequence goes on from CASFBD010000180.1 coordinate 2,701, forward strand.
TTGCGCCGGGGCCGTTTTCATTCCTGCTGAAATTCGGTGAGCCGGAAACATGGCGCTTATTTTTTATCATAGCAGCCGTGTTTGCCGTACTGGAAGTCGTGCGCGAGGGGTTGATCTATCTGCGGAACGTGTTGTTCCAGTATAACGGGCTGGAGATGGAAAACGAACTGCGGGACATCAGCTATAAAAAATTGGTGGATCTGGACAGTTCTACGGTGGCGTCCTACAATACGGGCGAACTTCTCAACATCCAAAACCATCACGCCCGGATTGGAAATCATCTCGCCAAACATCATTTTGGTATTCGGACGAAAGGCCTTTTCAATCTCTTCCTCATCAGCATCCTGATCCACAAATGTACAATCAATCCCCATCTTCTTCAAGGTAACGCCCAACAGGTTATAGGTTCCTCCGTA
>CASFBD010000181.1 GCA_949292885.1 uncultured Bacillota bacterium
CCAGACATTCCCCTGCCGGATCTGTCTGTGCGCCTCCCGTTCCGCCGCCTTGTAGTCCTCTTCCACCGATTTTTGCATTTCCAGGCCGTAATTGTAAATTTCCCGCGCCGTCTTTTTGTCGAATCGGTCTTTGAATTTTTTTGTCTGCGCAATGTTGACCGCCGCGCAGGCGAAAAGTCCCGCCAGACAGGCCGCACACAGCGGGATCCAGAGCGCAGCAAATTCCGGCAGCAAAGACATTCCCGCCAAAACTGCCGCGACAATCAGCGCAATGGCGCACGCCGCCGAAACGAGCGTGCAGACGATTTCTTTCCCTTTGTTGTTCATACTCTTTCCCTCACCCGTTCATCATACCATATCTTCTCACGGATTTCAAGCCAAATTCAAAAATCGGCACGCAAAAAGACGGGGCAAAAAGCCCCGTCCTAAAATACTGTTTACAGGATTCCGATGGCCAAAATCACCTGTGCAAACACGATGGCGACCACGGAAATGAGTTTGATGAGAATGTTGATGGAAGGCCCCGACGTGTCTTTGAACGGATCGCCCACCGTGTCGCCGATGACCGCCGCTTTATGCGCCTCGCTCCCCTTTCCGCCGAAATTGCCGTCTTCCACATATTTTTTGGCGTTGTCCCAGGCGCCGCCGCTGTTGGACATGAACACAGCAAGCAAAAATCCCGTTACCGACGAGCCGAGCAGCAACCCCATCACGCCGTTCGCCCCCAGGAAAAATCCCACAACGATAGGCGAAAGCACCGCGATGACCGCGGGCAGGATCATCTGTTTCTGTGCCGATTTTGTACAAATGGTCACACAGCGCCTGTAATCAGGCTCCTGCGTGCCGTCCAGAATTCCCTTGTTCTGCGCAAACTGCCGCCGCACTTCCAACACCACCTGCTGAGCGCTTTTTCCCACTGCAGACATGGTGAGCGCCGAAAACAGGAACGGAAGCATCGCCCCCACAAACACCCCGATCAGCACGACGGGGTTGATGATGTTCAGCGAAAAGGTGAAATCCAGCCCGTTCTGTTTGACCAAAGTCTGCACCTGCACGTAAAAAGAGGAAAGGAGCGCCAGCGCGGTGAGCATCGCCGATCCGATGGCAAAGCCTTTGCCCGTGGCCGCCGTCGTATTTCCCAGTGAATCGAGTGCATCCGTGCGCTCACGCACTTCCTTGTCCATGCCGGACATCTGCGCAATGCCGCCCGCGTTGTCCGCCACAGGCCCGTACGCGTCGGTGGAAAGGGTAATACCCAGTGTGGAGAGCATTCCCACAGCGGCAACGCCGATGCCGAACATTCCCATTTCTCCGCCGCCCAGCGCATAATACGAACCCAGCACCGCCGCCGCGATCAGCAGGACGGGGACGAGGGTGGAAAGCATCCCCAGCGCCGTGCCGTTGATGATCACCGGCCCCGCGCCGCTCTGCGAAGATTCGGAAAGTTTGCGGGTGGGCGCATAGCTCGCGCTGGTGAAAATTTCGGTAAACAGCCCGATCAGCACTCCCGCCGCCAGCCCGATGAGTACGGGAACAATGACGAGGGGATACCCCAACAGCCACAAATACAGCGCCGAGGCCGCCGCCGTGCCGCCTGCCGCAAACCACGTGCCCGCGCGAAGAGCAAACAAAAGCCCTTTCTGCGTTGCGCCTTCCCTCGTGCGCACGAAAAAGGTGCCGAGGATGGAAAACACCACCCCGATCGCCGCAATGCCCAGCGGAAGCAGCGCGCCGTACACTTCCAGCCCCGCCGCAACGCCCAGCGCCATGGCAGAGAGCAGGGATCCGACATACGACTCGTACAGATCGGCGCCCATGCCCGCGACGTCGCCCACATTATCGCCCACGTTGTCGGCGATGACGGCGGGATTGCGCTGGTCGTCCTCGGGGATGTTGGCTTCCACCTTGCCAACGAGGTCGGCGCCCACGTCCGCCGCTTTGGTAAAGATACCGCCGCCTACGCGAGCAAACAGCGCCATGGACGAAGCACCCATGCCGAACGTGATCATGTTGGTGGCGATAAACGCCGCTTCTGTCAGCGTCGTTTCCGTCACTGCGTAAAAGCCTTTGAGCACGAAATACCAAACAGAAAGGTCGCACAGCCCCAGCCCGACGACGACAAATCCCATCACACAGCCCGCCGAAAAAGCGGCGCGCAAGCCTTTATTCAGACCCGTCTGTGCGGCGGTCGCCGTGCGCGCGTTTGCGGCGGTGGCGATCTTCATGCCCAAAAAACCGGAAAGTCCCGAAAAAATACCGCCCGTAAGGAATGCAAAAGGCATAAAAGGCCCCACAAACCCCACGAGCGCAAGAATGCCGAGGATGACAAACATACATCCGAAAAAGACGGCAACCACCGTGTACTGCCGTTTGAGGAAAGCGTTTGCACCCTTGCGTATGACTGCGGCGATGCCGCGCGTATTTTCGCTTGCCGGCATTTTCAGCACCCGTCTGGCGAAAATCAGCGCAAAGACCAACGCGAGCACCGCAGCGCCCGGCGCAATCAGGACCGCATATTCCATTGTTTCCCCCTTCAAAAGCCGCATTCTGCAGGCAAACGCCGCACAAAACGCCACTTTTTTTTCATGTTACCACAAAATTCCGCCGCGGTCAACCCTTGCTGAAAAATTTCAGGAAATTTTAACGCATTTGCCCGTGTCCGCGTCCTGGAACATCATCCAATACCCCCTGCCCCGCGGTTCAAATACGGACAGCGGCAGAAAGGAACACAGCCCCTTCAGCGCGGCGGGCGCTTCCCCGAACGATTCCGCCGGAACGCCGTAGCATATATATTTTGCGCACGTTTCGTCCGAAATTATGCCTACCGTATAATATTTATTTTTACCAAACGCAATGCGCACCCACTTTGAGTACGGAATACATTCCGCCAATTCCTCCTCTGCGGGATAACGCTCGAACAGTGCCGTAAGCTCCCGCTTTACTTTTGCGTAATAGCGGGGAGTTTGTTCCCCTTCTGCGGGCGCAGTTCCTGCGCCAGTCGGCGCATCTGCATAGTCCGCTCCTGTGAGCGGGCATTCGCATACGCCCGCACCATCTTCATGCGTTCCAGCGTCCCCGGCGCTTCCCGCCGCAACGAAAGGT
>CASFBD010000182.1 GCA_949292885.1 uncultured Bacillota bacterium
ATCGTAAAAGCGGGGAACGAGGTTGATCGCCGTGGATTTGCCGCTGCCAGTCGAACCGATAAACGCCACCGTCTGACCGCGCTCCGCGCGGAAAGACACGTCGCGGATGACGTATTCGGAAGCATCGGGATAGCGGAAGCAAACATTTTTAAATTCGACTGTACCCTCCTGTCCTGCGGGAGAAGAAGTCACCGTTCCGTCGGCAATGGAAGACTTTGTATCCAGCACTTCCCCGATGCGGCGCACGGAAACCATGGCGCGGGGCAGAAAGATAAAGGTCATTGCCAACATCATAAACGCCGCAACGACCTGCATGGCGTATCCCGAAAAAGCAGACATCTGCCCGAACAGCACCGAACGCTCCGCCGCCGTGGGAAGATCGCCGATGAGGTATGCGCCGATCCAGTAAATGGCGAGCGTCAGCCCCGTCATGACAATGGTCATCACGGGCGACATCACCGCCATGGCACGAGCGGTGAACAAATGGGTGCGCGTCAGTTCGTCGTTTGCTTTTTCAAACTTCTTTTCCTGATACTCTTCGGCATTATATGCCCGCACCACGCGCACGCCCGTCAGATTTTCGCGCGTGACTGCGTTGAGGTTGTCTGTCAGTTTCTGTATTTTGCGGAATTTAGGGAACACCGCCACAAACAAAAACATGAGCATGGTGACCATCACCAGCACGGCGACCGCCGTTGTAAGCGACCACTGCCAGTTGCGGGACAAAATTTTACAGATAGCCCACACCGCCAGCACGGGAGCCTTGATGATGACCTGCAACCCCATGGACACGATCATCTGAACCTGCTGCACGTCGTTGGTGGAACGGGTGATCAGCGACGCCGTGGAAAAACCGTTTATTTCCGCCATGGAAAAGCTTTCCACCTTGTCGAAGACCTTGCTGCGCATACGGAATGACAGCGCGGACGCAATGCGTGCCGCAAAAAAGCCCACCGCAACCGAACTGAGCGCACTGCCCAGGGCACAGCCGAGCATCAGCGCGCCGTTTTTCCAGATCTCGCCGCCCTGCGTCATGCCCGACACCGCAAGTTGGGTGATCTTGGCCGTATAATCGGGCAGAGTGAGATCCAGCCAGATCTGCAACACAATAAACCCGACGCTGAGCAGAGCATACACCCACTCTTTCCATTTCAGCATTTTTAATACTCTGAGCATATTTACCTCATGCAATGCGGGCGCCCGATCACGGACGCCCCGTCTTTATGATATAAAATTCCGTTTGCAGGAAAAGCCCGCGCCCTTGTTCTGCGCGGCAGGCACTGGCCTCTGAAAACCAAAAACCTCTATCCAGAACAGAAAAAACGATAACTTTTCATATTGTTTCGGCCGCGCGTTTTACCTCGTTGCGTTTTAGCAGCAAAACCGTCCCTACCACAGCCAGCCCTGCGCCGATGATCTGCGCCGCCGCGATTGGCAGAAAAACTTTCTGAAACATTTCCAAAGTGTATGCGTACTCCGATTCAGAATAAGCCGCCTGATTCTGCAAGCCTGTCTCCTGCGAAAGGTATTCTTTTCCGCCCGCGGAAAGGGCAATTACGGGAAAATTTCCGCCGTCGTAAAAGATCTCCAAAGCCGCAAGCACCGTAACGGTATCTCCTTCGGCAACTTCTTCTTCAAAAGAATCTGCCTGCACGAGTGCGGCATTTTTCTCGCAAAGGTAAAAGTCTGCAAAAATCTCCCGTCGGGGAGGATCCGTCTGTATCCCGAGGAACAGCTGACCGCCCGCATCCCTGATTTGCGTGATCTTTCCTTCCACGACCGTGTAAGACGTCGGGTCAGAATAGCATCCCGCCGTATCGATCGGATAAAACAATGTCAGAGCAATGCCGGCAGGAATAATACAAACCAGAAATACTGACAACCCGACGATCAGCAAAGCGACTGCGATCCCCTGTCGCCTTCCCTTTTTTCTCTCCATTTTCCCCTCTTCCTTTTAAAACTCGAATTTCGTATCCCGCGAGAAAAGGCGCATGATGATGTCCATGCACAAATTTTTCCCGTCGGCGTTGCTTAGAGGCGAATCGGTAAAGCAGATGTCGTACACCGCATCCGTGATGGGGAGTTCCACCCCCAGTTTTTCGCCCAGTTTTTTCATGGCGGCCGCCGTCATCACCCCTTCGGCAAGTTTTTCAAACTTCTGCCCCTTTACCAGCATTTCCCCGTACATACGGTTGTGCGAATGATGGGAAAAGAGAGTGGTTTCATAATCGCCGAGGTGCGCCAGACCGTAAGCGGAAAGCTCATTGCCGCCCAGCGCCTTGATGAGCCGCGCCACCTCGCGCGCCCCGCGCGACATCAGCGGGCCTTTGAGGGTGGACACGCCGCCGCCGTCCAGAACGCCCGCCGCAATGCCCATCACGTTTTTTGCCGCCGCGCCGATCTCCGTGCCGATAATGTCGTTCCCGTAATAAAAACGGATAAGATCGCTCTTGAAATCGTCCGCCAGCGCTTTTTTCAGCTGTACGTTGTGGCTGTCGATGACCATGCAGTTGGGAATGCCCGCCGTAAAATCCTGAATGTGTCCGGGGCCCACCCAAACGGCGATCTTGTCCTTGGAAATGCCCGCTTCAATGAGAATCTCCGATAAGCGTTCGCCCGTTTCCACCTCTATGCCTTTCATGCAAAGCACAAAGATCTTATCCGAAACATCGCCTGCGGCGAGGATCTTTCGGATAAACCCGCGCAGCCCCTGCGAACTGATGGAAATAATGATGATCTCCGCGCGCGAAACGGCTTTTTCCAGATCGCAGGTCAGCACGATCTTATCGCTGAGCGTAACGTACTCGTTTTTGCCCGTGTTTTTCAAAACTTCGTAGGAGTAGTCCCCCTCCGGGCCCCACGAATACACTTCCTTCCCCTTTTTCGTTGCAAGGTACCAGGCGATAAACGACCCCCACCTGCCGCAACCAAGCACGGATATTTTATTCAAACGTAAACCTCCGACGTAAATATTTTGCAAGGACGT
>CASFBD010000183.1 GCA_949292885.1 uncultured Bacillota bacterium
ACGGGATCGCCACGATGATCGCCACGGGTACGGCGACGTTTACGCCCGAGCGGATCAAAGAGATGCTTACCGCGGTGTACCGCGGATTGACAGAAAATTCCGAGAAAGAAAATTGAAAGGAGGCAGGAATGAAAAAATACGATGCGGTCGTGATCGGTGCCGGAAACGGAGGCCTGGTTGCGGCGATCCGCCTGTTGCAGGGCGGGGCAAAAGTGCTGTTGGTGGAAAAGCACAATTTGCCCGGAGGGTTTGCTACAAGTTTCCGCCGCGGCAGGTTCGAGTTTGAAGCGTCTTTGCACGAACTCAATGACTTCGGCACGAAAGACAACGCTGGTGACGTGCGCGATCTGTTCGATTCGTTGGGTGTTACCGACAAAATCGACTGGATGGAGATCCCCGAGGCATACCGCGTGATCGTGAAATCGGAAAACCTGGATGCCACCATGCCTTTCGGGGTGGATGCGTTTATCGCTAAGATGGAATCCTACGTTCCCGGAAGCAGGCAGTCTATGCGCAAGTTTTTTGACCTTGCCGAAGAAGTGCGTCTGGCACAGGCTTACAGTTCTTCCGTAAACGGGAACACTGACTCCAAGGTCATGGTGTCCAAGTACGGCAACTTTGTGCGCAGCGGTTCCTATTCCGTCAACGAAGTGCTCAAAACTCTCAAAATGCCGCAGAAAGCCATTGATATTCTCAGTGCTTACTGGTGTTATCTGGGCGCAAACCTTGACGATATGAGCTTTGTGCACTATGCGTCCATGGTCAACCGCTACATTCGTCGCGGCGCCGCCATGCCTAAAATGCGCTCGCACGAGATCTCGCTCGCGCTCGTATCCCGCATCCTCGAACTGGGCGGAGATGTCCTGTTCAACACGGAAGCTGTCAAAATTTTGCAGGATGAAAAGGACGGCGGTGTTGCCGGCGTTCTGCTGGATGACGGTACGCAGATCGCAACCCGTCACGTCGTCGCAAACTGCGCGCCTCACCTCGTGTTCGGCAAGATGATGGACAAAGTGTCCGAAAAAGACGTTCGCGCCACCAATGCGCGCAAGTTCGCCGGCAGGGGATTTACCATGTTCCTCGGTCTCAATAGAACCGCAGACGAACTGGGCGTGGAAAATCACAACTATTTCCTGTACGATACCAGCGATACGGTCAAACAGTACGACCTCATGCGCTCTATCCGCACCAACACCGCACAGGCAACCGTCTGTCTCAACCGCGCTTACCCAGAATGCTCGCCCAAAGGTACCTGCATGATGTACTTTACAACCCTGTATATGTCCGACGACTGGGGCAACGTGAAGGCGGAAGATTACTTCAAAACCAAAGATATGGTCGCCAATATGTTCATCGACCGCTTTGAAAAGGACACGGGTGCCAAGATCCGCGACAGCATCGAGGAGATCTCCGTGGCAACGCCCATGACCTATGCCCGTTATTGCGGACACCCGCAGGGCGTCATTTACGGATATGAATCTCAGTACTGGGACGGCCTGATGCCCAGATTGCAGATGATGGGCGAAGATCACACGGTGCGCGGTCTGCGCTTTGCAGGCGGCTATTCCATGCGCCTGTCCGGATATTCCAGCGCTTATTTCTCCGGCGATATTTCGGGCAGACAGACAGTCGGCGATATCAAGAGGGAGGGCTGAGTTATGGCGTTCGTATTTAAAAAACAGATCTTCGGATTTATGGATCTTCTCCGCTTTAAGAAAATGGTGCCCAAGCGCCGTGAAAAACTTGCGGAAGGTTCCGCGCAGCCTCTGCCGGTATCTTACCGCGTCAATGAAACGGCAAAGATCCTGCACCCCGGTTTCCAGAAAGCTACGCTCAAAGAAGTGTTGCAGAACACTTCGGACACAAAGACGTACGTCTTTGAAAGCGAACGTCCCTTCTATTTCCGCGCGGGGCAGTACCTGACTCTCGGTTGCAAAGTAGGGGACAGCTTTGTCAGCAGACCGTACGCCATTTCCTCCGCACCCAAGGCGGCTTTGCAGAAAAAAGTCAGCGTCACGGTGAAAAAGTGCGGGTTTTTCAGCGGATACCTGTTCGACAACGCAAAGCCGGGCGACGTGTTTACGCTGGGCGATCCCTCGGGTGAATTCTGCTACGAGCCGATCAAAGACAGCAAGCAGGTGCTTGCGCTTGCGGGCGGCAGCGGTATTACGCCTTTTTACAGCATGGCGCAGTCCATTGCGGACGGCACGTCCGATTTCTCCCTGACCATTCTTTACGGCGCAAAGACGGAAAAAGACCTCATCTTCAAGGCGGAACTGGATGCGTTGGCTTCCGATAAGATCAAGGTGGTGTATGTGCTCAGCGACGAGAAAAAAGAGGGGTACGAACACGGATTTATCGGTGCGGACATCATCAAAAAGTATGTTTCGGGCGATTTTACCGTGATGATGTGCGGGCCGCAGGCAATGTATGCTTTTGCGGATAAGGAGTTGCAGGCATTCAACCTGCCCCTGCGCCGCGTCAAGAAAGAGGCGAACTGCGTAGGCACGCGCGACGTGAAGGATGTGAAGTACGAACTCACCGTGCATATGGGATTTGACGTTTATAAGGTCCCCGCTTCCGCTTGCGAAACGGTGCTCACCGCCATGGAACGCGCGGGCATCAATGCGCCTTCCAAGTGCCGTGCGGGCGGCTGCGGATTCTGCCATAGTCGGCTGGTTTCGGGTAAGTTCTCCTTGGCGGGTGCGGATAAACGCCGCTTGGCAGACACAAAGTTCGGGTACTTCCACCCTTGCTGTTCCTATCCCGATTCGGATATGGAAATTGTTGTTCCTAAGGCTTAATTGTAACTAAAATAAGGGGACGTTGTGCAAAATTTTGCACAACGTCCCCTTTTTTTTGAAAAAAATAAGCCCGTCCGTTCGGACGGGCTCTGCGTTTTTCAGTTTTCCTTGAACATTCTGTTCAGACGTCTGGTGATGGAGCG
>CASFBD010000184.1 GCA_949292885.1 uncultured Bacillota bacterium
AGAGCTTGCGGCGGAAAACCTGCCCAAGCGCCACCGCGGCAGACCGAGAAAGGAAAAGACAGAAGAAGAGCTTGCGGCGGAAAACCTGCCCAAGCGCCATCGCGGCAGACCGAGAAAGGAAAAGACAGAAGAAGAGCTTGCGGCGGAAAACCTGCCCAAGCGTCATCGCGGCAGACCGCGCAAACAGGAAAAAGTTGAAGAGGGTGGAAATCAGGACAAGGAGAATGAGAAAGAGTGAAAGACAATCCTGCCGAAAAGGCGAAAAAGAAGTTCGTACGCGGAATTTACGTAAACAGGGAGTATTCGTGGCTTCTGTTTAACAAGAGGGTGCTGGATCAGGCGCTGGACATCACAAATCCGTTGCTGGAAAGGTGCAAGTTTCTGTCCATTTTTACTTCCAACACGGACGAATTTTTTATGGTGCGTGTGGGGAGCTTGTACAACGAAATGCTGTCCAGTCCCAATGTGACGGATAACAAAACGCAGCTTACGCCCGCAAAACAGCTTGCAGGGATCATGGCGCTGGTGCGCAAACAGTATAAGAACCGCGCCTCTGTGTATGTCAAACTGCGCGGGGAACTCAATAAGGCGGGGCTGCGCATCCTTACGGCGGACGAACTGACGCCCCGACAGAAAGAGGAATGCAAGGGATATTTTGTCAGCCGCGTCATGCCGCTCCTGTCGCTGATGGTGTTGGACGCAAAGCATCCCATGATCCGTTTTGAAAATAAGAAAAACTATCTTATCTGCGATCTTGAACGGGACGGCAGAGGGATGATCGGCGTGATGTACGTCAATCCTGCCATCGAACGGCTGTATCGGATCGGGTACGGCAAAAAGGTGAAGGTGGTGCCTGTGGAAGAACTGCTGAAAGCGTTCTGCGGGCTGGCTTTTTCCGGTTATACGGTACGCAGAAAAATGATGCTGCGCGTCACGCGCAACGCAGATCTCGACACGCGCGTGGACGACACGGACGTCGAGCACGATTTTTCCGAGATCATGAAAAAGAAGATCGAAACGCGCGCACACATGGGCGTGGTACGTCTGGAAGTGGACGACCAGTCTTCGCCGCTGTGCGCCTTTGTGCTCAACCAGCTGAATCTGAACTCTTCCTATTGTTTTGAGGAACCGCACTTTTTTGACTACAAATTTTTCTTCTCCCTGGGCAATTACTTCCCGGAAGAGGAGGCGGAACAGCTGCGCTATCCGCCTTTCAAAGGCAAGGTCGCCGAACCATTGAAAGAAGCGGAATCCCTTATCGAGTACGTGCGCAGGAAGGACATTTATCTTTCCTATCCTTACGACAGCATGACGCCGCTTATCGAACTTTTGGACGAATGCTCCAAAGATAAGCGCGTACTGTCTATCAAGATCACCATTTACAGGCTTGCCAATCATTCCCGCATTGTCGATGCGCTGTGCCGTGCCTGTGAGCACGGTAAGCAGGTGACGGTCGTCATCGAGCTCTGTGCGCGGTTCGACGAGGAGAATAACCTGCATTTCGCTGCAAAATTACAGGAAGCAGGATGTACCATCATCTACGGCATGGAAAATTACAAGGTGCATTCCAAGATCATTTCCGTCGTGCTCAAAGAAGGGGAGGAGATCCGCTACATCACCCACCTCGGCACGGGGAACTACAACGAGTCCACCTCCAAGCAGTATACCGACCTGAACATCATCACTGCCGACGAAAAGATCGGGCAGGATGCCGTGGCGTTTTTCCGCAACATCGCCATCTGTAACACCGATTTTGCCTATCAGCGCCTGCTCGTCGCGCCCAAAACGCTCAAGAGCGGGCTCATCCGATATATGGATCGGGAGATCGAAAAGGCGAGAGCGGGCGGAGACGGGGAAATTTTGGCGAAGATGAACAGCCTGACCGACAAAGCCATCATCGACAAATTTGTGGAAGCGAGCTGTGCAGGGGTAAAGATACGGCTGATCATACGCGGTATCTGCTGTCTGCTGCCCGGCGTAAAGGGAAAGACGGAGAATATCACCGTCCGTTCGATCGTGGGGAGGTTTCTGGAGCATTCCCGCGTGTATTGTTTCGGCACAAAAGAAGACCGCGTGATGTATATTTCCAGTGCCGATCTCATGACGCGGAATACGGATAAGCGCGTTGAAATTGCCGCACCCGTCCCGCACGGAGAAATCGAGAATAAGATCTTGCATTTTTTACAGACGATGCTTGCCGATAACGTCAAGGCGCGCGAACTCGGATCGGACGGAAAATACAGGGCTGTCGTTTCGCAGGAAAAACCGCTGAACGCGCAGGAAAGTTTTATCCGCTATTGATGTGCATAGCACAATTTATGTCATTGGAACAGTTTGAAGTTTCCGTATAGTATCAGAAAATATAAAGAGCGGAGCGGCTGCAGGTTTTGCAGCCGCTCCGCTCTTTGCTTTGTAAAAGCAAATGTAAATTAAACAAGGAAACGGCAAACGGTTTTTGGCAGATCAAAAAGCGAGCGGGCTTTTCGCGTGCGGAAGACAAGTTGTCTGTTCTGGTATATAAAAGCGTCGGCTGCAATGTCGCAGCCGACGGGAAATTTACTGTCCGATATTGTGTTTTTGCGCGATTTCATCGTATTTTGCGTAAATATCGTCAAAGCAGAAATGGATCGTTTTATCCGACATGACTATTTCTCCAGATCGTATGATTTTGCAAGCTGATCGTATTGATCATAAAGATCGTCGTAATAATGTATTTTCAGACGTTTGTGGACGGCGTCGCGTTCCCATTGCTTGATGTTGTAGATATGAAAGAACGGGAGCCAGAATATTCCGCGGCAGAAATGCTTGACGACGGTATCTTTTTTTATGTCTCTCTGTTCGTTGAACCGCATGGGCAGGATCAATCTTTTTCTGTGCAGGCGGTGTAAAGCCGTCTG
>CASFBD010000185.1 GCA_949292885.1 uncultured Bacillota bacterium
AATAAGCCGCGCGGAAACATCCGCATGACAATATAATTATACTCACGGTAAAAAAACCGTCAACAGATTGCGCGCTTTTCCCGTCAATTTTTGAGAAAAGATTTGCAGGAGCTTAATATGTGTGCTATAATGTTGAATATGAAAAATATCATTCTCAAAATACGGGAAGGCGATCTTTTCCGTTTTATAGACAGCGAAGAGCGCACGCTACTGACGATCGGCAGCAAGCGCAGCGCGGACATCTGCATCCGCTCTACGTTCGTACAGGAAGAACAGGCAAAACTGCTTTTGAAAAACGGAGTGTGGTACGCCCAGGATCTGACTGCCGAAGACGGAAAATGCGAACTGCTCCTGGGGAAAAAGCCCTTCAAAAAACCTATTCTGCGCATAGACGGAACGCTGATCCTGCGCCGCAAAGGCGAAAAAAAGGATGGGGTGATCGCCGAGATCTCCCTTGTCAGGCAGATCCGCCCGTCCAAAAACGCCTCCGCCTTCGACCTCACCCAAAAGACGATAACCGTCATCGGCAGCGGAACAAAAAGCGACATCGTCGTTGCCAATCCGCTCGTTTCCGAACGGCACTGTTTTATCGTTTTTGACGGACAGGACTGCTTTATCGAGGACGCGCACAGTCTGCGCGGTACATACATCAACAACCGCAAGATCAAGCGAAGCAAACTCAGCGATTACGACCGAATCTCTATCCCGGGCGCGGCGTACATCTATTATAAAAACAAACTGCTCTGCTCCACCTCCCCCGCAGGCATCCAGATCGACGCGGCGGACGTGTGCAAAGAGGTCTCCGACAAAAACAGGCGCGGCAAGGTATCGCTTGTCACGCACGTTTCCATGCGCATCGGGGCGGGAGAATTTGTGGCGATCGTAGGCGGGAGCGGTGCGGGAAAATCCACTACCCTCGACTGCATCAACGGAATGCGCCCCGCTACAAGCGGCAAGATCTACTACGACACAAACGACTATTACGAGAACATGAACTCGTACAAAAGCGTGATAGGATACGTGCCCCAGCGCGACATCATGCACGATGACCTGACTGTGGAAAAGGCGCTGTACTACACGGCGCAGCTGCGCACGCGCGCGGACATTTCCAAAGAAGAGATCGGCCGCCGCGTGCAGGAAGCTCTTGCGGACGTGCGCCTGGAAGGAAAGGAAAAGCTGCGCATTTCAGCGCTGTCCGGCGGACAGAAAAAGCGTGTGTCCATTGCCATGGAACTGCTTTCCGATCCGAAAGTCATTTTTCTCGACGAACCCACAAGCGGGCTTTCCCCCGATCTGGACCTGGAAATGATGGATCTATTGCGCGAACTTTCGCGCAAGGGGCGCACCATCGTTATCATTACGCACGCCATGGACAACCTGGACAAATGCGACAAGGTCGCCTTTTTAGGCAAAGGCGGTAGGCTTTGCTATTACGGAAACATTGCGGGAGCGTTCCGCTGGTTCAACAAGCGCTCTTATTCGCGCATCTTCGCGGCGCTGGGCGAAGAACAGACAAGCGAACAGTTCGCCGCAAAATACAGAAGTTCGGAAGAGTACAAAAAGCTCTTCCGCAAATTCGCCGATCTTTACGGCAAAAACTGTATTTTGCCGCCCGAAGAGCGCACACAGACGCAGGCTTGGGAAAAACCGCCTCGCAAACTTTCTTCCCCACGAAATAATCCCGCACCGCAGGCGGACAAGGAGGACGAACAATGAAAAAATTCCGCTCCCGTTCCGCACGCATGAACGTGATGCACTTCCGCGTGCTTGTAATGCGCTATCTGCGGCAGATCTTCACCAATCCGGGGCAGTTTCTCCCCCTTCTGCTCGAAGCGCCCGTCATGCTGTTCATCCTCACCATCGCCTGCCGTGCGAACGCCTTTACGGATAAGGACGTCTCCCAGGCAAACATCACCATCTTTATTTTGATGATGATGGCCGCAATGATGGGCATTCTCAACAGCTACCGCGAGATATGCAAGGAACGCGATGTTCTTGCTCGCGAAGTGTTCGGCGGACTGGACACGTCCGCGTACGCGCTTTCCAAATTCTGCGTGCTTGCCCTTGTCGGGATCGTGCAGTGTACCGTGCTTCTGTTCGGTACCGCCCTGTACAGCCCGTTCAACTTTTCCGCACCCGTTCCCGATTTTTTGCTCTGTCTCGCTGCGCTCATCCTCACCAACCTTTCCGTCACGGCGATCGGGCTGTTTCTGTCTGCACTCCTCAAAAAATCGGAAAGCGCCATTCTGCCCGTCCTGCTCATCATCATTATGCAGGTCGTCTTTTCCGACAGCGTACTTGTTTTAGACGGCGCGGCGGGATACATCAAATATATCACGCCTTCCGCCTGGGGCATCGCCGTTTTCGGTAACGTCTGCGGACTGAACGGCTGGCTGCCGGCAGAACTTTTCCCCCACGACATGTTTGAAAACAATCCTCTGCTTTCTCTGGCGGTTCTTGCGCTCATCACGGCGCTGTTCGTGTTTCTTACCATCGTCACTCTGCGCCGCCGCTACCGCTCAAAAGACTGAAAATAAGGAGTTATGTATGATCCCGCAAGACCCTGCCATGCTTTTAAGCTTTATCAACATGAAACTGCGCAACGATTACCCAAACCTGCATTCTCTCTGCGAAGACATGGATGCAGACGAAGAGGAGATCTGCAAAAAACTTGCGCAGATCGGCTATACCTATTCTCCCGAACAGAACAGATTTCTGTAAAAAAACAGCTTGCCGCATCTTGATATGCACCCCAAAAGTTGGACACTTTTGGAGGTGCATATTTTTTATGTCAAGGAAGAAAAGAATCAACAAAAAGTATAGCGCGGAGTTCAAGATA
>CASFBD010000186.1 GCA_949292885.1 uncultured Bacillota bacterium
GGAATACTTCTTGTATGGATAATACGGAAAACATTCAGTCGGAAGAAATATCCCGCGAGCAAAAAACAGATCATCACAGAACAGTCATCATTGTGGGAGCATCCTCAGGGATCGGGTTTGAAACGGCACTCCGCCTTTTGGGCAGGGGATACAATATTGCCAACATTTCCCGTACGCCCTGTATGCTTGGTCATGTGAAAAATTATACGGCGGATGTGACGGACGGTCATTCTCTGGAGAAAGCGATCTCGCAGATCGCTTCTGAGTCCGGGATTTACGGACTGATCTATTGCGCAGGTTTTTCCATGGCGGCGCCCATCGAATATGCGCAAGAAAGGGACTATCGTTATCTCTTTGAAGTGAATTATTTCGGCGCACTTCGTGCCATCCAGAGCGTGGCGTCGCACCTGAAAAAGAAAGGCGGACGCATCCTGATCGTGAGTTCCATGGGCGGAACGTTTCCTATCGCTTTCGACAGTTTTTACAGCAGTTCCAAAGCTGCGGTGGATATGCTCGTCAGAAGTGCTGCGATGGAACTCGAACCTTTTAATATCCGTGTTTCCGCTGTTCAGCCGGGCGGAACGTCTACGGGCTTTACTTTCAAGCGCAAAGTGTACGGTGACGAAGAATCGCGCGATTATTCGTCAAAGGTAAAGCGTGCAACGGCAGTCCTTGCGGATATGGAGCAGGGCGGAATGAGCGCAGGGGAAGTGGCAAAACAGGTAGCAGAGGTTTTCTGTGATAAAAAACCGCCCCTGCTTATACAGTGCGGAGGCTGGAATAAGCTGTTTGCCGCTGCAAACAGGATCCTACCGGAAAAGACGACGCTATACATTAACAAAAGAATTTATAAGCAATGAGCGGAACGCCCGCAGTGCTTGTCAAAGCGCTGCGGGCATCTTTTGGGCGACGATCAGGAGATCTCTTGTTCCTGTTGTCTTTTCTTCGTAATTTTCCGTGAAGAGCAGGATCTTGAATCCGTTTTTACAAAGAAGGTTGTTCACTTCGTCGGAATCGAGGGCGCTGTAATAGAACCTCTCGCCGTACATTTCGCCTGTCATTTCTCCGTTTTGCTTTCCGTGGGTAAAGAGAAGCACTCCTCCGGGCAGGAGCAGTGAGGAGAGCAGCGGGTAGATCTCTCTTTGTCTTTCATGAGGAATGTGCCAAAGCGAATCGAAGGCAATGATCGCGTTGAAAAGCGAGTTTGTTTTGTAATCGAGCAGATCTGTGTTCAGAAAAGTCGCGTTTTCAAGGGAGAGAGAACGCGCTTTTTCCAACATCTTTGGGGAGACGTCTATGCCTGTCACGCGAAAGCCGCGTCTGCAGAGGGCGGCTGCAATCGGGTAACCTGTCCCGCAACCAACGTCAAGGATGCGGCCTCCGCTTTTGATCAGACGCGATAAGTCGTCGATGCAGGTATTCAGTACCGTTTTTTTGCGAAATTCGTCCCATTTTTCGCAGATGCTGTCGTACGAATCTGCTGCGGAGATAAAAATGCTGCTCATATGGTCTGCTCCATGAAAGAGGTTTTTACAAAGTATAGCATAAAATGTTCTGTTATGCAAATTTAAGTCGAGTTTAAAAGGAAAAAGAAGAATTTTGAATCCTCGGGATTTTATTTTTTGTAAAAAATTCCAAAAATGTGCAAAAAATTATAAATATAGTCTTGAATTTCTCTTCAAGTTGTAATATAATAAAGTATGGAAGTAAAGTAGCTAAGTTAATGCGTGTGAGATGTGGCTGTCCGCTTTTTGCAACGCAATATGAACAAAAAATCCGACGGAGAGAAAAAATGATTCTTACTGTCTGTTTAAACCCCTGCACAGACGTTACCATCGAACTCGATTCGCTGAATATCGGCAAGATCAATCACGTAAAGAATAAGACTTTGAGCTTTACGGGTGCGGCGCTGAACGTTGCCATAGGTGTTGCTCGTTTGAAAGGCAAAAGTCATGCAACCGGATTCATGTACAACGAAAACGGTTCTTTGTTCGAGCAGGCGCTCGACCGTGAAGGCGTTCCCAGTATCTTTGTCTGGAACAAGGGGCGCGTCAGGGAAAATTATAAGTTCATCGACAATAAGTCTATGCTCACAGAGGTCAACGACGTGGGTGAAAACATCAGTCAGAATAAACAGGACGAGTTGATTGAGCTTGTTTCCAACCTTTCCAAAAACTGTAACGTGCTTGTCATTTCTGGAAGTTTACCGCAGGGCATCGACAGCGATTATTACCGAAAATTATTTTCGGTTGCCGCACCGCAGACGCTGAAAATTGCAGATACGGAAGGTGCAAAACTGCTTGCCGCACTGCAGACAGACCTCGATCTCGTCAAACCAAACAAAGACGAACTTGAAAATACGCTTAAACAGGAATTTAAGTCGCGTGACGATCTTCTGAAAGGCTGCTATACGCTTTTGGACAAAGGAGCAAAGAGAGTTTTGCTTTCTCTCGGAAAGCGCGGTGCCATCATCACTGACGGAACAAAGAATTATTACTGCAAAAGCATCAATGTTGCCATCAATTCTACGGTGGGAGCGGGCGACGGCATGGTTGCCGCAGCTGCTATGATGCTGGAACAGGGCGGTTCCCTGGACGAATTGCTTCGTGCCGGTGTCGCTGCGGGAACGGCCACGGTCACGACTTTCGGCTGCATTTCCTTCACAAAGGAAAAATACGACGAAATTTATTCAAACCTTACAGTAGAGGAGTTTTAAAAGTTTTTGATCAGATATACAGATATAAAAAATGACGAAGAAGTCAAGGCGATCATGTA
>CASFBD010000187.1 GCA_949292885.1 uncultured Bacillota bacterium
CACATCGGCGCGGATACGGACGTTCCTGCGGGCGACATCGGCGTCGGCGGCAGGGAGATCGGCTATCTGTTCGGCCAGTACAAGCGCATCCGCGACGAGCACGTAGGCGTGCTGACCGGCAGGGGGCTTTCTTACGGCGGTTCTCTTGCCCGCACGGAAGCGACAGGCTATGGTCTTGTGTATATCACGGAAGAAGCCCTCAAGAGCAAGGGCGATTCCATCAAGGGCAAGACGGTTGTCATCAGCGGATCGGGCAACGTCGCCATTTATGCTTGCCAGAAAGCGCAGCAGCTGGGCGCAAAGGTCGTCACCATGAGCGATTCCAACGGCTACGTGTACGATAAAAACGGCATCGATCTTGCCGTTGTCAAACAGATCAAAGAAGTGGAGAGGGGCCGCATCAAGGAATATGCCGCGCGCGTGAAGGGTGCGGAATACCACGAAGGATGCAAGGGCGTCTGGACGGTAAAATGCGACGTCGCTCTGCCCTGCGCAACCCAGAACGAGCTGGACGAAGAGTCCGCAAATATCCTCGTCAAAAACGGCGTGAAACTGGTGGGCGAGGGCGCAAATATGCCTACGACGCTCGCGGGCACCGAAGTGTTCCAGAAAAACGGCGTAGTGTTCCTGCCCGGCAAGGCGGCAAACGCAGGCGGCGTGGCAACATCCGCTCTCGAAATGGCGCAGTCCAGCGGACGTCTGTTCTGGTCGTTTGAGGAAGTGGATGCCAAACTCAAAGGGATCATGGCAAACATTTTCAAAAACATCGACAGCGCGGCGAAGAGATACGGCTTTGAGGGCAACTATGTCGTCGGAGCGAACATCGCGGGCTTTGAAAAAGTGGCTCAGGCGATGATGGCGCAGGGCGTGGTGTAATCGGCTTATACCCGGGAAAGGTAAATTTTTCGGATATATCAAAACGGCGAAGGCGAAACAGCCTCCGCCGTTTTTTATTCCCTGCGGCGGAAATTTGTTTACAAACGCGCGCGAATGTGATAAAATAACAGCTATTCCAAAGGCAAAAGGAGTTCGTATGAACATCAAAATTTCCCTTGCGGGCGATTTGGGCAGCGGCAAATCCACGGTAGGCAAGATCCTTGCGGAAGAATACGGCGCACAGCTGTATTCTACGGGTACCATTCAGCGCAAGATCGCCACAGAAATGGGGATGACCACCCTCCAACTCAATCAGTATATGGAAACACATCCCGAAATCGACGGCAAAATCGACGACGGGCTGCGCGCGCTTGAAAAAGAACCGCTCGATCTCATCATCGATTCGCGCATGGCATGGCACTTTGTGCCGTCCTCTTTTTCCGTGTATATGATGGCGGACGCGTACATTTCTGCCGAACGCATCATGAACGCGGGCAGGGAAAGCGAACCGTTTGCCAGCGTGGAGGAGGCGGTCCGTTCCGTTTCCGATCGCCGCAAGAGCGAAATGCTCCGTTATTCTCACCTGTACGGCGTGAATATCAAGGATATGGAAAACTATGTTTACGTCATCGATACTTCGTATGTCGATCCGCAGACGGTTGCCGACCACATCAGTGCGCATTATAAATTATTTGCGGCGGGTAAAACATTCGATCGTTACGAGATCTGTCCCGCCCGCCTTTTGCCCTGCGGCAAAGAGGAAGGAGAGCCTTCCGTTTTTGAAAAGGATGGTTTCTGGTATATCGGCGGGGGCGAAAAAGAGATTGCACGTCGCATTGCGCAGGGGGATAAACTTATTTCCTGCAAGCGTGCGGAGGAATGCGACGTGTCTTTCTGCACACCCGAACGCGTCAGTGCGTGGGAAGAAAAGACGGGCGTGAAAATTCCGAAAACGCCTTTTGCAAGATGATGGAACGTTGTCAGCAGATCGAAAGGAGCATCATTACCACCTACCGCAAGGGGATCTGGAGCCGCTTTGTCAAGGGCGTGAAAGAGTACGAACTTGTAGAGGAGGGGGACAGGATCGCCGTGTGTATTTCGGGCGGGAAAGATTCCATGCTCCTTGCCAAATGTATGCAGGAGTTGCAGCGTCACGGCGAAAAGAAGTTTGAACTTGTCTTTCTGGTCATGGATCCGGGATATGCGCCGCAAAACAGGGCTCTCATCGAGTCCAACGCGCGGCTTTTGCAAATTCCCGTGCATATATTTGAAACGCAGATCTTCGACGCGGTGTTTGAGGTGCAGAAAAATCCTTGCTATCTGTGCGCGAGGATGCGCCGCGGGTATTTGTACGAAGAGGCAAAGCGCCTGGGCTGTAACAAAATTGCGCTGGGACATCACTTCGACGACGTCATCGAAACTATCCTGATGGGAATGCTGTACGGCGCACAGATGCAAAGTATGCCTCCCAAACTGTGGAGCACAAATCATAAGGGGATGCAACTCATTCGCCCGTTGTACTATGTGCACGAGGAGGACATCATTCGCTGGAAGACGGCGGCGGGGTTGGAATTTCTACGCTGTGCCTGCAAGTTTACGGAAAATTGTGCGGTCAACGAGGAAGATTCCAAAAGGTCGCTGGTCAAGCGACTGATTGCTCGTTTAAAAGAGGAAAACGAAAACGTGGACATCAATATATTCCGCAGTGCTTACAATGTTCACGTGGATACCCTCATTGAGTACGATTCGCAGGGTATCCGCCACGATTTTCTTTCCCGTTATCGTGAGAAAGGTCGCGAAATTTTAAGTACGTCCTCTGAAAATGCGGACAAAAACGAATAAATATTGCCAGA
>CASFBD010000188.1 GCA_949292885.1 uncultured Bacillota bacterium
TATTCATGGTTTTTTAAATCCCGGGAAGGGATAAAAGAATCTTTAAGGTTTTCACCTGACAGCTCCCGGCAAAGGCTTTCAAGATATCCAAGTTCCAATTCCAGAAAGTTAAGGATTTTTTCCGGTTGGTAATTTTTCTTTAAAAAGCCGGCATCCTTTTTGCCCGCCACGGGGTTGATGATAAAGACCTGCTGCAAACCAGGCACGCCCTTCCGTTCTGGTGATTTTTTGCTTGTTATAGAAAAATACATTGTATATTGTAACGACTTTTATGTCAAATAGCAAGCGGATGGTATAATATGTTACAAAACGCACAAAATATTGAAATAAAGCCTGTTCCGGCCCGTAACAATGCATGCCGCCACAGGCAGATTTCATTCTCGGAAAGGAATTTGTGCGTATGCAGATCGTCACGGAAATCGGCCAGGTCGTCATCTTCAGTTTTGTTTCCCTTGCCGTTATGTTTGCCACCACCCGTCTGGGCGGAAAACGGCAGATCTCCCAGATGAGCATCTTCGACTATGCCAACAGCATCACGGTGGGATCCATCGCCGCCGAAATGGCCACCAACCTGGAAAGCTGGTACCGCCCGTTCACCGCTTTGCTGGTGTACGGAGCCGTGACATGGCTGGTGCATTACGGCGCCTGCAAGAGCATGTGGCTGCGTCTTCTGATCGACGGACGCTCCATCGTGCTGATGAAAAACGGCGTGATCCGCAAGAAGGAACTCGGCCGGGCGGGGATCGATCTGAACGAGTTTCTGGCTCAGACGCGGGTATCCGGCTATCACGACCTGAACGAACTGGACAGCGCCATTCTGGAAACCAACGGCCAGATCAGTTTTCTGCCCCGCAGCCCTTTCCGCCCCGCCACCGCCCGGGATGCGGGCCAGACCCCGGAGCCTTCCTCTTTGTGGTATGACTTGATTCTGGACGGAAAGGTGATGGAAGGCAATCTGAAAGAGTGCGGCCGGGACCGCAGCTGGCTGCTGGACCAGCTGCACCGTCAGGGCATCGGGCAGATCGGAGAAGCCTTCTATGCCGCCTGTGACGAGAGCGGAAACTTTTTTGCCTGCCGGCAGGATATGCCCGACGATCCCTTTCACGGTGCCCGCCACGGGCGCGTACACGTTGGCGGAAAGCCCCTCCGCACGGCGCGCGATGAGCTGCCCGCGGAGGACGCGCTCCCCTTCCGAAACCACGGGAAGGGCGGGCGCGCCGATATGCTGCGAGAGCGGCACCCACACGCTCGGCGGCGGCGGGAGTTTGCCGACGGGCTGCCCCGACGTGCTTTCCTTGCACCCCTTCGGGTGAATGCCTTTTGAGAAAATTGCCAAAAGCTGCCTCCGGTCCCGCCCCTGCGGACGGGCGTCTTTACCTTCTTGATACGTTTATTTTACCATATTTTGCCGCGTCTGTAAAGGACGGGAAAGCGGTTTATGCCGATCGGGCGCCCTTTTTCTGCGGCTGCCGCGCATTTTTGCGGAGCGAGCGCAGTCCGCTGCAGAACTGACAGAGCGAGAGCAGGCAGAGAAAGGCGCCGAAGCATACGCGCAGCGCGTCGGGCGCAAGCCCCTGCACGAACAGCGCACCCAAAGCAGACAAAAGAGTGGCGGGGACCATCATCCAGACCGCCCCCTTTGTATCCAAAAGCCCGTTTTTTGCATGAACGCGCAGAGAGAGCAGCGACATAGGCAAAAAAGTGAACAGATTGACAGACTGCGCCATATGCTGCGGAACGCCGCAGAAAATAGTGAGAATGGGAATGAGCACCGTCCCGCCGCCCATTCCCATTCCGCCCAGGATGCCGCCCGCGATCCCGGCGATCAACCACACAAGAAACCGCATTGTTTTCTCCTTAAAAAATCATTTTGAGTCCCGCGGCGAGCATCACCGCGGCAAATGCGAGCGTAGCGGCGGCGGGAGACACCTTATCCAACAGCCGCGCCCCAAGAAATCCGCCCAACATGACGCCCAACCCCACCGCCAGAAAGAGCTCCATATCGAACATCCCGCTGAACAGATAGACCGCCGAACTGACAAGGCTGACAGGCAGGATGATCAGAATTGCAGTAGCGTGAGCCACCAGCGGCGGCTTGTTCCCCACGCCCGTCAGAAGCGGAACAACAATCATCCCGCCCCCGCCGCCGAACGCGCCGTTCACCGCTCCCACAGCACAGCCGGCAAGCGACAACAGAAAATTTTTTTTGGCTTTTCCCATAGCGCACCCTCCCCCGTTATTGTATCAGTTTGCGCCGTTTTAAAAAAATAATCAGATTTTCATCTTTTTTTCAATATTATCGCTTGCATTTCAGAGCCTTTTATATTAAAATAATGTAGTACGATTTTAATATCAATACGATCAGTGAAAAGGTGTTCTATGGCAAAAAACAAACAATCAAGAAAACTGAGAATTGCAACACTGATGCTTTCGGCTGTGATGACCGTTGCTGCCGGATCGTTCTTCCTGACGGCTTGTTCCGACAAAAAGTCAGATGAAGACGATTCGAGCTCAACCGAAACCCGCACCGATACGCAGACGTTCGCAAACGGCAATTTTGAGTACTTCAGTGACAACGACGGCGGATACCTCATCGGCAGTCCTGAAAACTGGACAAGCTCTACGGGTTCCAACAGCAGCAGTGTGAGCGCAAGCTCCTCCG
>CASFBD010000189.1 GCA_949292885.1 uncultured Bacillota bacterium
TTTTCCTTTTTGTCCGAACAAAAGTGGGTGTTGGAAGAGATCGGGTTTGAAATGGAAGAATTCGGTTCTAACTGTTATAAGATTTCTGCCGTGCCCGTAGATCTGCAGGAGATAGATCTTTCTTCTTTTTTTGCTGAGATTTTAAGGGAAGTCGGATCTCTCCGTGCGATCCGTCTTTCCGATCTGTTGCGCGATAAGCTTGCTATGGCGGCGTGCAAGCACGCTGTGAAAGGAGGTATGGCGTTGACGGATTCGGAAAAACAAAAGTTGTTTGAAATGCTGCATGGGGATTTGGGTTTAAAATGTCCGCACGGCAGACCGGTTGCCGTGCGATTGAGCAAGACAGAAATCGAAAAAATGTTTAAGAGGATCGTCTGATTTGAAAAAAGTATTGGTTGTCTGCGGTGCAACAGCCTCGGGGAAGACCGGTTTTGCTGTGGAGATGGCAAAGCGGCTTGGGGGAGAAGTTGTTTCAGCTGATTGTATGCTGGTGTACCGAGGACTGAATATCGGGACTGCAAAACCGACGGAAGAGGAAAAGGGCGGAATCGTTCATCATATGATCGATGTGGCGGAGCCGACGCGGAGTTATTCCGTGGGTGATTATGAGGAAAGCGCACTTCCCATCGTCGAAAATATTTTGAAGAGGGGTAAGGTTCCTGTTATCTGCGGAGGAACGGGGTTTTACATCCAATCCCTTTGTTTTTCGCGCGGGCACGGGAGTGTCGGTGCGGATGAAAAAGTGCGCCGTAAGTACGAAAAAATTGCTGCCGAACAGGGCAATCTTGCTGTGTATCGGATGCTGGAAAGGGTAGACTGGGAGAGTGCGCAAAAGCTTCATCCAAACGATTTGAAAAGGGTGATCCGTGCCTTGGAAATCTTTGAATTGACAGGCAAAAAGAAATCCGAACAGCAGGACGGATTTGTTCCGCGTTTTCCCTATCTTGCCGTGGCATTTAATATGCCGAGAGAGGAGTTGTACGATCGCATCAACAGGCGCGTGGATGATATGTTGGCGCAAGGCTTGGTCGAAGAAGTGCGCGATCTTGTCGGAAAAGGACTAAATGAAACCTGCCAGAGTATGCAGGGTATCGGCTATAAAGAGGTTTATGAATATCTAAAAAACAACATTTCGTACAGTACTATGCGTGACATAATTCAGCAAAACACTCGAAATTATGCAAAAAGGCAGATCACTTTTTTTAAAAAATTTCCAAATCTTATTTGGCTGGATCCGCACGCAAAAGACAACGTACAAAGAGTAACGGAGGCTATGTATGCAGACGATTGAATTGATCGATCAATGCGAAAAAGAACTCGCGCCGCAATTTAAAAAACTTGAAGAAACGGCTTATCGCAATCAATGCAAGGTGATGGAGGCGTTTCGTAAAAATAAGATCGCATTGAGGCACTTTGTTCCTTCCAGCGGTTATGGATATGGGGACGAAGGAAGGGATACGTTGGGAACCCTCTTTGCCGATGTTTTCGGTGCCGAGGCGGGACTCGTTTCCCCGAATATCCTTTCGGGTACGCACGCTCTGACGGTAGGACTGTTCGGTCTTTTGCGGACGGGAGATACGCTCTTCTCCGTTTCGGGAAATCCGTACGATACTTTGCAGGAAGTGATCGGCGGAAAGGACATCGGCTCTCTTGCAGATTACGGAATCCGCTTTAAAAAATGCGATCTGAAAGAGGGCGAATTTGACGAGAATGCCATTCGCGAAGGACTTCTCGATCCGTCCGTTAAAGTCGTCTTTATCCAACGTTCGCGCGGGTATGAATGGCGGGACGCGCTCAGTGAGGAGAAGATCGCAAAGGTCTGCGCATTGGTCCGTTCCTGCGGCTTTCAGGGTTGTATCTTCGTTGACAACTGCTATGGGGAGTTTGTGGAAGAAAGCGAACCTGCGCAGAACGGTGCCGACGTCTGCGTCGGGTCCCTCATCAAAAATGCCGGGGGCGGGATTGCTCCTACAGGCGGTTATATTGTTGGGAAAAAGGAGTATGTCGATAAAATTGCGGGGCGACTGACCTCTCCTTCTATCGGGGCAGAAGTAGGTTCCTACGCGTTCGGGTATCAGTATTTTTATGAAGGTTTGTTCCTGGCGCCGCACATTGTCTGTCAGTCGCTGAAAGGCGGTCTTTTAATCGGAGCTTGTCTGGAGCACCTGGGTTACGTCACGTCTCCCGCGGTAACGGAGCTTCCATATGATATTACACGCGCTATTCGCTTCCATACGGAAAAGGAACTGACAGGATTTATTCAGGCAGTTCAAGAGGCATCTCCCGTGGACAGCTTTGTCAAACTCGAGGCGTGGGATATGCCCGGGTATGAAGACCGTGTCATCATGGCCGCCGGTACGTTTGTGCAGGGAGCTTCGATAGAGCTTTCGGCGGATGCGCCTATCAGGGAGCCGTATATTGCTTATTTCCAGGGCGGACTTACGTATGAGCATTGCAAATATGCTCTCACGAAAATTTTGGAGAAGATCGGAACAGAGTAAAAAAGAGCGCGGAATCTTCCGCGCTCTTTTTGCAGAACTGGTGAATTATACTATTAAGTGCAACAGTAGAAGAAAAAAAAGAGTTCATACAAATCTGTGGTAAAATAGAGTTGCAAAACCAAAATTTACTACAAAG
>CASFBD010000190.1 GCA_949292885.1 uncultured Bacillota bacterium
GTTGCTTCTGCTGTTCCTGTCTGCGCGTTTCGTCCTTTACGTTGCCGAGAAACCGAGGCATATCCGAAAACGTCTTTTTCGGCTGCCCGTCTTTTTCCTGTGTGAAATTTCGGTCGTTTTTTTGTTTCAAAATGGTCTCCTTTTACCGGACTCCTCATAGGAAAAGGGCTGAATGTGCATCCAGCCCCCTCATTTGTGTTACTTTTTCGCTGACAAAAATCCGGTCTGCAAATTGTTCTATAAAATACGCCCTGAAAGGCAATTATTTCTTCCCCGCAATGATCTGCGCCATTTCTTCGACCACCTGTTTGGAAAGAGATCCCTCTTCCTGTGCGGTATCGATCTTGCGGCGTACGGTGCGCAGCGGCTGTTCCTGCTTTTCCACCTTGTTATCCTTGGAGGAGATGGCTGGACGAAGCTGACGCGGCTTTTTCACGGAAACACCCGCGTGGCTCTTGTGCAGCTCTGCAAGGCGCGCCTGCATTTCCGCTTCCGCTTTTTCGTCGCGCGGAGCAGGAGCGGGCGCAGCGGCGGCGGGAGCCGTTCCCATCCGCGCAATCGCGTCGAGGATCGCCTGCGTATCCACCGAAGTTTCGGAAGATGCACCTTCGCGCACGGCAGGCGAAAAGTCGATAAAATAAGAAAGATTGAAAGACATCAATTCTTTTTTGAGTTCGCTGAGGTTGTCAAACGTTCCCTTTTCGGGTGCGGCACCGTCCAGATCCTGACGGATCTCCAGCATTTCCGCAAACGTCTCGCGATCCATGGAATCCATATCCACGTCGTTGAACACCGTCTTTTTGGCGGCGAGCAGGCGGTTGGTCAGCTCCTCCTCGGGAAGCACGGGCGCCTGTTCGTATTCCTTTACGACTTCCGCAAATGCGGTAAGCGCCTCGGGCGCATACGTCACGGGAAGTTTGTGCATGGAAATCGTTTCCGAAACGATGGCGATGGCAGCGCTGCCCCACAGTCCCACGCGCGTCAAACGCAGCCGCAGGTCGGAGAGCATGGTCTCTCCGCGCAGGATATTGCCGCTGATGATGTAGCGGTTTGCCATATCTTTGATCCCGTTTGCGGAAAGGAGCAGATCGGGGATCATTTCAAAAGAATAAGTGCGCAGATATTCCGCGATCAGCGTGTCCAGCTTGCGGAACTCGGGCATTTCCTTGACGCTGATGGCGCCCTCCAAAGAAGATTGGATGGAATCAAGCTTTTTGCTGAGATCGTTGATGGCGCGTTCCTCGTTGGACGCGATAGCGGATGCCGCCGCAGCTCCGCTCATTCCGCCCGTCATGATGCCGACAATATGCTGGGCAAGCGCGTTGTAATCAATGCCGCCCACCATTTTCTGTGCGACACACTCGGCAAGTTCTTCATAATTGACAGGCGTCAGCGCGCTGACTTTTTCCTCAATGGAAGACAGGCTTCCGCCCACGGCGGAAAGATCTTCCTTGACGGAGGCAACCGTTTCGTTGACGGCAGTGATGTTTTCCCCGATGGGTTTGAGCGTTTCCTCGATGGCTGCCGTATCCGCAGGCTTGATGGCATCGATCTTGGCTGACAAATCGTCATAGATCGCCATATCCTGCTTGTAAGTGTATTTCATTTCCTGCAGGATGTCATCGCGCATCTTTTCGATGTCCATGGAAAGCCCCGTGTACATACTCTCGATGGCGAGCGAGGGATCCCCCTTGCGGAAACTGGTGACAGGGTTGTCGTCCCTGGAATATGCGAGGGAAGATTCCGCCGCAGGAGCAGGCGTCTGAGGCGCCGCCGGTGCAGGGACGTTTCCCTGCGAAGCAGTCTTCGCCTCCGTGCGGGCGATCTCCGCCAGAATGGATTCCTTCTGCTTTTCCAGCTGACGGACAAACCCTTCCACGTTCGAGCGCTTATATCCGCCGAACTCGTCGGAAGGAGCTTCCCCGCGCTGACGGCGGAGCGCCGCGATCTCATCCATTGAGGCAAGAATGCCGCGCATTTCCGTGAGATATTTGTCGGTTGCTTTCAGGCGTTCCACGGCAGAAAGTCCGTTAAGGTTTTTAGCATTCGAGTCAGACATAAAAGCCCCCCTTGAGGCGTAAGCCTCCGATTTACCGCAAGCGGAAAGTTTCTATATAGTTATTTTACTATATTTTGCAAAAAAAGTAAATACTTTTCTCAGGATTTTTTCCGCGATCGCATATCTTTTTCTTTCCCGCGTCTTTTCCGCGAAAAAAAATGCACCTTCTTCAATGTTTCCCTTGCGAAAAAGTTGAAAAAAAATAAATTTTATATTATAATTATACAGAATTCTGTAAGCCGACGAAGGCACGCACCCAGCATGTCTATATTTCGGAAGCTGCAAAAAGGAGTGAAATGTTATGAGAGTGTATAACTTTTCGGCAGGCCCTTCCATGCTCCCCCTCGAAGTACTGGAAGAAGCGCAAAAGGAATTTCTCGATTTTGCGGGAACGGGCATGAGCGTTTGCGAGATCAGCCACCGCGACAAGGCGTTTGCCCCCATTGTGGAAGAAGCAGAAGCCAACCTCCGCGAGCTGATGAACATTCCGCAGGAATACTGCGTGCTCTTTGTGCAGGGCGGCGCAAGCCAGCAGTTTGCAGCCATCCCCCTCAACCTGATGCACA
>CASFBD010000191.1 GCA_949292885.1 uncultured Bacillota bacterium
CGCCGCAGAGAAAAACCCCGCGGTCAGCAAGGAATTGCGTGCCCGCGGGGTTGTTTTCAAATCACGGAAAATTCTTTCATCAGCTTGAAAGAATTTTCGTGAGTCAATTTACTTGTTCAGATTCTCTTTCAACGTTGCCAGTTCTGCGGAGAGTTCCTTAGGCAGGCGGTCGCCGAACTGCTTGTAGAATTCTTCAATGCCTTCCGCTTCTTTTTTCCAGGTCTCTTTGTCGACGGTAAGGATCTCTTTCAGCGTTTCTTCGGAAACATCCGCGCCTTCGAGGTTGATGTCCTTGGGATCGGGAACGTAGCCGATGGGGGTTTCCACGGCGCCGACGGTGCCTTCGCAGCGTTTCAAAATCCATTCGAGCACGCGCATATTTTCACCGAATCCGGGCCAGAGGAAATGTCCCTCGTCGTCGGTACGGAACCAGTTGACGTTGAAGATCTTGGGCTGATTTTTGACCTTTTTGCCCATATCGATCCAGTGCTGGAAGTAGTCGCCCATATGATAGCCGCAGAAAGGACGCATAGCCATAGGATCTCTGCGGACGACGCCGACGGCACCGGTAGCGGCCGCGGTGGTTTCGCTGGCCATGATGGAGCCGACGAACACGCCGTTGTCCCAGCTCTTGCTCTGGTACACCAGGGGAGCGGTCTTGGCGCGTCTTCCGCCGAACACGATCGCGGACAGGGGAACGCCCTTCGGGTTATCGAACTCTTTGCTGATGCAAGGGCAGTTCTTTGCGGGAGCGGTGAAACGCGAATTGGGATGCGCGCCTTTCACGCCGGCAGCTTTTGCCGCGTCGTCCCAAGGATTGCCCTTCCAGTCGATGGCGTTTTTGGGCGGGTTCTTGTCCAGACCTTCCCACCAAACGGTGTTGTTGTCCAGATTATGCACAACGTTTGTGAAAATCGTGCCCTTCTGGGTGGTATGCAGTGCGTTGGGGTTGGATTTTTCGTTGGTGCCGGGCGCCACGCCGAAGAATCCGTTTTCAGGGTTCATCGCCCACAATCTGCCGTCTGCACCCACGCGGATCCAGGCGATGTCGTCGCCGACGCACCAGACTTTGTAACCCTTTTCGCGGTAGTATGCGGGAGGAATGAGCATGGCGAGGTTGGTCTTTCCGCAAGCCGAAGGGAATGCCGCGGCAATGTATTTGACGTCGCCGTCGGGTTTTTCAAAGCCGAGAATAAGCATGTGTTCAGCCATCCAGCCCTCGTTTTTGCCGAGGTAGGAAGCGATACGCAGAGCAAAGCACTTTTTGCCGAGCAGGACGTTTCCGCCGTAGCCGCTGTTGCACGACCAGATGGTGTTGTCTTCGGGGAAGTGCAGAATGTATCTCTTGGATTCGTCCAGCTGGCACTTGGAGTGCAGGCCTTTGACGAAATCGCCGTCCTTGCCGAGCACTTCGAGCACATCGGTTCCGACGCGGGTCATGATCTCCATATTGAGAACGACGTAAATGCTGTCGGTCAGTTCGATGCCGACCTTGGAAAATTCGCTGCCGACGATGCCCATGGAATAGGGAATGACGTACATCGTCCTGCCCTGCATGGAGCCTTTGAAGATCTCGGAAGCCATTTTATAGGCGTCCTTCGGATCCATCCAGTTGTTGATGGGGCCGGCATCGTTTTTGTCGCGGCAGCAGATGAAGGTCCTGTCCTCCACGCGCGCGACGTCGTTGACGGCGGTGCGGTGCAGGTAGCATTCGGGGAGCAGGTCTTCGTTAAGTTTGATCATCTCGCCGGTTGCGCAAGCCTCGGCGCGCAGTTCGTCGCGCTGTTTCTTGCTGCCGTCGATCCACACAATGCGGTCAGGCTGGCAGAGAGCCGCGCTTTCGTCGATAAAGCGCAGGACTTTCTGGTTATCGGTCAGAGCCTTTTCGTAGTTCGCCATACTTATCAATCTCCTTTCTGAGAAATTTTTTAACCTTTTATAGGGGTGTTTCTTTTCCACCCGTACTTTTATTATAAACTTTTTTTTCGGAAAAGTAAACTTATTTTAAAAGCAATTTTTTGCAGCGTTTTCCCGCCGATCCTTTATATTTCGCGCAAAAGTTCTGTTTTTCGCGCCGTGACAGTATATATAATGGTACCCGAATCCTTTTGTGGCGGTGTCACATGAATTATCTGAAAAAACTGTGCATTTTAAAACAGCTTTCTTCCGGGTTTGCGGAGGACGGCAAAAAGGTATCCGCTCTTCTGACGGCGGAAACGCTGGGCGGAACGCTGACGCTTTCTTTGGCGCTCATCGGATTTGCGCCTGTGCGCGAGGGGAGATATGTCTGTCTTTTTTGCGATGAAAAGGGGGTGCGCGAACAGTTTGCGGTGGTGCCGCCTTCGGGACAGCTGCGCTGCAGGAGCGAGGCGGACATTTCGTCCGGATTTTGCTGTCTGGTGTGTTTTGTGGGCGCAAGCGTCACGCCCGTGGCGTTCGGAAAGTGCGGCGAATACACGTACGACGTAAAAAAACTGTGTGCCGTGCTTACGGACGAGCAGATCGCGCCCGCGCGTGCCGCGCAGACGGAGCAGCCGCCCGAAGAACCTCCGTACGAC
>CASFBD010000192.1 GCA_949292885.1 uncultured Bacillota bacterium
TACTGTTGTTAATTTTATTTTTATATTTAACCGAGAAGAGCGTGGCTATGCAATCTTTGCATTCATTATCGCTTTATTGTCTATTGTTGCAATGGTAGTGGTAATGGTCATTTTACTAAATTAAATATTTGAGAGTATAAATCCAATAAAAACGAAGAACGACCTCTGATGTTCAGAGGTCGTTCTTCGTTAAATCCAGACTGCTTTTTGTATTTTTTAGACTGTCCATTTTTGTTATTCTACCCTTCGAGCAAACTTTCGAGCAGAACACCCTCCGGCGTTTCCGGAATATTCTCCATTGCAGAAAGGATCTTAATGCCGTTGTCTTTGAGATGTTTACGGTGTATTGCCATCTCATACTTGTTGCGTGAGAAGCGGTCTAATTTGTAAACAAGAACATAATCGAAGGATCTTTTGTCGCTGTCTTTGAGCATACGCTGAAAATCTTCGCGGTTGTCGTTGGTGCCGGTCATGGCGCGGTCGATGTAAGTGCCGACGATGACCAGATCGTTGCGTTTTGCATAATCGTTGCAGACGTGGAGCTGCCCTTCGATGGATTGCTCGGTCTGCCGCTCGGAACTGTACCTCGCGTAGATGACTGCTGTTTTCATAAAGAGACCTCCAAAACTTTTTTGCAGATTGTAGAGGAATAAGGTGCAGGTTTTCTGCACCTTATGGGAAAAAGGTAAAAAGTTTTCATTTGCGCCTTCTTTCGGAACTTTGTCTTTCGACGGACACCAAACAATCGGAAAAGGAGGGAGCATTCAAGGACAGGCGGGAAGAGTGTATATTGAAAATCAGTCGCCGCAGAAAAAAATATTGCGTTGAGGGCAGACAGAAAGCCGAGAGGCAACTCTCGGCTTAAAAATTTTCAGCGATAATTTTTCCCCTTGACGGAAACCGAATTTTCCGATACCCGCAAAGGCGAAAGGCAAAGGATATACGGAAACTGAACGGAAGATATGCGTAGGATTGACAGTAAATTAACGGTATATGCACTTACGCTACAAAACAAGGCAGGCTATAATTGAAGGACAGGAGGTGTGTCATGCGTAGAAGCGAGAGAACTTATGAAGTAAAAACCAACGGTATTCCGCAGTTGAAGGAGATGCCGAAAGATCTCTTAAATCTTTTCTGTACGGCTTTGTTGGATGTTATTTTGGAGGAAGGCAAGAAGAAGGAGGAAACAGAATCTATATCAAAGAAGTAATTTTTAGCGGTGTTTTCTTTCATTCTTAGAAAAACGCAAAGTCGGCAAGTGACGAATGTTTTATCGGTCAAAAATAAAAAGGTGGATTATTCGGCATAGTTTTTTAGAACCTGTTGACAACCGAAAGAGGAGGGGGGTAGAATATAAGCCGAGAATAAATATATCACGTTTAAGAGGATAGGAAAATGACTTTTTCTGTGGATGAGTTCGGTGAAGAATATAAATTCAGGATCGGGAAAGTCGGCTATGAACATTGTCCGCCCTCGAAAGGTCCCGTGTCGCGGGTGCGTCCCAACAATGCGTGGCACTTTGTGCTGTTCGGCAGGGGGACAGTCATTACCGCAGACGGCAAGATGTATAAGATCAACCGCGGAGAGTCCTTCCTTTTGTATCAGGATGAGTATTACAGTTACTATCCCGATCCGCAGGATCCGTGGACGTACGTCTGGGTGGAACTGACGGGCGACAATTTAGAAGCGATGTTCCGTCAATGCGGATTTACCAAAGAGAAATTCCATAAATCGCTGAACGAGTTTGACAGTTATGTGGAACTTTTGAAGAGCATGAAGGATTCCTTCGACGAAAGCGACGTTCAGCAGATGCGAACCTGCGCCTATCTGATCCTTATTATGAGCAGATGCATCGAAGAGGAGCGGGAAGGTAAGGTCGACTTCAAAATTATCCGCAAAAGACGTCAGATGCGCGATATCCTGACGTACATGAACAACAACTTTAATCTGCCCCTGACGAATGAAGAGATCGCGGCGGAAAACGGGCTTGCGACCCGCACGCTGACGGCGTTATTTGCCGAGATGCTGCAAATGACGCCTGTGCAGTACTTGAACGCTTATAGGATCGCTATTTCCTGCGAGCGCTTTCAGATCACGGACATGACGGTCGCGGAAGTCGCAAAGTGGTCGGGGTTTGACGACGTAAAATATTTTTCCCGCGTATTCAGGAAAGAAAAGGGCATGAGTCCGCAGGAATATAAAAAAACCAAACCGAACGAAGATGCGTTTGCGTGGGTAAAGAAAAAGGAGGCGGAAGTGATGGGATCGAAGTGATTGCAGTTTATTGCTTGCAAGGCAGGAAACTACGGCGGGAAAATACCCGCCGGGCATAATAAATAAAAAAATCAGTAAGAGGTGAAAAATGAGAAAACTTGGCAAACTTACGGCGATCTCGCTCGGTACGTTGCTCGCAGGCAGTATGGCCTTTGGGCTTGTCGGCTGCGGCGGCGGTCCGCAGGAAGGACAGACGACGATCCGTTTCTGGTACACGGCGTCTATTTCGGAAAATCGCATCATGCAGAACATGATCGACGATTACAACAAGGGACAGTCATGCAGAACATGATCGACGATTACAACAAGGGACAGGGCGTCGAGGACGGCGTATATGTCGACGGCGATAACCGCCAGAACATAGAGCGCACGGCTCTCTATGTCGATACGCCCGACGTGCTTACGGTGACGGACGAGAACTTCAAATCGTGGGCGATCGAGGGGCTCTTTACCGATCTTTCCGATTATTATGCGAACGACCCGGGCGATTATACCGAGGAGGGTATCCCCGAAGCCTATACGCAGACCTTCCGCATCGACAAAGAGGTGGGCGAAAACGGCATCCGCATGGCGGGCGAAGGCGCCGATTTGCAGGGCGTACCTTTCGGCGCGGATCCGATGGCGTATTATTACAGCCTCCCCGCCTTTGAAGATCAGGGCATCAATATCATTTCCGTTGCGGAAGAGGATTTGAACGGTACGGGCACCTATGCCAAAGTACAGCCGCACGGCTACGCGGAATATAAAGAATCGCCCTTCGAAGGCGCGGTCTCTTCCACGAACCTTGCGGGAGATACTGTCTACAAAGTGTTCAACAACCGCATTCCGATGAACTGGGAAGAGTTCCGCTATCTCTCCAAGATGTTCACAAGGAGCAGCGCATATAATCCCGACTCTCCCACGACGTACGGTTCGGGAACGCACTGGTGGTTCGCGTACGCGTGGTCGGTGGGCGGCGACTGCATCGCCTGGAACGGCGAAAATTACGACTTTTCGGTGGCGGACGAGGGCGCAAACTATCTTGTCCTCTCCGACACGCTGGAACTGAACGATAAGACGTATTATGCGAGGGACATCGTTTCTTATCAGGACCGCGCCGCGGCGGCGGAAGCGCCCGCGGGCAGCGTTCACGAACTCCCTTCGACCTACGACGCGCTCTATGAGTTCGTCCGTCTCTCCTCCCCCGTGGGCGGAAACGGCGGCAGGGGAGAAAACGGCTACGGCATCGGGCTGTTCTCCAACGATAACGCCGCCGGCAGCCTGGTGAACGGCGATATCGCCCTCCTTGCGAGCAGCGAGTCTGCCATTACCTCGCTGGAAACTTCCTACCGCGGCAAATACGACATCGCTCCCGCGCAGCAGTGGAGAGAGTATGAGGGCGGCAGCGTTTATTATGACGGTGCAGAGACGTTTGAGAATGAATATCTGAAAGTTATCGGCGAAACGTATGACAATGAAGTCTACACGGGCGAACTTGCCGCAGACGAGGCGACGGGCACGCCGCTCGTCGGGCGCACCTCGGCTTTCGCCGGCTTTATGTCGCTCGTCATTCCCGCGCGTTCGGACGCTTCTTTGAAGGACGCGGCGTGGAAGTTCATCCGCTGGGCGGCAAGCGAGGAAGGGCAGCGGTACGTCATGCAGATGAGCGACGTTCCCAACCAGACCTCTCTTGCGATGTCCGACGATTATTACGAGATCGGAGGCGGCAAGAACTATTGGGCGCTGGCATTCCAGGCGCAGGGCGCCGAGATCGGCGACTGGGCGTACTTTGAAGACGGCGAATGGGTGAACAACTGGTCCGGTTCCTTCAACGGTCAGCTGCGTGCGGGATATACGAAGATCGCGCAGTTTATTGCGAACGAAGGCGCCGAGGCAGACAGGGCGATCTCTGAAGTCAACATCTTCCTCAACGGGAGGTTCTGACATGGAACTGACCAAAACAGCCGCGCTTCCGGAGGAAGGGGACGCCCGGTCGGGGCGCACACGGCTTCCCAAAAACCAAATTTTTACCAAGCAGAACGTGATATGCTGGATCATTGTCAGCATTCCTTTGCTCG
The DNA here is from genome assembly GCA_949292885.1 of uncultured Bacillota bacterium. Classification (GTDB taxonomy): domain Bacteria; phylum Bacillota; class Clostridia; order Christensenellales; family Borkfalkiaceae; genus Borkfalkia. Next base: position 4,332 of record CASFBD010000192.1, read on the forward strand.
CCTTTCTCGTCTTTAACGGATTCACCATCGTTTTTTCGATCATGGCGATGTTCGGGGAGATGGAATACAACCAGCTCGATACGCTCAAATGGAACAATTTTGCCAATTTTATCCGTATCGGAGAGGGCATCGGCACCATCTGGCAGTCCATAAAAGTGACGCTCGTCATGGTGCTGGCACAGTTTACTTCGCTGACGATCGCGATCATCATGGCGGCGTTTTTAAGCCAAAACGTGAAGGGGACGCGCCTCTTTCAGACGCTCTACTTCATCCCGTATGTCTGTTCCTCCGTCGCGGTATCCATCATGTGGACGGTCATCTTCGGCTGGAACGGCGCGCTCAATTCGCTGCTCGGCACGACCATCGACTGGCTGAACAACATGGAAAATCCCTCCACGCTGACGTGGGCGATCTTTATATCCGTCATCTGGCAGGCGCCCGGCTACGGCATCGTCATGTACTGTTCGGCGTTCAAGTCCATCAACCCCGCGCTGCAGGCGCCCGGCTACGGCATCGTCATGTACTGTTCGGCGTTCAAGTCCATCAACCCCGCGCTATACGAAGCGGCGGAGCTGGACGGCGCGAACGCTTTCCAAAAGTTCTGGTACATCACGATCCCCGGCATTTCCACGATCACATTCTTTCTGGTTCTTGCGGGCATCACGGCGGGGCTTACCACCTTCGATGCGGCGCGGATCATGGCGCCCATGAGCTGGGATGGGTACGCAGGCCCGGAAAATGCGGGGCTGGCGCTCATGTATTACATTTACATAGAGGGCGTGCAGTTCGGCAACATGGGGTATGCCTCCATCCTGAGTTGGCTTTTGTTCATCGTCATGATGATCCCGTCCGTGTACCTCATCCGCAAGCGCATTCTTTCGTTGGAGGATCTGTAATATGGAAAAAACGATTCGCCAAGTGAAG
>CASFBD010000193.1 GCA_949292885.1 uncultured Bacillota bacterium
AATCGTAGTTTTTGTCATCTTCGCCTTGGGTGCAGGAATCCGCGTACGTGGTAAAGAATTTGAATACGTCGGGCGTTTTTCCGGATTATACCAATTCAAAGTGACAAAAAATCGGCCGGAGCGGGGAAACTTTTGTGAAAGAGTAAAAAAATTTTTCGTTGCGTCTTGCGGTTCGCAAAAGGCCGCAAAGAGTTATATACTGAAAAGGAAGGGGAAAAATGCTTTACGTTACGGGAGATACGCACGGCAGTATCGATTACAACAAACTGCACACGATTCGCAAATCGTTTACGCGGGAGGACATTCTCCTCATTGCGGGGGATTTCGGAGCCGTGTGGAACAAAAATACGCTGAAAAAAGATCTGGAAATTTATACCCGCCTTCCATGCCTTGTGCTGTTTGCAGACGGGAACCACGAAAATTTTGACATTCTGGAAACTCTGCCGCAGGAAGAATTCTGCGGCGGAAAGGTACACCGCGTTGCGGAAAACGTGTATCATCTGATGCGCGGTCAGGTATTTGTTTTACAGGACCGCAAAATTTTTGTCATGGGCGGCGCGGAGAGCAGGGACAAGGCATTCCGCCGCGAAGGGTACAGCTGGTGGAAACAGGAATCCGTCACCTATGCGGACGTGGACGAGGGGCTGAAAAACCTTGCGGCGCACGGGAACAGTGTCGATTATATTCTCACGCACACAATGCCATCTTCTCTTTTGGAGCGCCTGTCCTTTTACGGATGGACCCGCGCTGCGGCAAACACCAGCGAATATCTTCTCAACGTCTTTGCCGAACAGGTGCGCTTTACTCATTGGTATTTCGGACATTGGCATATAGATGACGAGTTCGGGGAAAAGTACACGGCACTGTATCAAAAGGTGATACCGTTGCCGTAAAAGGGTGCAAAGAGCCGCAAGCGCGGCGGAAAAAACAATACGGAGGCAAATATGTCGGGCATCAGCGAACGCTGCGGAAAACTGAAAAACGGCGCCACGCTGCTTACGTGCAGCGCGCCGCACCTGCATTCGGTCGCCTTTTCGGTGGTCATGCCCTTTGTTCCGGACGGGACGCCTGGGGTGTATCATCTCATCGAGCATATGTTTTTCGAGCGCGCGGGTTCGCGCCGCGCCGAGGAGATCAACGCCGAACAGACGGCGCGCGGCAGCGACATCAACGCGTACACGTCCAATCACTATATGTGTTTCAATTTTACCTGCCGCCCCGAGGTGTTCCGCGGCCAGCTTCAGCTGCTGTACGAGATGCTTTCCGAGCGCGGCTTCGGGGAGGAGGAACTGGAAAAGGTGCTGCCCGTCATCCGCAACGAGATCTATGAAGGGGACTTCTACGACGCGCGTTCGGGCGAACTTTTGCAGGAATTGTGGTTCGATTCCCGTTATATTTCCTCCGTTCTGGGCAGTTACGGGGTGCTGGAACAGCTCTCTTTGGAAGAGATCGCGCAGGAGCGCGAAAAATTGTATTCCAAAGATATGTGCCTGTTTCTTGCGGGCGCGTTTTCGGCGGAGGATGCACAGGCGGTGCTGGACACGTTCGGCTCGCTTCCGCTGCACGCGCGCAAGGTGCCGCCCCCGCGAGAGGAGGAAAAAGTTACCCGCGCGGAAAACCGTGTGGGCAGGGGCAGGGATCTGCAGGTGCTCGTCACCTATCACGTGGAAAAGGCGTCGTTCGAGCTGAAAATGGCGGCGCACTGGCTGCGCGGCGCCCTGTTCGACGGGCTGGATTCCTCTTTCTTCACTTTTTTCAATGAGCGCGGTTTTCAGTTTTATTCGGTGGACGGCAACTATTTCGTGCTGGGGGACGAACTTATCTTTTCCTACCTCGTGCACGTGGAAAAACGGGACAAAAAGCGATTTGCTCCGCTCATCGACGAGTTTGAAAAGTTTGCGGAAAACACGCCTTTTTGTTCCCTCGTCAAGCCGTTTCTGCACGATAACTGCGTGTTTTTGTACGACAATCCGGAGCGTCTTTGCTCGCATTACGTGGATACTTGGATCGATTTTTCCCGCCCCGTCACGCTGAAAGAGGAGCTGGAATTCTGCGAATCGTTTACGGACGAACGGCTGAAGACTCTGTGGAAGGAGATCTGCTCTTCCCTGCGCCGCATCTTTTATATCGCAAAGGAATAAATTTTCCGAAACGCTGCCGCATTTTGCGGCAGCGTTTTACAAAAATCGTTGTTTTTGCGGGAATGAACGGCTATGTGCATGGTGCAGAGTTTGCGGGCAAGGGGGTATTGCAAAAACATTTGCCGGACGTCATTGCGGCGGCAAATATCGGGGTATTGGCATGGCGTTCTGTTCTGTGTTTGAAAAAGCTGCGCAAAGGGGGTGTCGCAGAGTAAACTGAAGAGGGCAAACAGTTCTTGCAAAGAGGCAGGGCAGCCGTAAATACGGACGCCGCCGCGCGGAAAACCGCGCGGCGGCGTTTTTTTATGCCCTGTGCGGACTTATCTGTACCTTTTTTGCAAGTATTGCGCGGCTTTGCGCAAGAAAAGAGCCAAAGAGTACAAATAACACAAATTGCAAC
>CASFBD010000194.1 GCA_949292885.1 uncultured Bacillota bacterium
TCAACGCCAGGCCCAAGAAAGTTTTGCATTACCAAACTCCGCAAGATTTATTTGAACTAAATCTCTCTAACTGTTGCACTTAACTTGACAATTCATCTAGTGTTATTTTCTGGCAGAACTGCCGCAGCACAGCAGTGTCAGTTCAAACAGTTTTCTGTTTGCCAAGGCTCTGCGGATCGTTTCCGCAGTGACCAGACTTCCGCGCGCCGCAAGCACTCTGCCACGCTCGTCCGTCAGGTCGCGGGGCAGCCGTTTGCCCGTCAGCAGACAGCTCCCCGCTTTGGGCAGGGGTTGTTTTTTTTCTGCTGCGGCGTTGCGTGTCCCTTCCGCGCTGATCTCTTGCGGCACCGGGATCTCCTGCGGCGCCGGAGTCTTCTCAGCGGCTGGTTCTTTTTTCTTTCGGGGCACTGCCGTGCGCGGCTTTTTGTTCTGATTGACGAGAACGGCGTCCTGCACGCCTGTCACTTTGTCCGACGGAAGGGCGCTTCCGTCCGAAAGCAACAGGGCGCAGATCGCAGAACCTTCCCGCAGGAGATCTGCCACGCTTCCCAGCAAGGCGCCGTCGGCGCCGTAGACACGCTTTCCGAACGGTGCGGGAATCCCGTCCGCTGCGGCGGAAAGAGTGTCGCCTTTGAGTACGACCGCCTCTCCGAAAGACTTAACGGCCGACCACGGGACGGTAAATTCTTCCTCGTCCTCGCCGAAACACTCCAATCCTTTCACGCGCCGCACTTTTGCGTCTGTCAGCACGTTTAGGATGTAGCCCAGGCGCACGCCCTCCCTTGTCAGAAGTTCTTTTCCGATCAGTTCGCTCAGCCGCTCTTCCATCTCTGCCTCCCTGCCTTTTTCAGGCGCTCTTTTTCTTCCTTTACGCATACTCTATGCCGCTTTTTTCTGCTTTTTACCGCTCTCTGTACGGTTTTTTTGCATTTTTTTGTCGCTTTTGCCGTAAAAATACTTTTCCAATGGTTTGACAAGCCGTCTGCAATTCAATATAATAAAATCGGATCGGTAAAGGACGCGCACCTCGTAAAAGGCGCGCAGATTTCCACCGGAAAAGGAGAAATGGGCATGGAAAAGATGTTTGCACTTGTTCCTCCGCAGGAGCACGAACAGCTTGCGGAGATGATCGCACGGCTCTGGCACTCGGCGTACGACGGACTGCTCGGCGCGGCGCAGGTGGATTACATGACGCGAACCTTTCAGAGCGCATCCGCCATCCGCGAACAGATCATGCACGAAAATTACATCTATTTCTATCTTCTGTCCGCGGGAAAAAAGATCGGTTACTGTGCCATCGAAGCGGAAGAGGACAGGCTGTTCCTTTCCAAATTATATTTAAACGAGGAAGAACGCGGCAAAGGTTTGGGGCAAAAGGCGCTTGCCGGCGTGACCGACATGGCCAGGCGTTTGGGACTTTCCTGCGTGTATCTCACCGTCAATAAGGGCAACGCGCGCGCCATTGCCGCATACGAAAAATTCGGGTTTGTTCGTACGGACAGCATCGTCACCGACATCGGCGGCGGCTATGTCATGGACGATTACGTCTACGAGTACGCTCTTTAAGTCTAAAAAGCCTTGCAGATCTTTTCTGCACGGCTTTTTTAAAAAATATTTTATTAACCGTGGTTAATTTATTTGACGGATGCGAAAAAAAGTGATACTATATAGAAAACCATGGTTAACAAATTGCGGACAATGTCCGCGTTTCGTATGTTCATAAAACGACCTACCGATATAAAAGAGCGGGCGGCTGCCGCAGAAGGGCAGCCGCCCGCTCTTTTTGTGCAGGGGAGCGACTTGTATACGTTTCTGATCGCTGATTTGTGTGCGCGGAAAGAGAGGAAAAAACAATCCGCAAAAAATTTTAAAAATTTGTCGCAAAACTCTTGACTTTCTTTCGCAATATATATATAATAGCGTTAGCACTTAGGTGTTGAGAGTGCTAACATTGTTGAAAAACAAGTGCCAAAGTTTTCGAGAGGTAACCGGCAATGAAGATGTCCGACCGAAAAAAGAAAATTTTACAGATCGTCGTCGACGAGTATATCAACACAGCTGTTCCCGTGTCGAGCAAGAGCATTGCGGAAAAGCATCTGACGGACGTGAGTTCCGCCACGGTGCGCAACGAACTTGCCTCGCTGGAAGAGCTGGGCTATCTCACGCAGTTCCATACCTCGGGCGGGAGAGTGCCGTCGCCGATGGCGTAGACGTTGAGGCCGTAATTGACCCACTGCCATACGTTGCTGTCCCCTTCATACCGCTGTTTGAGCAGCTTCTGATAGTAGAACGTATCCGGAACGGAGGGGCAGATCAGATTCCCCCAGCTGACATATCCGTTGTCCTTGAAGTACTTCGGGAAGTTGAACGATCCCTGCGCACACAGCGGCAGCCAGCTGTCGAAACTGTCTGCGTAGAACATGAATCCTTTGCCGAACTGGCTCAGATTGTTCTGACAGCTCACGGTTCTGGCCTTCTCCCGCGCCTGGTTCAGCGCGGGCAGCAGCATGGACGCCAGAATTG
>CASFBD010000195.1 GCA_949292885.1 uncultured Bacillota bacterium
AGGCGATGAAACTCGAACTCGACCGCCAGCGCAACAACATCGAACTCATAGCCAGCGAAAACTTCGTTTCCCCCGCGGTCATGGCGGCGGTGGGCTCGCACCTCACCAACAAATACGCGGAAGGATTGCCCGGCAAGCGCTATTACGGCGGCTGCCAGTACGTCGATATCGTGGAAAACCTCGCCATCGAGCGCTGCAAACAGCTGTTCGGCTGCGACCACGCCAACGTGCAGCCGCACAGCGGCGCGCAGGCGAACACCGCCGTCTATTTCGCGCTCCTGAACCCCGGCGATACCATTCTGGGCATGAACCTCTCGCACGGCGGGCATCTCACCCACGGTTCGCCCGTCAATATCTCGGGCAAGTACTTCCATATCGTTCCCTACGGCGTTTCCAGGGAGGATGAGCGCATCGACTACGACGCTCTGGAACAGATCGCCGTCGAAAACAAGCCGAAGATGATCGTCGCGGGCGCTTCCGCGTATCCCCGCATCATCGATTTCCCCCGTCTGCGCGAGATCGCGGATAAAGTAGGGGCGTACCTGATGGTGGACATCGCGCACATTGCGGGTCTGGTTGCCGCGGGGCTGCACCCGTCCCCCGTTCCGTATGCGGACATCGTCACCACCACAACGCACAAGACACTGCGCGGCCCGCGCGGCGGCGTGATCATGTGCAAGGAAGCATACGCCAAAGCCATTGACAAGGCAGTGTTCCCCGGAATGCAGGGCGGCCCGCTCATGCACGTCATCGCGGGCAAGGCGGTCGCTTTCAAAGAGGCGCTGTCGGATGAGTTCAAAGCGTATCAGAAACAGGTCGTTGCCAACGCCGCGGCGATGGCGGACGAGTTTGCAAAATGCGGCGTGCGCCTGGTTTCGGGCGGTACGGACAACCACCTCATGCTCGTCGACCTGCGCAATAAGAACCTGACGGGCAAGGAACTGGAAAAAATGCTGGACGAAGTCAACATCACCGTCAACAAGAACACCATTCCCTTTGAAGAGACCAGCCCGTTCATCACAAGCGGTATCCGCGTGGGGACCCCCAGTATCACTTCCCGCGGATTCAAGGAAGAGGATGCCCGCCTCGTGGCAAGGCTGATCGCAAAGATCATTGATGAAAAAGAGGCTGCGTTCGATTTCGTGCGCGCGGAAGTCAAAAAACTCTGCGAAAAATATCCCCTGTACGCAAACGACGTGCAGTAAATGAAAAAAAGGAAGGCAAACCCCTTCCTTTTTTTCTGAATCGGCATAAAAAAGCTTGCGAAATGCCGCAGAATATGGTAAAATAGCAAAAGACTTCGGGCGGTCCTCTGGCGCAATGCGGCCACGAACGCTTAGTAAAGATGGAGGTAAAGTCGATGAAAGGTCTTATCGAAGCAATCGAGAAAGAGAATCTGAAGGACACCGTTCCCGCTTTCAACGTAGGCGACACCGTAAAAGTAAGCGTCAAAGTCGTCGAGGGCACGCGTGAAAGGATCCAGGCGTTCGAGGGCGTCGTTATCGCAAAGAAAAACGGCGGCATCCGCGAAACGTTTACGGTCCGCAGGCTCTCCTACGGCGTAGGTGTGGAGCGTACGTTCCCCGTGCATTCCCCCAAAATTGCAGACATCACCGTCATCCGCAAGGGTAAAGTCCGCAGGGCGAAACTTTATTATCTGCGCGGCAGAACGGGCAAGGCGGCAAAGATCAAAGAAGTCCGCTGAACAGGCAAAAAGGCAGCAAAAGCCCCGCTTTCCTATGGGAAGGCGGGGCTTTTTCCCTGCCGCGCGCCGCAGGAACAGGGCGCGGGATGCGCGCATAAGCTGCATGAAAGAACAAAATTTTTGCAAATTTTCCGCCCGATTGTTTTTTTGATTGCGATACGCGCGATTTTGCGCTATAATAAGATATAGTCTGCACGCAGTCCGTGCGGAACACGCAAACAGCAAGGTGGAAGGCAAATGATCGTTTCCAAAACACATACGAACAAGGGGAAAGAATTTTTCTCGCGCTTTACGAAATTCGGCTGGGCGGCTCTCGCCCTCACGCTCGTGTTCCTCCTCGTCGGGGCGGGCACGATCGGAGGGTTCACCTCCTCGGGCAAAGGCTACCGCGGCGCGGCGGATTCCTCCGTCGTTTTCTATCTCGAATATCCTGACACGAATGCTCCGCTCGACGATATCTACGTCAACGTCGGCGCGATCTATGCCGAACCCGGCTGCGACGTAAAGCTCGAATTCCGCCGCGCCACCACGAGCGGCAGCACGTAGGGCGTGACGATGACCGCGGTGAGCGCGATGCACGCCGGCTGCAGGAAGACCCCCGGCATGCCGCGCGTGGCCGTCGCGTCGATGGCAACCACGAGCGCGAGCAGCGCGGC
>CASFBD010000196.1 GCA_949292885.1 uncultured Bacillota bacterium
CTGGGCGACGTGATGAAGGAATCGGCGCGTGCCGCCATCAGCTACATCCGCGCCCATGCAGACGAATACGGTATTCCCGCAGACGCCTTTTCGGAAACGGACATCCACATCCACGTGCCGGAGGGCGCCACGCCCAAGGACGGCCCGAGTGCAGGTATCACGATGGCGACCGCCATTCTCTCCGCTTTCACGCACAAACCCGTGCGTAACGACGTTGCCATGACGGGTGAGATCACCTTGCGCGGCAAGGTGCTGCCCATCGGCGGACTGAAAGAAAAGGCGCTGGCTGCGCACCGCGCGGGGATCAGAAACATCATCATCCCCAAAGACAACGAAAAGGACGAACAGGATATTCCCGAAAATGTGCGTTCCACCCTGCACTTTATCACGGCCGCAGAGGTGGGGACAGTCTTTCACAACGCCATTTTAGGGCTGTGAGGTAAAACATGATCATCAAAGAGGCAAAGTTCCTCACGTCTGCGGCGGACAAAAAGGGCTTTTTCAGGACGGAAAAGCCGGTCATCGCGGTTTGCGGCAAGTCCAACGTGGGGAAGAGCACCTTTATCAATCTGCTTGCAAACAGGAACAAACTGGCGCGCACGTCGGCAGAACCGGGCAGGACGAGACTGGTCAATTATTTCGATTTCGGTGAGTTTGTGCTTGCCGATCTCCCCGGGTACGGGTATGCGCGTGTATCGCACGCGGAAAAGGAAAAGTGGGCTCGCCTTCTGGACGATTTTTTTGCCGAAGGCAACATCGCACACGTGTTCGCGCTTGCGGACATCCGTCACGATCCCACGGCGGACGATCTTATGATGATCAATTTTTTATACGCCACGCAGACGCCCTTCACCGTCATTGCCACCAAGTCGGATAAGCTCGCCAAGACGCGTGTGAAAGAGGCTGTGCGCCGCGTTGCGGCTGCGTTCAGGACGGGGGAAGGCAACGTAATTGCCGTTTCCGGACTGACGCGCAGGGGCAGGGAAGAAGTGCTCTGCGCGCTGGATAAGATCGTCAGCGTTGCCGCCCTGCCGCAGGAGGAATGACAGGCACGTTTTTCTGCTGGAAGAGGGATCGGAAATACGGTTGCTTTTCCTGTCGCTTCGTGGTATAATGAAAAAAAGCCCCAAGGGGGGGCAATCATACAGAGGGAAACCTATGAACGGTATGCTCGCATCGGCAACGGACATTCTGTCCACGCCGTGGGGAATGGCTGTCTTTATCCTGTTGGATGTAGCCGTTCTCCTTGTCGTTATTGCACTCAATTATCGCTGGCTGTTCAAGCGGCTGCTGGATATACTCTTTTCTTTGATTTTTTTGGCGGTGTTTCTGCCTTTCTTTCTCATCTTTTTGGCGGCGGACGCCATCTACAATAAGGTGCAGAACGCTTATAAAACGCTGTTCACAAGCGAATTTTACTGCGGAAAGAAAGGAAAACTCATTCGCCTTACCACTTTTTCCACCGAGCGCATTGTGCACGACGCGGAGGGAAATCTTCTGCCGCAGGCTCAGCGCGAGACGAGGATGGGCAGAATTCTGCGCGCCTGCGGAATGAAATACTATCCGCTGCTCGCGGCGGTGTTTACGGGCAAGCTCAGTTTTGTGGGGCCGCGCCCGCTTTCGCCTGCAGATTTTGCCGCCATGCAGGAGGATGACCTCGTTCGTTATCAGGTGCGCCCCGGGTTGGTCAGTTCGCTGGAAAGTTACGGCGGCGATTCGCTCACCTACGACGACCTTTTGGAAGAGGATGCAGAGTACGTCCGTAAGCGCAGTCTGTTCCGTGACATCGGTTTTTTTGTCAGCAAGATCGTGCATCGTTTGCGCGGAGAAACGATCCGTCGATACGGGGACTGCACGGAAAAGAGCTATGTACAGTGGCTCCTCGAACAGGGACACATTGATGAGGAGGAGGCAAAGGAATTTGCCGAAACTCAGCGTTTCCGTATCGAAAACTTCAAAAAACAGGAACGCGAGCGCAACCAGCCCGCCAACCGCTCTATGCTCCGATAATAAAAGCGCCCCCGGACGGGCGCTTTTTTCATGCCGTACGGGAACGACGATGTCTTCCAGGCGGAACAAAACAAGGCGCGGCGGTGCTGTGAAAGGGCGTCTGTATGCTTTGTGCGTGGGCAAAAACATAGGTTTGGAACTTCGGAGTATTCTCGGCAGAACTGTAAAAAGAGAGCCCGACGCACATTTGAAGTGAACCCCAAAGTTTGGACAAAAAATTTAATTAAAATGCTTGGTAGTGAGTTCGGTACCCAACCGGGCTCATTCCTTTTAGTTTGAGAGAG
>CASFBD010000197.1 GCA_949292885.1 uncultured Bacillota bacterium
ATATCTTGAACTCCGCGCTATACTTTTTGTTGATTCTTTTCTTCCTTGCCATAAAAAATATGCACCTCCAAAAGTGTCCAACTTTTGGGGTGCATATCAGGCCTTGCGGCTCTGCTATTTTTTTATTTTCAGTCGTACCTGCGGAAATGATCCGGCAAGAGAATCCCGATACCGGAATCCTGCATGACATCCAAAAGCTCATAGAGAGTATCGAAAATCACGTTGAATTGCTCGTACTTTTCTCCGTAGTTTTCCTCACACATAGGAATCATCGCACATACTTCAATCAGCCTGTCCATATATTCCCCGACAAACTGCTTATGTTCCGAAAAGAACGCCGCCTCGCGTTCCAAGGCCATAAGATCCTTTTTGCGATTCTCCTCTTTGGAAATGTCGCTCATATTTTTTCCCCTGCAGCAATTACATGGAAATCATCTGCAGCGTTTCGTACAGTTCGTAGTTGAACTTTTTCTTCATGCTGACAGCTTCGATGATGTCCATATCGATGATCTCATTCTTATGAATGCCGACAACGCGGTTGCCGATCCCGTCTTTAAGCATACGGACGGCACGGTTACCGAACTGAGCGGCAAGCATTCTGTCTGCCATAGAAGGAGAACCGCCCCTCTGCACGTGGCCGATCGTCGTTCCGCGCACGGAATACGTGGTCATTGCCTGCAACTTTTTAGAAAATTCATCCGCCGTGGATACGCCTTCCGCAAGCACGATAATGTTGCTGTGCTTTCCGTTTGCACGGCTGCGGTTGATGCGGAGAACGACGTCCTCCATATCGTAGGCGATTTCGGGAACAATGATAATTTCCGCACCGCTGGCAATACCGGAATACAAGGCAATGTCACCGCAACGTCTGCCCATGACTTCCACGACGCTGATACGCTCGTGGGACGTCATCGTATCACGCAGTTTATTGATGATGTCCAGGCAGGTATTGACGGCCGTATCAAACCCGAGGGTATAATCTGTATATTCGAGGTCATTGTCGATGGTCCCGGGAATACCGATCGTGGGAATGCCGTACTCTTCGCTGAGGCATTTTGCACCGCGGAAAGAACCGTCACCGCCAATAACGACCAACCCTTCGATGCCGCGGTCGTTCAGCGTCTTGACAGCCTGTTTCTGTCCTTCCATCGTGTACATTTCCACACAACGTGCCGTTCTGAGCACGGTTCCGCCGCGCTGAACAATGTCGGAAACACTGCGCATTTCCATGGGAACCATGTCATCATTGATCAGACCCGCGTAACCCTGACGGATCCCGTAGATCTCCATGCCGAAATATTTTGCCGTTCTGACAACCGCCCTGATGCAGGCATTCATGCCGGGTGCGTCGCCGCCGCTTGTCAATACACCGATCCTCTTCATATCTGTCCTCCAAACGTACTCTCTTGGAATGTATTTTTTCCGATTGTGCTTTTATTATAACAAAGAAAGTTTAAAATGAAAAGCACTTTCTTTAAACATGATCAAAAACATACGTTTTTTTAGATTTTAACATTTTTTGTCAATCTCAACGATTTCTTTAAACTTCAACAATGTCTTTGTCGTCCAAAAACAGACGCAATTCTTCCCGCAAGCCTCTGCAATCGTTGACATTGCTCATCTTGTACTTGCTGGCGCCTCTCTTGATCTTTATAATTGCCGTTCCGTTTGCATAATGAGAAAACAACTCGGTAAGTTCGTCAAACTCATCGTCAGTCAGCTCGGAAGCATTCAACCAAAGAGCGTGTTCTGTCTTTCTGACAGGTCGGGAAACTTCCTGCGGCTGAGCCGTTTGCGTTCCCGTAAACTCCTCCATCTTGTCCAGGATGATCACGGGCGCTTTTTCGTCGTCCAACTGCATCTTTCCGGAAAGACGCACCACCTTATCCGCAAGAACGATGTTTTTGATCTTGTCGTAAACATTGGGGAATGCAACGCACTCGATACTTCCATACAGATCTTCCACGGAAATAAACGCCATGGACGATCCCGAACGGGTGTTGATCTTTTTATAACTTCCGATGATCCCGCCCATGGTGACAGTGGCACCGTCCGTCAGTTCGGGATACGTCTTTCTGCCGTCGTCGTCCTCTTCAAAGTTCTGAAGTTTCAGACAGGAGAAAGAGCAATCCTCGAACATCTTTGAAAATTTTTCAAAGGGATGTCCGCTGACATAAACGCCCAGCACCGCTTTTTCCTTGGCGAGTTTGTCACCTGTTTCCAATTCCGGCACGTTCGGATAGTCGAGATTGGTATTGTCCTCGACAATAATGTCTCCGAACAGA
>CASFBD010000198.1 GCA_949292885.1 uncultured Bacillota bacterium
CCCCATTTTTGGTAAATCATCAGGCTGCTCTTTCCTTTCAGAAACCCCATAAACCCGGATACACTTATCTTGGGCGGGATCGACAATAGCATATGGATATGATCGGGGCATACTTCGGCTTCTATGATTTCTACTCCTTTCCACCGGCACAACTCCCGAAGTATTGCCCCGATCTCCAATCGCTTCTCTTCATAGAATACTTTTCGCCTGTATTTCGGTGCAAACACTACATGATACTTGCAATTCCACTTTGTATGTGCTAAACTTTTTATGTCATCCATTTGGATGTCCTCCTTTTGATTCTTAGTTTGCAACTGCCAGGTCGCAACTCTATTATATCAAAAGGAGTTTTTATTTCAAGAGCTCTTTCTTACCCGCGGACTATCCGCGGGTTTTAGGATACAAAAACCCCGGAAACAGAAGTTTCCGGGGCGCCGTTTTTTATTTATCGGGGAAGATTACGTAAAAAGTACTTCCCTTGCCCACTTCACTCTCCACACCAAAGTCGAAACCGTGTTTCAACAGGATCGTCTTGACGATGGAAAGTCCCAGGCCTGTACCCTTAATGGGACGTTTGTGCGTTTCGGAAGAGCAATAATACCTGTCCCAGATGGTCTTGATTTCCTCTTCCGGGATCCCGCGTCCTGTATCCGAAACGGTGAATCGCAAACCTTTGTCCGTGCGTTTCAGCCCTACCGTGATCTTCTTATCTTCGCCCGTATAATTTACGGCATTCCCGACAAGGTTGTAAACCACCTGCTCGATCTTTTCGGCGTCAGCCTCGCTGAACAGATCGTCCTCAATTTCGCGGACGATCGTATACCCCTGCGTTTCCGTAAGATAACTGAACCGTTCCAGAACTTCATGCACAAACTCGGACAAATTGAAGTTGGAAATTTTGAGAGAATCCATGCCCGAACGGATCTTGGAAAGGTTGAGAATATCGTTTACGAGGGAGGTGAGCCTGTCCGATTCGTCGATGATGACCTGCGTATGCTTTGCGCGCTTGGCCGGATCGTTGCCCGAAATTTCCTGGATCATCGACGCGTATGCCTTGATCATGGTAAGCGGCGTTTTCAGATCGTGCGTGACGTTGGCGAGGACTTCCTTTTGCAGCTGATCGGATTTTCCTATTTCCTCTTTGGCGTAATCCAGCGTTTCCGCCAGTTGTTCCATTTCGTCATACGAATACTCGCCCTTGAAGTTGACGCTGAAATCCCCTTCCGCCATCTGCTTGGCCGCTCGCGTGATGCGCGTGATCGGCTTTGTTAACTTGATGGACAGCAACACGGAGATCACCAGAGCCAAAAAGATGACAATAATGGAGATGAGCACGAGCTGTACCCGCATGGTACCCATAGCGGTGTCCACCAGTTCCGTGGAATATTCGATAAACAGATATGCACCGCTCGACCCGTCCGCACTCTCCACCGAAACGGGGTCGCCCAGATACGCGATATAGCAGAACCGATTGTTTTCCAGGAGCAAGGGTATTCCCGACGCCGATTTTAAATCGTCGGTAAACCCAGCCAGAAAGCTCTCCTTTGCACGCAGAAAATCGATCTGCTCGGACGAAAGGATGGTTCCGTTGTCCTCCTCGGGCACGGAAAAGGAATACACTTCCTCGCCTTCCGAAACAGGAAACAGGATCTGCGCATCTGCCGCAAACAGATACACGGTAGCGGCGCGGTCGTTGCTCTGCAGCGTTTCCACACAGCGCTCGATGTCCTGCATATTCTCCTGCACGGGCAACTCTATGCGCAGCCTTTCGTATGCAACTTTGCCGAAGGAATTCAGATCGTCCGACATCTGTTTACTGAGAAAGACCTTTAAAAGGGTGGTCTGAAACACCCAGGTGAACATGATGATGAACGCCGCAAAAATAAGGAAACTAAGCCACAGAATAAAATTTATGCTGTGCAAATGCCTGATTTTGCTCATGCTTCAAATTTGTAACCCAACCCCCTGAGCGTAACGATGAACTTGCGGTACTCGCCCAAACTGCCGCGAAGCATCTTGATATGGGTGTCCACCGTTCTGTCGTCACCGTAAAAGTCGAATCCCCACACGTCGGAAAGAAGTTTTTCGCGCGACAGAGCGATCCCGTTATTTTTGACAAGATAAAAGAGAAGTTCGTATTCCTTGGGCGTAAGATCCAGCTTTTTGCCGTCTACAAAAACATTTCTGCCCTTCATATCTATTTCCAGCCCCTCAAACTGCAGCGTCTCACGCGAAGCGGGCGAACCGGCCTTATGACGCTTGGTAACGGCAGCGATGCGCGCCATCACTTCCTTGGGCGAAAAAGGCTTGGTGACGTAATCGTCCGCCCCCACTTCAAACCCGAACAGCTTGTCATATTCCTCGCCCCGCGCAGAAAGCATAATGACAGGGATGTCCTTGCTCTTGCGGATCTCCTTGACTGCGGAAAAACCGTCCAGCGAGGGCATCATAACGTCCATCAGAATGATGTCGTAATCGTTTTCCTTGCACATCTTTACCGCCTGGAT
>CASFBD010000199.1 GCA_949292885.1 uncultured Bacillota bacterium
CGATGAAAATATCTTCATAATCTGCTTGCGGAATGGGAGAGTGAGCGTTGGTACGGCACGAATAAGCCGCGGTTTCACGAATTTCCCGCGAAACTTCTTCAGGAATTTGAGTTTGATCGCTTTCGTCACTGTTGCCTGACCATTCATTTTGAATTGAGGCGATACACATCAGATCGTCTTTGGTGAGATACCCGAGGTCGTACGCTGTTTCGAGCGAG
The DNA here is from genome assembly GCA_949292885.1 of uncultured Bacillota bacterium. Classification (GTDB taxonomy): domain Bacteria; phylum Bacillota; class Clostridia; order Christensenellales; family Borkfalkiaceae; genus Borkfalkia. The sequence goes on from CASFBD010000199.1 coordinate 219, forward strand.
CAAAAAGTCCCGTACGGGGCATTTCTTTGGAACTCGATGTCGGCAAGTTGCTTTTTGAAGTCATTGTTTTCCTGTTGCAGGTCATCGATCTTCTGTTGTTGCTCTTCAAGCTGCTTCCGGAGCTCCTCAATTTCTTTCTGATATTGACTTGACGGATTTTGAGTGCTTTCGGAACAGGCCGTCAACGGCGCAAAAAAACATACGATCAGAGCGATGCAAAGTCCGATACAAATGAATTTTTTCATAGTAATTCCTCCGAAAGTGTATTTGCCGGGCAAAGAGCCGGCTTTTCGGATCGAAAGAAAAAGGACAATTTTGTGAGCCAAAAAGCGGATCTTTCAGGGCAGGTTTCCTTCTGAAATGAGCCTCAGGGCTTGTAAAACACCATGTTCGGCATTGGAAGGGACGCATTTTCCTATCTTTTCTTTCAAAGGCAGATAGGCGTTTTCCGTGACATACGGATGTCCGCATTCAAGCAGCATTTCGTAATCGTTCATGTGATCGCCGAAGGCGACGCATTCTTCTTTGGAAAAGCCGTATTGTTTTTGTATAAAGCGCACGGCGTTCCCTTTGTCTGTCGTTTTGACGGAGATGTCCAGCCAGTTGCCGCCCGACTGAATGATGCGCAGGTTGGGCAGGGCGCGGGGCAGAACTTTCATGCCGTTGTTTTCGGGCCCGAGTTCGTCGTACACGGCGATCTTGCACACCTTTTCTCTGTCGGCGATCTCTGCAAGATTTCCCTTGGCGTTGGAGATGTAGGAAGCCTCCACAAAAGAGAGAAAGGGCTGTTCTTCCGACTGGTAATAGGCGCATTCGGGCGTGCAGAGAAGGGGATGTACGTGCGGCAGACGGCTTACGGATTGGAGTGCGAGGAGGATGTCGCCGTGCGGAAGACTCTCCATGTGCAGGATTCTGCCGTTTTCCGCTACGATCGCACCGTTTTCAGCAAGAAGCAGGAGCTTGTCCGCGACGGGGGCAAACATCTTTTCCAGAGCAGTCAGCTGTCTTCCGCTGGCAGGGCAGAACAGAATTCCTTTTTTATATAATTCTCCGATGGTTTCAAATATGCCGGGCGGAAGGTTTCCCTGCGGGTCGAGCAGCGTTCCGTCCAGGTCGCAGGCAATAAATTTGATGGGGGTGTTTTTCATGGATTTGTCGAGAAAATAAGGGTACGTATGGTGAGATTTGTTACATCATCGGCGCAAAAAAGCGAAGAACGGAACGGTAGATAAGACTGTGGAGTTTGTCCTTGATCTCGCTTTCGGTGACAAGGTGGCTTTGTTCGCACGTTTCCAGATAATCGTGATACAAAGCCGCGCATACCTTTTCGTTGAAAAAGAGAAGGTCGCATTCAAAATGCATATAAAAGCTTCGGAAGTCCATATTTGTTGAGCCGATGATACAGACTTTATCGTCGCTGACGATGCTCTTTGCGTGCAGGAATCCCGGAGTGTAGCGATAGATTTTGATGCCTTCCTTGACGAGTTCCGAATAGAACGCCTTTGTCACGGCGAACACATATTTTTTGTCCGGAATGTTCGGAACGGTGATGCGTACGTCTACGCCCGATTGCGCCGCATTGATGAGGGCTCGGCGCATTTCTCCGTCCAGAATAAGGTAGGGCGTATTGATATAGACATATTTTTTTGCGTTATAGATGATTTTCAGATACAGATTTTCGCAGATATTTCCCTCTTCGGCGCGCGGTGCATCGCTGAATGCCGTGCAAAGAATGTCTCCCGCCGGAGAATCGGAGAGGTATTTTGTGTAATCATCTTCTTCGCCGCGCAGTGCCCACAGCTGAAGGAACATTGTCGTAAAATTCTGCACCACTCTGCCGCGCACCAGGATCCCCGTGTCCTTCCACGTTCCGAACGGGTGTGTTTCGTTGATATATTCGTCTGCGAGGTTCACTCCGCCCGTAAAGGCGGCTTTGCCGTCGATGACGGCAATTTTTCTGTGGGTGCGGTTGTTCTGCGCTATGTCGAGAACAGGACGGAAAGGGTTGAAACACATACATTT
>CASFBD010000200.1 GCA_949292885.1 uncultured Bacillota bacterium
CGAAAAGTGCGTCTAAGCAAAAAAGTGAATTTGCAGAGAGAATGGAACTATTTTTGCACTTTCACCTTTTCGGACGAAAAGCATACGGAAGAGAGTTTTAGAAAATCGCTCAGGAACACGCTCAAACACCTTGTAAGTCGTAAAGGCTGGAAACATATCGGCGTATGGGAGCGAGGAGGAGATACAAACCGCTTACACTTCCATGGGATATTCTATATCCCGCTCGAAGGCATGGTCGGAGAGATAGTTGAAACAAAAGATTACAACACCAAAGACCACCGTATGCAGACGGCACACCAGAACACATACTTTCTCGAACGATACGGTCGCAACGACTTTAAAGTACTAGACTCTTCGCAGGAAGTGCAGCATTCACTCGGCTATCTGATGAAGTACATAGAGAAGTCGGGCGAGAGAATCATTTACGGCGGGAAGCTGCCAACATATTTCGTTTCCGACGTAATAGACGAAGATATTCTCGCTTCATACGGAATAGATGACAGAAAAGCAATCCTTGCGGATGATTTCCTGTGCATGACAGACGGCGAGGTCATGGGAAAGGCAAGTCCGGAAGTTATAGAGAAAATGCCGAAGGTCAATTGAATTTACCTTTCGCCTGTGGAGCGTAAACGGTTGCGCCCGCCCTGTCAAGGGAAAACATTTTGCGGAGGACAATGAAACAAAAGATTGCGACACAAAATATTTTCTTGTTCCTTGACAGAGCAAGCCGTACAAGAAATTTTTAAGCCATTGAATGGCCGCAACCGTTTGGTTCCGCTCTGCCGAAAGGTAAAACAAAATAAAAAACCATTTCAAACAGGAGTAAAAACAATATGAAAACCAATGCAATTGAAAAATTCCAAAACACAGAGGAATACGAGAAGAAATGTTATGTCTTCTCTCCGTCGATCAGCAAAAGGAGAAACGTGGGCAGGCAGACATACTACGTCCGCAGATATTTCCGCGGAGACAAGGATTTCGGAAAAACAATGGAAACGCTTGCAATGAAACAGAGTTACAAAAACGAGAGGTGACGTATGAAACAGAAACACTACATAGCGGGATTGTATTACAGGCTTTCCCAAGAGGACGAACGTCAGGGCGAATCGGTGTCAATAGACAACCAAAGGACAATGCTCAAGAAATATGCCGAAGAACGCGGGTTCGAGATCCACGACGAGTACATAGACGACGGCGTGTCGGGTACTACTTTCCAACGCCTCGGAGTTCAGAGATTGCTGGATGATGCAAAAACGGGCATCATAAATACGATCATCGTAAAGGATTTATCCCGTTTCGGCAGGAACTATATCGAGGTCGGGCAGTACGTGGATTATGTCTTTCCCGCATTCGGTATTCGATTCATCGCCATACAGGATAACGTGGATACGGAAAACCGTGACAGCGGCGCAATGGAGATGATGCCGATCATGAACGTTTTCAACGAGTGGCATGCCGCGAATACCAGCAAAAAGATTAGAGCCGTGTTAAAGACGAATGCACGAGAGGGGAAATACCATGCAAGAAAAGCCCCTTACGGCTATGTGAAGAGCGATACCGAAAAGAAGACACCGATAATTGACGAAGAAGCTGCCGCAGTCGTGAAAAGGATTTTTGAAATGCGGGCAAGCGGATTAAGCCCGCATAGGATAGCGGATGCTCTCAATGCCGAAGGGATATTGAATCCCAGTCGTTACAGTATGGAGAAGTACGGAATAGTGGGGCGAAAAGAAAACATGGGGTTATGGTCTTTCTGCGCGGTAAACAGCATTTTGAACAACCCTACTTACTTGGGACATATGGTACAGCAACGATGGAGTTCTGTTTCGTACAAAAACCATAAGAGGTATAAGAAAGACGAAAACGAGTGGGTTGTGGTTCACAATACGCACGAAGCTATCGTAACGCAGGAGCTATGGGATAAAGTACGTGAAGTAGAGAAATCCGTTGCGCAAGGCAGAAAGACCAAGCGAGGATATACGCATCCGCTGTCGGGCTTCTTGTTTTGCGCCGATTGTGGCGGAAAAATGAAGCTGAATTATATCAACCGAAACGGGAAGATAGATTTTAATTTTAACTGCGGCAATCATATGAGAATTGGGAAAGCGTACTGTTTCTCGCACTTTATACAGGCGAAGGATATAGAGGCGATAGTTCTTAACGATATACGCGAAATGGCACAAAGAATTGTCCTTGAC
>CASFBD010000201.1 GCA_949292885.1 uncultured Bacillota bacterium
GCTGGCAGGCCAACTAAAAAACGCATTTGCGTTACGCCAGTGAACAAGGGCTATGCCCGAAAAATAAAAACCACGTGCTTTGCACGTGGATGATTATTTAAATTAAATGTTTTCGATGTTGATGACGTTAGAGTTGCCTGATTTTCCGTTGGGGTTTCCTCCCGTGATGACGATGCGGTCGCCTTTCTTGACGAGCCCGAGTTTTTCGGCCGCGCGCTTTGCATGGTAGAAGAGGACGTCGATGGAAGTAAATTCCTCGCTCATGACGGGAATGACACCCCAGGACAGGTCGAGTTTACGGTAGGATTGCGGTTCTACGGTCATGCCGACGATGTCCATTTTCGGGCGGAATCTGGAAACGAGTCTTGCCGTGCCGCCCGAACGGGAGCAGACGACGATTGCTTTGGCGCCGATGTCCTCGGCGAGGACGCAGGCGGAATGGGAAAGTGCGTCGGAGGGGTTCTGAATGGTGAACTTTTTATCCGCATATTTGTTTTCCAGATGAGATTCCGTTTCCACGCAGATCTTGGCCATGGCTTCTACTGCCTGGACGGGATATTTTCCCGCCGCCGTTTCCCCGGAGAGCATTACGGCGCTGGTGCCGTCGTATACGGCGTTGGCAACGTCGGAGATCTCGGCACGGGTGGGGCGGGGCTGGTTGATCATCGATTCGAGCATTTCCGTTGCGGTGATGCAGCGCTTGCCTGCAAGGCGGCATTTGTCGATGAGCATTTTCTGGATCTGGGGCAGTTCTTCAAAGGGGATCTCGACGCCGAGGTCGCCGCGTGCAACCATAATTCCGTTGGCTACGCTGAGGATCTCGTCGATGTTGTTCACGCCGCTGCGGCTTTCGATTTTGGCGATCAGGTCGATGTCAGGGTTTCCGTTCTCTTCCAGAAGTTTACGGATGTCGATGATGTCCTGCGCCTTGGAAGTGAAGGAACAGGCGATGAAATCGATGCCCTGTTCTACGCCGAATAAAATGTCTTTTTTGTCCTGTTCGCTCAGGTACTGAAGGCTGAGAGTTTTGTCGGGGAAGAACATGCTCTTTTTGTCGGAGAGATCTCCGCCGATCACGACTTTTGTTTTAACGTTTTTCTCGTCTACAGCAACGACTTTAAAGACGAGAAGTCCGTTGTTCAGCAAAATGGTGTCCCCGGGAACGAGGTCGTTGACGATGCCCTTATAGGAAACGGAAACGCGGCTCTGATCGCCTTCTATTTCGTCGATGGTAAAGGTAAAATCGTCGTCTTCTTTCAGGGTAATCTTGTGATTTTTAAAGGAGCGAATACGAAGTTCGGGCCCTTTGGTGTCCAGCATGATGGGCAGAGGAACGTGGAGCTTTTCGCGCAGGGATTTGAGAAGTTCTATGTTTTTTTTGTGTTCTTCGTAATCGCCGTGCGAGAAGTTCAGGCGCGCGACGTTCATGCCGGCGCGGACCATTTTGGTGAGGGTCTCTTCGTTGCGGCAGGCGGGGCCCATGGTGCATACGATTTTTGTCTTCTTCATTTCATATATCTCCGAAAAAAAATTGATTTCAGAACAATGAATTTGGTTGAATGCCAAATTACTACGTATATAGTATATACTTTTTTTTTACAAAACACAAGTATTTTGCGCAAGGGGCAAGTACTTCAATATCTGAAAAAAGATTTGACAAACTTTCTTTGAAAAGATATAATATGAAACATATCCCGAGTTGATCATACGGTCGCGCGGCGAAAGCCGTGAGGAAAGTCCGAGCACCGCAGAGCAGGACGCCGGATAACGTCCGGTGGAGGCGACTTCAAGGACAGTGCAACAGAAACAGACCGCAGGTTTTCCTGTAAGGATGGAAAGGGGAGGTAAGAGCTCACCGGTGCCGCGGTAACGCGGCGCGCTGTGTAAACCCCGTCCGGTGCAAGATTGGGTAAACGCCGTATGGGCTGCTCGCCCGGCGTTTGCCGTGAATATCGCTAGAGCGCATCGGTGACGATGCGACCAGATAGATGACCGTACACGACAGAACTCGGCTTACAGATCAAACTCGGGATTTTTTTGAAATAAAAGGCGCGGCTTATCGCCGCGCCTTTTTCCGTTTTCCGCATTGGCGGGCTTTTTTACGCGGGAAGAAAACCGTTTGAAAAGGAT
>CASFBD010000202.1 GCA_949292885.1 uncultured Bacillota bacterium
AGTTTTTTTGTATACCTGCTTCTTTCTGCTGCTAAAGCCTGTGTCGTTTTCCTTTTATCCACCGGCATAGCCGGTGGTTTTTGCTTGATAGAAAAAAAGTGGTCAGAACAAAAAGAACTGACCACTTTTTTTCTATAATTTTTTACGAATCGGAAATTTCTGTTTTAACTTTTATTCCGAACAATCCCTTTTTTAAGGTAAATGTTACGTGTTTTCCCTTATTCGGAACGGCTTTGAGACACCTGTGATACCCGTATACAAGATAGGCTTCTGTCGCATTGCCGATCGCAACGCTCTTTTCTTCGCCCGCTTTCAACGACAAAAAAACTTTTGTAAAACCGCTTCGGATGTAGGCTACCTTCGGATCCAGGATCGCTTCTGCCGACTGATTGTCCCTCTTGGCTTTTCGGGAGTCGAACTTGTAAACCTGCACATTCACCGTTACGCCCTTTTCCACGCGGACGGTCACGATCCGATCGTCCCCTTCTCCGGACGGCAACACCGCCGGCAGCGTCGGAGGATTGATAATTTTTGTCCCCGAAAAAAAATAATATTCTTCGCCGATCTCTTTCAGAGAACAGCCCGGCTCGAACTCGATCGTTCCTTCTTCCGTCGATTCTTTAAACGCCATGGCAGCTTTGCCCATCTTTGTAACGGTTTTGGGAACAAAGACGTACTCCAGTCTGTTAATTCCGCCCAGATTCGCCAAAGCGTAATCGGGGATTTCCGTGATCCCTTCGGGCAGAATCAAAGAATTCGCGCCCATCGCCTGCCGATAAAAATACAGGCTGAGCTGCACCACGCGATCCCCATCCACTTTGGAAGGCACGCAAAGCTCTGTCTGACTGTTGATCTTGCCGTCATAACTGCAAATACATACGCCGTCCGCATACACGACATAGATGTACCCGTCCTCCGTTTTGCCAAGCCTGCGGAACCCTCCTAGCAACAGATTCTTGTATTCGCAGGACGGCCCGGTATATTCCGATCGGGTAAAAACCGTATTGTTGCGATAACCCTTTCCGATTTTTTTTCGGAGTGCAGAGGCGCTTTCTTCTCCGCACAGCACCTGTCCCGGCGCAAACGCCCCTTCCGCAACCGATTGCAAGGATTTCGGCAAAATCAGGACGGGAACCGTTTCATCGGCAAGTGCTTCGCTTTGCAATTTACTTAGCGCCGTACAAGCCGTAAGATCGATCTTGCGCACAACTTTGCCGCGGCGCTTTTTGTTAATGTCAAACGAAAACGCTCCTTCGCCGATCGAAAGAAGTGTGGAGGGGAGGATCACCTCATCGTAATCGATCTCCGAAAAAACGTGATCTCCCAGCGCAATCACTCCTTCCGGAACTTTGATCTTTTTCAGCTTCCCGTTGTATTTGACGAGCGTACCGTCCTCGATCACAAAAAATCGGTTGATCTCATCCTGGTGCATATGTACCGTCCGCGCGTTGACATTTGTTGTCTGCGTGACGGTTGCATTGATATTTGTATGATAGTGATAGTTGTTGATCGCCTTCTCCGTTATATACGCAGTTCCGCAGTGCGGGCAGATCCCCGCTTCGCGCGTTGCGTCCACTTCGATGTTCGCGCCGCATTGCGTACATTTTGCCGCTACCAATGGCATAGTCTTTGTCCCTCCCTTTTGTTTTCCTTTTTCGGCGGTATATTCCGTATTACAAATAGCATATCATATTTGCCTGCCAAATTCAACATTTTTTATGAAATTATATAATATTTTTTCTGTTTGAATAAAATATGAAAAAGCAAACAATGAAAAATCTGTTTTTCAATTCCGCTTTATTTCAACACCGGTATAAAACGACAGAGAACATTTTTGTTATCATTTTCTTTTCATGCTTTGTAAAACACAAGACTTTACGGGCAAAGTATTGTACGCTACACTCTTTAAACATTCCCTATGAGGATTGCGGTAATTTCGGAGCTTTTTCCCGAATAATGAATGTTTGATAAAAAAGGGGACTGCCGTCTGAAGTGAACCCCAAAATTTGGACAAAAATTTAATTAAATTGTTTGGGAATGAGTTCGGTATTGCACCGGGCTCATTCCTTTTAGTTTGAGAGAAATT
>CASFBD010000203.1 GCA_949292885.1 uncultured Bacillota bacterium
TTATCCCCCGAATGCCCGTCCCAGAGCATGACCACTTCGCCGGAAACGCCGCATTCCTTATATTGCGTACAAAATGGAATGTAACGTTTAATTTTCGCTTGTTTTAGCTTGTTCTTTGTCTATCAGCTTGTAATAGATATGAATGTTACGCGGTGCGGGAGCGTGCCAACGGTTATTGCGTTCCGTCTTTGCGTCGACTGTAATAAACTCAATCAGTTGCAGGCACATTTCCCGCGTCAGTTCGGGACAACTGCCGTACAGTTTGATGCGCCGGATATACTCCTCGACGTCCGCCTCGTCCTTGCTCTCTTCCTGCAATTTCTTTTCCAATGCGCTTATCTCGGCTTTCAGTGTTTCCTGCTCCGCCTGATATTTTTCGCACAGGGAATTGCAGAGGCTTTCGGGCATTTTCTTTAAGACTTTATCTTCAAACGCAGACTGAATCAGAGCATCCAATTCTTCCATGCGTTTGCGCTTGGCTTTGAGCTGTTTGTTGTCGGCGGCTCTTGCCGCAGCCGTCCGCTTTGCCCTGCCTTTCAGGAACTCTTCCCTCGCTGCCGCTTCGTTCTCCAAAACAAAATTAAGTTTCGAGCGAATATCCGCAAGCACGAGCGCCTCGATGTCTGCTCGCTGAATGGCGTGCGTCGTACAGTAGTTTTTGCCGAGGTTTGCAAAGGTGCGGCAGATATAGCACTCGCAATCATATTCCTTTCCGTCTTTCAACAGTTTTTTGGAATGGGATATTTTCATCTTCTGTCCGCAGTCCGCACAGAACATTAATCCGGAAAGCGGATGCATATAGCCGCGTTTGGTATGTTTGCCATGGCTGACCGAAGCTTCCACCTCTTTGACTCTGTCCCATAACTCTTTGGGTATGATGGGTTCATGTGCGTTTTCTATCACGATCCAATCTTCTTTCGGCCGCCGTTGCCACTTATGGTTCTTGTAGGAAACGGTGGTAGTCCTGTGTTGCGCCAGAGTTCCGATATAAGCCGGATTATCCAAGAGCGTGCGGAGAACGGAAGTGTTCCATAGGTGCAGCGAAGCGGGTATGGTCGAATGTCGTGCCCGAAATGCCGTCGTCCACATAGATATCGTAAAGAGTGAAGCCTTGCTTTTCTATGTATTCGTTCAGGATTGCCTTCTGGTTCTCGATGGACAGCGATTCGCCCGCGCGTTCGTCGTCGCGGGAAAGTCTTACATACATGCCGACGATGTAGTCTTTGTTGTTTTGCTTCGATGTCATTTCTTTTACTCCTCTGAATCGAAGCGGCTTTTTATTCGGTGTGCTTTTATTATACGGCAAAACACACAAAACATCAAGCCGCCCGTGCGGTCAGTCTGTCGGGTGATCGGTTTCTGCAAACGTTTGTCTGAAAGCGTGATCGCAGATGGTTTTTTTGAAATCCTTCTTGCCTGCATAATGACTGACAACGATATATCTTTTACCGCCTATGAGTTCCTCACGGACGGTTATTCTTTCTTTTCTCGAACAGTTCGATTGCATTTTTAACTCCTTTCAAATTGCTTTGTCGGGAATGAAAAACGCAGTCTTGCTGTCGGAATAAGAGCGCACCGGTTCTTATTCGTTTCTCATTCTTTGTTACGGTTGTTTGGCAGATCATCGCTTTGCAATGCCTATGTGAAGCCCGTGTACAGCAGATGTATAAGCGATTTTTGCATGGCTGTTTCCTCCTTTTGCGGATAGATTGTACTTGTCGGAATTTCCGACAGGTTGACCCTCGCTTTCTCCTTTCGTTGAGAGGGTACACTCCAAAGAGGCAAGGTTTCTTGCCACTTTGAAAAAGTTTTTCGTTTGTTTTTCCACATCATATCCGTCAAATAGGAAGGCTTTTTTCCTATTTGAAAAGATTTTTGAAAAAGTTATGTACAGATAGGACATGGGACTTTTACGCTGTTATCCGTATATGGCGGAATACCTCGCGCGCATTTTCTCGAAGTATTCGTATACCGTGCTTACCGCTCTGGAAAGCTGTTTCGCTATCTCGGGATAGCTCAAGCCGGACATGCGGTAATCGAGCGCAAGACTCATGTTTTCCGTAAGGTTAAGGGAAGCCGCGAT
>CASFBD010000204.1 GCA_949292885.1 uncultured Bacillota bacterium
CGCCAAACCTTCACTATTATAACACAGAGGTTTTTATTTACTGAAGTTCTTTTGCCTTCCCCCAGTAAAACTGGGGGTTTATTTATGCTAAAGCGCCAATTAAACATAGCCCGCCGCAAAATTGCGGCGGGCTATGTTTTTTACTCAGTACGCAGTGTGCACAAATCTTTAAAACTTATTTTTTAAAAGAAAATTCTTTGCGATTGGGGCAACAGATCTTTTCCACGATCTCCCCCTGCGGAGCAACGTACTCGCACGCCTGCTGCAAAACGCGGCGCACATCGGGCAGTTTGTACGTGGGATACGTTTCGTGGCCGGGATTGAAATAGAAGATCTTCCCCCTGCCGCGCAAAAACACACAGCCGCCGCGGAACACTTCTCCGCCCTCAAACCAGCCGATGTAGACAAGTTCGTCGGGCGTGGGAATATCGAAAGGTTCCCCGTACATTTCTTCATGCGGGATGTCGATGGTCTGCAAGCCGCGCGCAATGGGATGCGTGGGATTGACACACCAAAGCCTCTCAAATTCTCCCGCCTCTCTCCAAACGAGCGAGCAGGAAGTGCCGAGCAGTCTCTTGAAAGGCTTGGAATCGTGTGCAGAATGCAAAAAGATCATACCCATTCCGCGCTGGACGCGGCTTGCGATCTTTTCCACAAGTTCACTGTCCACGGCACCGTGATACCAGTGTCCCCACCAAACGAGCACTTCCGTTCCTTCCAGAACTTCGTCCGTCAGTCCGTGCACTCCCTGGTCATCCGAACGGAGCAGCGTCACTTCGTTTTTTTCACCAAAAATTCCGGAGAGACACTCGTTCAGTCCCTCGGGATACGCTCTTTTCCCTGCTTCCGAATCCATAGAACCGTTATGTTCGCAAACGATCGTAACTTTCATATTTCACCTCAGTCCTCAAAATAATAGGGTTTACCCGTCTCTTCAGACTTATAAATTCCTTCGAGAATGTGCGTGACGACTGCCGCCTGATCGGCTGTGACGTACAGTTTACCCTTGCCCTGAATGGCGTTCGTGAAACAGGTGGATTCGAGGTCCTCGGGATTGCCGCCGCCCGTCCCTTCAAAGAACGCGACCGCCCCGCCCGAAAGGTCGGGCTTGATCATGACCTGTTTGCCTTCGAGAATGGTGTTGATGCGCAGACCGTCCAGCATATCCGCGCCCGCCTTTTCGCCGCAGATGGTGGTGATCGCCTCTTTCGGATCAGCCATGTTCAGCGCCCAGCTGGATTTGAGATAGATGACCGCGCCGTTTTTCATGACGACAAACCCGAACGCGCTGTCCTCCGCGGTAAAGCGCTCGGTGTCCCAATCTCCCCAGATATTTCCTGTCTGCGTGTTTTTGTTGAGCTTATGGAACGTCTTGCCTACGCAATAAGCGGGCTCGTAGTTGTTCATGGCAAACAGCGTGAGATCGAGCGCGTGGGTGCCGATGTCGATAAGCGGTCCGCCTCCCTGTTTCTGCTGGTCGATGAACACGCCCCACGTGGGAACGGCGCGGCGACGGATCGCAATGGCTTCCGCATAGTACACTTCACCGAAATAATTCTTGTCCGCCAGCTGTTTGAGGTACATGGAATCGCTGCGGAACCTGTTCTGATACCCGATGGTCAACACCTTTCCCGAACGGTCGCGCGCGGCGAGCATCTGTTTCGCCTCCGCGTAGTTCATTGCCATCGGCTTTTCGCACAGAACGTGCTTGCCCGCATTCAGCGCCGCAACGGTGATCTCGCAGTGCGAGCAGTTGGGGGTGAGAACGAGCACTGCGTCGATGCTCTTATCCTTCAAAAGCTCTTTATAGTCGGTATACACGGCGCATTCGGGCGTGCCGTAATCTTCCCGCGCTTTGAGCGCGCGCGCCTCGATGATGTCGCAGAAAGCCACCATTTCCGCCGCGGGATTGCGCTTTTCCGCAGGCATATGTTTGCCGTTTGCGATGCCGCCGCAGCCGATCACGCCGGTCCTTACTTTTTTATCCATTTTCATGAATCTCCTTCTTAATTATGTTGCGTTTTATCGGGAACGCACCCGTTATTTTGCAAGTTCTTTCATGTTTTCG
>CASFBD010000205.1 GCA_949292885.1 uncultured Bacillota bacterium
CTTTGTAGTAAATTTTGGTTTTGCAACTCTATTTTACCACAGATTTGTATGAACTCCTTTTTTTTCTTCTACTGTTGCACTTAATAGTATAATTCACCAAATCTTAAAACAAAAGGCATCCGTTTAACGGATGCCTTTTGTTTTGACCGCACCTTCCAGACGAAAGGTGCGGTTCTCTTTTTTACTTAAAATATTTGACGCCGCTTTCAAACAGCTTCATATCAAAATTGCCCGTATAGTTTTTATACAGATTTTTGCCCGTGCGTTCGGTATGGCCCATCTTGCCGTACACCCTTCCGTCGGGAGAAGTGATCCCCTCGATCGCCCAGGCGGAGCCGTTGGGGTTATAAGGATATTCCATGGTAGGTTTCCCCGAAAGGTCACAGTACTGTGTAGCGATCTGTCCGTTTTCAGCCATCTTTTCCAATTCGGCAAAAGGAGCAACGATCCTGCCCTCGCCGTGCGAAACGGGAACAGTAAATACATCGCCGACCTTGCAGGCGGACAGCCAGGGTGACTTAGCGGACGCCACGCGAATATCCACGAGAGTGGAAACGTGCCTGGAAATATTGTTATACGTCAGCGTGGGGCTGGAAGCCGTGAGCGGACGGATCTCGCCGTACGGTACAAGCCCGAGTTTGATGAGCGCCTGGAATCCGTTGCAGATACCGAGGATAAGCCCGTCGCGTTCGTTGAGCAGTTTCATCACCTGTTCGGCAATGCGCGGATTGCGGAAGGTTGTAGCAATAAACTTGCCGCTCCCGTCCGGCTCGTCGCCGCCCGAAAATCCTCCCGGGAAAGCAATGATGTTTGCGCTGGAAATTGCTTTGCTGATCGCACAGACGCTCTCTTCGATGTCCGCCGCAGAACGGTTTTTGACGACGACAACGTCGCATTCCGCCCCCGCAAGAGTAAACTTACGCGCCGTATCCAATTCGCAGTTGGTTCCGGGGAATACAGGAATAAACACGCGAGGCTTTGCGGTTTTTGTAGAAATATTTGTATAACGTTCCTTGGTTTTAAAGTCCACGTCCCTGGCTTTCCCTGATGCGGAAGCATGGTTGGGGAAAACATTTTCCAGTGTTCCGCAGAAAGCGCTTTCTGCCTCTTCCTGAGAAACCTTCTCCTTGTCGTAGGTAAAGTCTTTTTCCGTCGTCTCGCCGACAAAGATCTTGGGACAATGCAGGCTGTCGGGATCTTCCAATGATACGATGATCTCGCCGTAATGTTCGGAGAGCAAACAATCCGCATCCCCTTCAAACCTGAATCCAAGTTCGTTTCCAAGGCAAGATTTGGCAATGGCGGAAGCAATCCCGCCGTTTTCCACGACCGTAGCAAAGCGGATATTTTTGCTGAGAATATTCTTATGGATCTCGCGGTACATATCGGCAAGTTCCCTGAAATCGGGGATCTTGCTGAAATCCTTGTGCATGGGGATCCAGTACAGCTTTTTACCGCTTTCGGAAAGAACGTTGGTGATGAGTTCGCTTGCCTTAGCGGGTGCCAACGCAAAGGAGATAAGCGTGGGAGGAACGTCGATATTCTCAAAGGTACCGCTCATGCTGTCCTTGCCGCCGATGGCGCCCAGTCCCAGTCCGATCTGCGCATACAGTGCGCCCAAAAGCGCGGACAGCGGAACGCCCCAACGTTTGGGATCGCGGTTCAGGCGCATGAAAAATTCCTGGAATGTTAGACGAATGGCGTCGTAATCGCAGCCGCTCGCAATCAGTTTTGCGATGGAAGTGACGATGCTGTAAACAGAACCCGTAAACGGGCTGTCGCTCATCAGTGCGGAGCAATACCCGTACGAGGAGACGGTGGCAACGTCCGTTTCACCGCCGCAGATCTTCGCAGCCATGGCGATAGCAGGCGTCAGCTGTTTCTTGCCGCCGAAAGGCATATACACGGAGCGCGCTCCAATGGTCGAATCGAACATTTCCGAAAGCCCCTTCTTGGAGCAGACGTTGAGGGAGGAAAGAGAAGAGAGAAGATCTTCGCGGAAATCTTTCTTTTTCTGATCAAAATACGTTGTTACGTTGTCGTCGAT
>CASFBD010000206.1 GCA_949292885.1 uncultured Bacillota bacterium
AAGGGTATTGCAAGAAAGAGGTTTTGGATATGCTCCTCATTCACGATATGGCGGAAGCTGCCGTGGGAGATGTCAGCACCAGTCTTTCCGAACAGAAAAAAGAGCTGAAAGAACAAAACAACGTTCTGCGTAAACTTTTTCTGAAGGGGACTTACCCGGATATTGCAAACCTCTCTTATTACTACAATATCTGGACGGGATATTACAATGGAGTCAATACCAACGCCAAGGTTGCCCGCGACATCAATCTTTTGCAATCCGTCTATACGTTCTGCGAGTATTATTGTGCCTTTCCCGATCATTTTACAAAACAGGACGTAGTGACCTGGATCGATGAAAAAAATAATCTCAAAACGGAAGTGGGGTACCAGCTTTTCGATCGCCTTATCCTTAAAAACAACGATTTCAAGCGCCTGTTTGAAGACGCGGGAATGTAAAAAACGCCGCGCGTGAAAAAAATAACGCTACTGCAAATTTTGCGGTGGCGTTATTTTTGTAATACGTTCGTATTTTTTCGGCCAAAACCGCCCGTATTGCAGGTGTGCGAAAATGTGTACGGGGCGTTAAAAAGGGCGCCCGTTTTTCTCGGGCAGAAATTTCCAATACCGCACGGGCATATATCCTTTCATTTGTTTTTCGTGCGGGCGCTGGACAATGTTTACGCTTTGGTAATACTGTTTCCATAGCGACTGAAAATTTTCTTCGTCGGGGGAGAGGGGCACGTCAACTTTTTCGTCCGTCTGCACGATCACGCAATCCTTTCCGTTCCAGAGTGCCGCTTTGCGGCGGGACACGTCGTGTATGACAAAGGGCTGTTCTCCCAGCCGGCGCAGGAAATGGGGCAGGAGCAGGTCAAGCACGTCATTGTCAGGAGAAAAGGGGGCGTACCAGACGCCGTTCGCGCCCTCCATGAACCGCAGAAATCCTTTCAGACGGTGCGTTTCCAACGTTACTTTGCCGCGAACATCCAATGCGGCGGCGACATCCGCATCCGCGCGCCTGTCACGCACGGGTGCACGCTCCTGTACGATGCGGCGGATATACCGCAGTGCGGTCATCTCGCGGCAGGAAAGACAGGAACGCAAAATCAGCCCGACGTCGCTCAGCGATTGTCTGTCGTATCGGAGAAGTTTGTTTTTTACACGGGAGGACTTTTCCTCTTCCGTCTGCACGCAGACGATCTCCGCACCGAGCGGCACCTGAAAGGAGCGGGAAACGACCAGGCAGTCTTTGTCCGTGCAAGCGGAAAATACGGCTGTATAAAAGCAGTTTTCGCTGCCGTCTGTAACGTAAACGTTCATAATTGCCCCGTCAGAACGCTCGTCGAGGTGTCGAGCGTGGAAAACATGGAGAGCTGTTCGCTGGTCTGCGAATGCTCTTCCAGCGCCAGAAGGCGGCGCACGGCGGCGGTGTTTTCGCTCCCGTAAAATTTACCGCCGCAGGTGATAAAGTGCTGTGCGCGCTTGAGTACAATGCGCATTCTGCCAAGGTCCTCAAAGCGCAGAGTGCCGAATTTCCGTGCCTTCATGATCTTGTACGCCCCCAGCGTGCCTATGCCGGGGACGCGCAGCAGCATTTCCAGGGGGGCGGTGTTGACCTCCACGGGGAAACATTGCAGGTTTTTCAGTGCCCAGGCGCATTTGGGATCGTATTCCTGCGGCAGGTTTTCTCCCTCGCCTGCGATTTCCTCGGCGGAAAATCCGTAGTAGCGCATCAGCCAGTCTGCCTGGTACAAACGGTGTTCGCGCAGCAGTCCCGTGCAGGTGTCGGGCAGAAGGGAATGTCTTACCACGGGGACGTAGGAGGAGTAGTACACTCTTTTGAGGGAAAATTTTCTGTACATCGCCTGCGAAAGCCGCAAGATCTGTCCGTCTGCTTCGGGGGATGCTCCTACGATCATCTGTGTCGTCTGTCCCGCGGGCAGGAATCTTCCCTTGCCCTTGTGTTCTGCGGCGTATTCGCTCTTTTGCACAAAGAGCTGTTTCATGGGCAGCAGCAGGCTGTCGCGCGTCTTTTGCGGGGCAAGCA
>CASFBD010000207.1 GCA_949292885.1 uncultured Bacillota bacterium
CTTCCTTTGCCGTCTGCAATGCGGAAGCGATCTCCCGAGGATGATGGGCATAATCGGCAATGAATTGTGCGCCCCCTCTCGTGCCCAAAAGCTCGAACCGGCGGCGGATGCCGCAGAACTTTGCAAGCCCTTGGACTGCGATCGGCACGGGAAAACCGAACTTGTAAGCCACGGCAAGCGCCGCAAGTGCGTTGTAAATATTGTGCTTGCCGTATACGTTCAGCCGAACGCGATCAAAGTTTTCCCCATAAAAGCTCGGCACAAACGAATACTTTCCTCCTGAAGAGCGGATGCTCTTTGCGCAGACATCGCACCTCTCACTGAGTCCGAAAGTCATGCAATCCACCTCGCGCGCGATCCTGTCCTCTCCGCAAACGATCACTTCGCGTGCATTGCGCGCATACGCGCGATATGCTTCCGCAAGCTGCTGTTCGTCCTTGTAGCAATTTCCGGATGAAGGTGCAGGAAATTGCCCTTATATTCGCACGCTTCCGTCACAAAATAATTTTCCCCGCCGAGAAAAAAGTTTCCGTACCCGAGATCCTCCCCGCCGATGTGCGCACTGCAGCTGCCCGTGCAATGTTCCAGCACGTGCGCGCACATTGCCGTTGCCGTCGTCTTACCGTGACAGCCCGCGATCCCTGCCGTATGAGCAAAACATCCCGCCACAAGCGAGAGCAGTTCCGCCCTCCCGTATACGGGGATCCTGCGGCGGCGCGCTTCCGTAAGCTCCGGATTATCCTGCGGGATAGCGGAATTGACCACGACCTTCTGCGCATCGCCCAGATTGGACGCATCGTGTCCGATAAAAACACGCACTCCCTCCTGTTCCAGACGCGCCGTCTGCGCATTGGCGTTAAGATCGCTCCCCGATACACTGAAGCCCAGGGAAACGAGAAAATGCGCCAGCCCGCTCATACTGATCCCGCCTATTCCGATCAAAAAAATTTTCTGCGTTTTTTGCCAAAAATTACGTTTCATGCAATCATTATATGTCGAAAAAAAAGGATTTTTCCTGTTTTATGAACGCTGCGGAAAAATTTTCAAAAAAATTACAAACTTTTTTTGAAATACTATTGAAAAATGAAAAAATATATATTAAAATGTAATTACAGTTCACCGTAAAAGGATAAGGAGGATGACCCAATGAAAATTTCAGACGTCCGCATCAGATTTGTTAAAAAAGATGACAGCAAGTTAAAAGCGGTTGCATCTATTACCATCGACGATTGTTTTGTCGTTCATGACATCAAAGTGATCGAGGGAGCAGAAGGCCCGTTTATCGCAATGCCCAGCCGCAAGACTCCCGACGGAGAATACAAGGATATCGCTCATCCTCTGAATACGGAAACGCGCGATACGATAAACCGCGAAGTGCTCGCCGCTTACGAAAAAACGGTAGCTGAAGGCGCTTTAGCAAAAGAAGTTTAATTCAACAATTCTCACTTTTATAATACAACACCTCAAAAAAAGGCGACTGCCATTGATTTTGCAGCTGCCTTTTTTGTTACATGAATACCGTATTTCTCTTTCCCGTTTTGTCTCAGCTTTACAGACGATCCTTTTCCATCATCTTGTAGAGTTCGTTGTAAATGGGAAGATTTCTTTCGTATATCTTCTTGTATACCCTGTTATAGAATTGCATATACTTCGCATGATTTTCTTCAATAGGCTTGAAAGTATCCTTTACCCTGACCATCTTCGAAACGGCCTCTTCTATAGACTTGTAGTAGTTCAAAGCATTGAACGCAACTATAGAACAGCCGAGACCGCTCGTCTCGTAAGTCTGCACGCGGTATACCTCTCTTCCCATTATATCTGCGGTTATCTGGCAGATTATATCGCTTTGCGATCCGCCGCCCGCGACGGCTATCCTCGTTATCTTGTTTCTCGAACGTCTCTGCAGGTTTTCGAGTCCGTCGAAAAGCGCGTAACCCAGACCTTCAATAATAGCCCTGTATACGTGAAGTCGCGTGTGTATATCCGAAAAACCTATCATTATGCCTTTAGCCTGAGGTGTTTTGAGTCCGGGTCCCCAGTACGGCTGAAGTATCAGACCGTTGCAACCGAGAGGTACGGCAGCAAGCTTTTCGTCCAACAGCCTTTCAGCCGACACCCCCAGTTTTTCAGCCTCTATCTTCTCGTTCAGCGCAAACTGATCCCTGAACCAGGAAACCATCCAGAAGCCTCTGAATATC